>JAHBWI010000006.1 GCA_019637075.1 Nitrospiraceae bacterium | reverse complement strand
CCCGCGGGGGTGGAATGGCGCGATGCAGCGGGCTGGTCCCACGCCGGTGCTCAGCGTCGGGGGACGAGACTTTTCTGGGCTAGCGGCTATTCTAAGCCTGCCGATGGGCGTGGGTGGCTGCGAAATCTAAACAATCGGCTACACATGTAGAACCGGTGCGCCGAAGATCTTCGGACAGGGGTTCAACTCCCCTCGCCTCCACCACGCAAGGGCCCGGATGTCCTCCGGGCCCTTTTTTATGTCTCAATGCCGGAGAATCCGCCGCAAGGGGCGATGCCGTTTATAGGGAGAGATGATCAAGCATGGACGCGCAGTTTTGGCATGATCGGTGGAAGAAGAATGAGATTGGGTTTCACCAGAGCGAACCCAATCCCCTTCTCGTCAAATACGTCGACGAACTGTCGCTGACGAAAGGGAGTCGCGTGTTTCTGCCGCTCTGCGGCAAGACGCTCGATATCGGTTGGTTGTTGTCTCGCGATTATCGGGTGGCCGGAGCCGAATTGAGCGCCCTGGCCGTTGAACAATTGTTCGCGAAGCTCGGCGTGACGCCGACGATCACGAAGGTCGACACACTCGATCACTATCGTGCCCCGCAGCTCGACATCTTCGTAGGCGACATCTTCAAGGTCACGCCTGAGCTACTGGGTCCGGTTGATGCCGTGTATGACCGAGCAGCCTTGGTCGCCCTACCGCCGTCAATGCGCAACCGATACAGCGCGCACTTGACCACCCTCACCGCGAATGCGCCGCAACTACTTATCTCCTTCGAGTACGACCAGCAGGTGATGGAGGGACCGCCCTTCTCGGTCGACAACGAAGAGATCCGGCGGCACTACGGCGAGCAATATGACATCACCCTGCTGACCAGCCTCGATGTCCCCGGCGGCCTCAAGGGCCGCTGCCCGGCCACCGAAAGCGTGTACCTTCTTAAAAAGAAATCTCGCGGCGGGTCGTGAGCCCCGGCCTCGGCACACGCTCGGGCGAAGGTTCTTCAGGTATTGCTACCCAGGCCTGTCGGCGCATGGACGCGAGGCGCAGGCTTGCACCGCTTCAGAAGGATCCCTTACAGTACGGGCCTTCGAACATTAACCGGGAGGGCGCCATGCGGACAGGCTATGCGGTGCTGGCAGGCATCATCATCTTGGGTGGCTGCGCGGCGCTTCCGTCGACGACCCGGACGGCCGTGACGCATGATCTGAAGTTCAAAGATCGACTGAGTCAATCGGAGCTCTCGGTCCGCATCGGTGATGAGATCCAGTGGACCAACCAGCGTCAGACGCCAACGCGGGTGGACTTTCCCGGCCTGACTCCCGACATGCTGAGTTGCCAGCGCGGCTTCTCGAACTTCCTCGGCTTTACGCGGGGTTTCAGCAACATCGCGCCGAACCAGAGCGCAAGCCTCTGCTTCCACAGGGCCGGCGTTTACAAATACACCGCCAAGGTGGAGCCTTCCACGCCGGGAGGCAAGGCTCTGAGCGAGTCCGGAACGATTCGTGTGACGGCACCGACCGGAGGGCGCAACCGAGGCGAAGAATAGGCGGGCGAATGATCAGCGGATCAGCAGCAAGGCCCCGCCCAGGATCAGCAAGACGCCTGCCACGGACTTCAAGGCCAGAGGCTCACCCAAGAACATCACAGCCAGGACCAGCGTCATGACCAGGCTGGTCTTGTCGATTCCCGCGACCGCCGTGGCTTGGCCGACCTGCAGCGCTTGGAAGTAACACATCCACGAAAGCCCCGTCGCCACGGCCGACAACGTCAGGAACAGCAGTGACCGAGCGGACACGAGCGGCAGTCCCGCCGTTTCTCCCGTCGCCGCGACGATCCCCCACGCCATGATGAGGATGACGATGGTGCGGATTGCCGTCGCCAAATTCGGCGTGACGTCAGCGACGCCGACCTTCGCAAAAATGGTGGTAAGGGCTGCGAAGAATGCCGAGAGAAGCGCGTAAGTCCACCACATAGACGAGCTCCTTTTTGAACGGCCCGCGGGCAATGCCAAGATTGTCCGCGAATGTTCGCCCACGCCCGTACCGGGCGGGCCATCATCACTGTGTCACGGCCTGCTAGAGGGTGTCGGCCCAGTGCGGACTCACCGCAAAGGCGGCATTGATGAGCCCGACGTGGGAGTAGGCTTGCGGGAAATTGCCGAGCTGCGTTCTGGTTTCCGGCACGAAGTGTTCGGCGAAGAGACCCAGGTGATTGGCCCCTGTCAGGACCTGCGCCATGATGCGTTGCGCCTCGGCCATGTGCCCGAGCTTGGCCAAGGCCTGCACGACCCAGAATGAGCAGATGACGAAGCTGGATTTGGGGCGGCCGAAATCGTCGGTCCGGAGATAGCGGAAGTAGAAGCCCGTGTCACGCCCGTCGGTTCGGACGGACAGTTCCTGCGCGATCTGTTTCATGGTGGCTTCGCAGACCTCGCGATTTGGAAAGCCGAGGATCGGGGCCTGTGCCAAAGAGGCATCGAAGGTGTCATCATTCGGACCGTTGCGCAGGGCGCCATCTTTTGAGGCCTTCAACAGCGCCTGTTCGGCCCGCGCCCGCGCGGCGCCGATATCAGACGTGAGTGAAGGCAGGAACCCCGCCCGCTGCATCCGATAGGCACGGTCGAGCCCGGCCCAGCACATCAAATTCGAAAAGGAATGTTCCTGCCAGCCGTTGCGGATTTCCCAGAGGCCCGCATCCGCCTGCGCGATGTTTCGCTCACAGAGCCGCGCGAGGTTCGCGACGAGTTGCTCGTGGTCCTTTGTGCGCAGATCGTAAAACCGATTGTCGGAGAAGATCGGCGCGAGTGTGAGCACCAACTCTCCGTAGACGTCGTTCTGCACATGCTCGGCGGCCTGGTTGTTGTTGCGCACCGGGGCGCTGCCGCGGAAGCCGCTCCAATTTTGGTGCTCGGTTTCGGGCAGGGGCAGATCCTGGCTCAGCGTGTAGACCGGAGCCAAGCGTTCCCGGGAATGCTCGTGGGCATAGGCGATGTTGAGCAGGAATTTGAGGAACCCTTCCATTTCCTCGAAGTGACCGAGGTTATGGAAAGCCGTCAGCGAAAAGTACGCATCACGCAGCCAGCAGAACCGGTAGTCCCAATTTCGGGGACCTCCGGGATCCTCCGGGAGGCTCGTCGTCAGGGCGGCCAGGATGGCACCGGTATCTTCATAGCAATGGAGCTTCAGTGCCAAGGCCGATCGAATGACCTCTTCCTGGTGGAGAACCGGAATCGAACAATGCTTCACCCAGGTGCGCCAGTAGCGGGCCGTCTGGTCGAGGAACTCGTGGCTGACCTTGGCGAGGTCGTCCTCCACGCCCAAGCCCCAGGTCAAGGCAAAGTAGGTCTTGTCCGTGAGGGCAAACCGCCGCTCTTCATACAGGTACGTAAGCGGCATGTTGGTCAGGAGTCGGAGGTATTCCCCTCGGATGTCGTAGCGGACATGGCTGTTACCACGCATGCCCCGGGCATATTCCTTGCCCCATCCGGTGACTGGACGGCAACTGACTTGAATGGAGGGAGTGCCGGCCAAGGGTTCGACAATTCGGAAGAGCGCGGCCGGCCGGTACACCCGACCATACTGTTCGAACCGCGGACAAAAATCGGTGATGCGGAATGTGTCACCTTTGGACGTGGACACCTCGGTGACGAGAATATTTGTATTGGGCAAATAGCGTTGTGTTGTCTTGACTTGTGCGGCGTCGATCGGGCTTGATATGGAAAAATGCCCACCGTCCGGATCCAGCATGCGGCCAAAGACCGGTTCGCTATCGGGCCGCGGCAGGCAGAGCCAATCGACGGAGCCGGATTCATGGATATGGGCCGAGACGTGGCAGTTTCCGATCAGTCCGTACGGATACATGCTTCCGACCATAAGTGATTTCGTCGGCAAAGTAAACGACCAGGAGTAAAAATGCGGCTCTCCCTGCGATTCGTACTTCCGCTCCTGCTGGTGTTGGCTGCCGTCGCCTACGGCGTGGTGCCCCTCGTCGACTCGCTGACCCTGAAATGGTTTACCCGAGACCTCGAAAGCCGGTCGCGCCTGCTGGCCAGCACTATGGAGGCGCCGCTGGCCGAGTTGGTGGCTTCACGCTCCCGCACGAAGATCTTTGCCTACTTCCACAAGGTTATTCAAGACGAGCGTCTCTACGCGCTGGGCTTTTGTGACTCGCAGAACCGGCTGCTCTATCAAACGTTGACCTATCCCGATCAGCTCTCGTGCGAGAGCCTGGCTGATCTTCCTGCCGGCACGTCCGACGTGGTGAACCTCGCGCAGGGACCGTTGCATGTGGTGGCGGCTACGATTCAAGCCGGAGGGAAAGCCCATGGCCGGTTGATGCTGGTCCACGACATGAGTTTCGTGCATCAACGCAGCACCGACACGAAATGGTACATCTTCTACCTCTTCGCCGGGCTCGCCGCGGTCATCTCCATGGTCACGGTGATGGTGGCCCATATCAGTTGGCGCGGGTGGGTATTGGGCGTCCGGGCGATGCTGAATCGAGGCGGATTGCCGTCGCTGAGCGGCCAGGTCCATTCGTCGGAATTGCACCCGGTGGCGCAGGACCTACATGAACTGGTCCGAGAACTTGAAGCGGATCGACGCATGCGCGACGAGAGCCAGATCACATGGAGCCCCGCGAGTCTCAAGACCATTTTGCATGAACACCTCTCCGGCGACGAAATCTTGATTGTCTCCAACCGGCAGCCGTACATCCACAATCGGCGCGGACAAAAGATCGAGGTGCAGACGCCGGCGAGCGGCCTCGTATCGGCCTTGGAACCGGTCATGCGCGCCTGCTCCGGTGTCTGGATCGCCCATGGCAATGGGTCGGCTGACCGGGAAGTGGTGGATGCGAGGGACCACGTGAAGGTGCCGCCCGACCACCCGTCCTACGACATTCGGCGGATCTGGCTGACTCCCGATGAAGAGGCGGGATACTACTACGGCTTCGCCAACGAGGGCCTGTGGCCGCTCTGCCACAACGCGCACGTGCGACCCACGTTTCGGACGTCGGATTGGGAACGGTATGTCTCGGTCAATGAGCGGTTCGCGCAGGCCGTCATCGAGGAAGCCACGACCGACGATCCCGTCGTGCTGGTCCAGGATTATCACTTCGCACTGCTTCCTAAGATGGTGCGGGAGAAACTGCCAAACGCCACGATCATCATGTTCTGGCATATTCCCTGGCCCAATGCCGAGAGCTACGGCATTTGTCCTTGGCGAAAGGAAATCCTGGAAGGGTTGCTGGGCAGCAGCATCGTGGGTTTCCACACGCGGGTGCACTGCAATAATTTCATTTATTCCATCGACCGGATCCTCGAGGCTCGCATCGATCGGGATACGTCCACGGTTTCCTACGGCGGCAAGTTGACCGCGGTGAATCATTACCCGATCTCGATCGAGTGGCCTTCGCGCTGGATCGAGACGCAGCGGCCGGTACCTGATTGCCGGCAGCACATCCGCGAGCGGCATGCGATGGGACCGGATCGGCTCGTGGGCATCGGAGTCGATCGGCTGGATTACACGAAAGGGATCATCGAGCGGTTCCTGGCCGTGGAGCGGTTGTTCGAATTGCAGCCCGAGTGGATCGGCAAATTTTCGTTCATCCAAATCGCGGCGCCGAGCCGGACCATCATCGATCAATACCAGCACTTCCACGACCAGGTCTATGCGCTCACCGAACGGATCAACAAGCGGTTCGGGCGCGAGGGCTATGAGCCGATCGTGCTTAAGGTGAAACACCACGAGCCGCCGGACGTGTACGAGTACTATCGGGCGTCGGAGCTCTGCTTCGTGAGCAGTCTTCACGATGGGATGAACTTGGTGGCGAAGGAATTTATCGCGGCTCGTGACGATGAGCAGGGAGTCCTCATCCTCAGCCAGTTCACGGGCGCGGTGCAGGAACTTCCGGAGGCGGTCGTCGTCAACCCCTACGACATCGACCAGTGCGCGGCGGCGCTGCATTTGGCGCTGACCATGAGCCCCGGCGAGCAGCGGGCCCGCATGCGCAGTATGCGCGGACTCATTCAGGAGTTTAATGTCTACCGCTGGGCAGGACGAATGCTCATGGATGCGGCTCGGATGCGTCGCCGGTTCCGCGTGATGAAGCAAGTAGGGCAAACGGCCGGAATCGTTCGCTGACCGACTCCATGCAGTATCTTCTCCGAGCTCCAGGCAAACGGGCATTGCAACGCCTGGTAGATGAGCCATCGACTCTGTACGCGTTCGACTTCGACGGCACGCTCGCGCGCATCGTCCAGGATCGGGACGCCCCCAAGCTGTCGCAGCCGATTCGGAGCGCGCTCGAAGCCTTGAGCGCCCACGCCGCGACCGCGATCATTTCTGGTCGTTCCCTCGCGGATCTTCGCCCACGCATCAATGGAGCTGCCGCCCACCTGGTGGGGAACCACGGTCTGGAAGGTCTCCACACCTCCGCTCAGGTCATGCAGCAGGCGTTGGAGTGCTGTCAGGCCTGGAAGCGCACGGTGGGAAAATTCGAAGAGACGCTCACGCACAGCGGGGTGGTGCTCGAGGACAAGATCTATTCGCTCACCTTTCATTACCGACAGGCCTGCTCACCCAAGGTAGCCCGCGAGGCCGTCTTTCAAGCGATCGCGCAGCTCATGCCGCCGCCTCGGCTGGTATTGGGGAAGGCCGTGGTCAACGTCATTCCCTCCGGCACACCCCACAAGGGCGCCGCGATGCTGGAGCTGATGCATCAACTCAAGAGCTCGGCCGCGCTCTACGTCGGAGACGACGATACCGATGAGGACGTGTTTTCCATTCCGGACGACCGGATCATGACCGTGCGGATCGGGAAGAAGGTGCGGTCTGCAGCCCGCTACTATCTGGAGCGGCAGGCCGAGACCGCGGCATTGCTTCAGTACCTCGTCGAGGCGCACAGCGCGGGTCGCTCCCGCTAGGCTTCCTGCGCCGCAACTCCCTTTCGATAGGTCGTATACAGGTAGACGGGAATGCCGGCATCCTTGAGGAGCGCCGTCAACACCGGTGCCACCTCATCCCAGCTCAAGCCCCCTACCCCTGTGGCAAGTTTCGGCAGGGCTACACTCGCGACCTTGTTGGCGGCCAACTCCTGCTTGAGCGCCTGTAAGGCGTGGTTCACGTTCGGGAGCGAAGCCTTCCCGGGCCGCCCCTGCCGATCGTCGGCCGGCTCCTGCGTAAACAGATTGTAAATGACGGGAGAACTCGGTCCTTTCCACGACCAAAGGCTTCCGGGTTTGGGATGGTAGGTTTGACAGTAGTGGCGAAAATCCTTGTACATGCCTGGCCACTGCTCGCGCAATGCGAGCGCCAAGCCCTGTTTGAAATCGTCGTTCGGCGCGATGCCGTGGGCGATGGCGCCGGCTTTCGAAAGCAGAATGTCACCGGTCACTTCTTTGATCATGCTGGACTCCCTTCCTGAATGAATGGCTGAGGTGCGAAACGAACGGTCTACGAAAGAGATAAGCCGCGCGCAATCCGGATCAATATCAGCCGAGAAATATCGCGCAATTTTATCGCCGACCCCTGTAGTCCCCGATCGCACCGATCGCCACCCCCGCCTTTCCAAACCCTTCCCGGAAGCGTATCGTGAGCAAGAGACGTTGTGTTGGACCAGGGAGGTTGAAATGAAACGCTATCTCGTGAAGCCAGGAAGCCGCGTCCACCTTGCCACGCTGGATCCCGATGACACCGGTTCCTACAAAAAGAATGAAGATGGAAAAAATAACGCCAAGGCGGCGGCGGCGGGATTGATCGCCAAACTCGACCAACTGCAAGAGCGGTTGTATGCGAACGGAAGCCGCGCCCTGCTGATCGTCCTGCAGGGCATGGATACGAGCGGCAAGGATGGGACGATTAAGAGCGTCATGTCGGGCGTGAATCCGCAAGGCTGCCGGGTGGCGACGTTCAAGGCGCCCACGTCCAAGGAGTTGGCCCATGACTTTCTCTGGCGGGTGCATCAGGAAGTGCCTCCCAAGGGATTCATCGGGATTTTCAACCGCTCGCACTATGAGGATGTGCTGATTACCCGGGTGCATGGATGGGTGTCGGATAAGGAGGTGGGGCGGCGGTTCGACCAGATTCGCGAGTTCGAAGAGCTGCTGGCCGAGCACGGGACGGCCATCGTGAAATTCTTTCTCCATATTTCCAAGAAGGAACAGAAGGAGCGGCTGGAGGAGCGCATCAGAGACCCTGAGAAGCGCTGGAAGTTCAGCGAGGGTGACCTGGAGGAACGGAAATTGTGGGGGCGGTATATGGAGGCCTTCGATGACGTGATTTCCGCGACCAGCACGGACTGGGCGCCTTGGTATATCGTGCCGGCCGACAGAAAATGGTACCGCAATTTAGTTGTTGCCGACGTGGTGGTAAAGACGCTTGAAGCGATGAAGCTTGCTACGCCGTCCGCCCCGGAAGGGGTCGATTTCGATCGATTGAAGATACGCTGAGCCTCATCCGGCGCGCTCCTGGATTCACCTCAGACGCTGGAGTACACTAGAGCCGGCCTGAGCGCGGTCACTCTAACCTGGAGTCTTGCACCATGAACATTCGCACCAGTGCGTTCGTCCTTGCGATCGGAATGCTGGGCGTACCGGGGTTGTCGAAGGCCGGGGACTTTGAAGGTATCCTGCATATGAAGATGACCCATTTCGACATGGGGAGTCAGCCCACGGCCATGGATTGGTATGTCAAGGGCGACATGGCGCGGATGGAACGTAAGCGGCAAGAGGGCCAGAATCACGTGATGATCATGGATGGGCAGAAGCGCACCATGGTCATGTTGATGCCCGAGAAGAAAGTCGCCATGGAATTCAACCTGGACGCCGCGAGCGACAAAATGGGCGATCTCATGAAGGAGGAGATCGACAAGAAATCAGTCGACCGCACAGGAAAGACCGATAAGGTGGCCGGCTATTCCTGTGAAGTCTGGCGCGTGATCGATAAGGAGACCAAAAAGTTGGAACTTGAAATCTGCGTGGCGAAGGGATTTGGGCGCGGCGCCACAGCCTTCCTGGATCCAAAGCGAGTGCAGGATTCTTCACAGCCTGCATGGGTCAAGCAACTGGTCAAGGAAGGCGGGTTCGGACTGCGGACCATCCACTTTGGAGAGGACGGCAAGGAATCGTCACGGTCCCAAGTGACGGGGGTTGAGAGGAAAAGCCTCGACGCCAATTTGTTCACCGTGCCGTCCGACTATGCGCGTCAGAACTTGAGTGACATTGCGAACAAGATGAAGGCGGGGCGCGAGCAGATGCAACAGGGCCAAGGCGGAGCCGATTTCGAAAAGATGATGCGCGATGCCAAACAGCGCCGGGCTCAGCGGAGCGGGGACGCCGCAGCAGGCGGCGAGGCTCCGCCGGAGGCGGCGGAAATGATGAAGAAGCTGCAAGAAATGATGAAGAAACAACAGCAGCAGGGAGGCCAGTAGAGCTGATCACGTCGAGTGATCCTGCGTCGACCGACAGCGGAGTCAGCCGGCCTGCGCTTGACAGAATCTTCTAACGAGCGTACAGAAGGAAGTGCGGCCCTATTTCGGATGGCTGTGGGGCGTCGGACAGACCGTACGGCTGTCACCCAGGCACCCTACGAAATCCCATAGCAGAGAGGAGGGTAGACGATGGACGATACTACTCCACCTGGCCCGCTAGGCCCGTCGATCAGACGGCAGGCGCTTCGTCGGTCGTACTAGCCGGTTCTCCATGGGCGGTGCCGCCCGGCACACGCGACGCACTCAACCTCACTCGTGTTCGACGCCCCAGTTCGAGAGCCTTCCGCTGGTACTGTGAGTGGTTCACCCATTCTCTTGCGCATGGCTGACACAGACTGAAGCGTACAGTTCCCTTCCTTCGACGGGCCCTCGCAGGGCCGCGACAATTGGATAACGACCACGGCGTCCCAAGCGCCACGAGCGGGCCCCTTCCGGATAGGGGCCCGTTTTGTATTGATGACTCATGCCCAGCCCGACCAAGTTCTTCCGATGACGATGTTCGGAAATCGGCTAGGGCCGAATTCCCTGTTGACAGATTTTCTCGCAGGCGTATGATACGCGCGTGGTCCACAGTTAAGAGTTCGTTCACTGTGACGGGGTTTGTCAGCGGCGCGCGCCCGCCAATTCCCCGCCACTCCTCAACCGGGGAGGTTCACAATGGAAGAACGCAGTCCACCGGGCCAGAACGGCCTGCCGAACTGAGGGCGGGCTTCTCGTCGGTCATCGCTCCCCACACTTCTCCGGTGGTGCCTCACGGCACATGACCAACAGGAATATCGCCTGTGCGTATGACGAAGGCGGCACGAGCGGTGAGGAACACAAGCACCTGGGATTATTGATCCCCCGACAAGAAACCCCACGTCTCTCGTTCTCGAGCGGGTCTCTGCGATAGCACAATTGAACGCACTTCGGCGTCCTAAGCGCCAACCACGGGCGACCTCCCACCGTAGTGAAGGGTCGCCCGTGGCATATCTGCTCCCTTCTTTTCCGCTCCCGTTTCCTTCCACACATGGCATATAGTCGACCTCATTGTCCGTATCCTCGTCTGAGTTCGGCGTGAGGGAGGTGTATATGTCTTTTCTCGAGCAATTGGTTCAGGGCGATTTTGTGAATCCCGCCACCCTGATCGGGGCGGCGTTCTACGCCTTCTTGTTCATCTTGATTGCTTGGTTCCTGGCTCGCTTGATCCGGTTGGCCGTCCGGCGCGTGGAGCACCTGCTGATCGACCATACGGCCTCTACGCTTCTGGTGCGGTTAGGCCAGGTGGTGGTCTATACGCTGGCGTTGATCCTCTACATGAATGCCATTCCGCAACTGCATGCCTTGGGCACAGCCCTGCTGGCCAGCGCGGGAGTGGCGTCTATCTTGTTCGGATTGGCCGCACAGAGCACCTTGAGTAATTTGGTCTCCGGATTCGCGCTTTTGTTCTATCAGCCCTTCGAGGTCGGCGACCGGGTCCAACTTTCGGCGCCCACGGGATTGGAGACCGGTGTGATCGATGAGATGACGATGGGCTATATCGTCGTGCGCACCGCCGATCAGCGGATGATCGTGGTGCCGAACAGTGTGGCGGCGAACCAAGTGGTGGTGAAACTGGGGACGGCGTAGGAGCGTATAGCAAATGGCTTATAGCCTATGGCGGCGATGGGACTCTTCCCTTTCAGGGTCCTAGGCCATACGCCATCTGCTCTCAGTCGATTTCATATACGGTCCGGGTAGTCGGAAATGATGCCGTCCACCCCAAGGTCGCACAGGCGTCGGATCTCGGAAGGTTCGTTCACGGTGTAGGCGAAGACACGTCTGTCGAGGTTGTGATAAGTCTGCAGGAGAGCGGGGGTGATCGTCCAAGAATGCAGGCCGATATATGTGGCGCCGACCGCTACGGCATCGGCCACCGGATCGGCGGGCAATGGGTTTCCGAGCAGGACCATGAGCTGCGCCGCTTCGTGGGTATGCCGGACCCGTTGCAGCTCCGGGATCAGGAATGAGGCATAGATGAGCGGGCCGGTGAAGCCGGTACGTTTGACGATCAGCGCGGCTTCTGGGCCGATCCCCTCGGCCTTCAATTCAAGGATGATTCCGAGCGCACCGGAGGCGATTTCCAAGGCCTCTTCCAAGGTCGGAATGCGTTGCCAGTTGCCGGCATTGAGCCGCTGCAATTGATCAAGGGTCATCTCCGCCACCAAACCGGTCTTGTTCGTAGTCCGGTCGACGGTCTCATCGTGAATCAAGACGAGATGACCGTCTGATGTGGCGCGGAGATCGACTTCAACGAGGTCGGCGCGGCAGGCCCGAGCCTTCCAAATGGACGCCAGCGTGTTCTCCGGGGCGTGGCCGCAGGCTCCTCGATGACCGATGCGGAGGACAGACGAGATAGCCACCTCCAATGCGCATATTCCGGCGCGAGCCCCTGGCGATGATCCCGGCATGCTTGGCGACGGGGGCTTTCTTTTCAACCGCCACTTCCCTACCATATTTCTCGTATGTCTGCAAAGAAAGTCACAGCGAGCAAGCCGCCCGATGGGACGAGGAGGCGGCGAAAACCAGCCGGCGCCTCCACAGGCCTGATTGCCAAAGATTTGCAGGGGGTCTCGCCTCCGGCTGATGTGGTGGCCCTGCAACGGACGATTGAGGGAGACGCGGGACGGGTGCTGGCCACCTACCGTGAACCGTTCGGCGGGCGATGGCTCCTGCTCGCGGCCCTGCCGATCGAGTTGGTCGAACCAACCCCCTATCAGCGCAATCTGTCGGATACCCATGTCCGGAAATTGGAAGCCGTGATCAGCAAGCTGGGCCGATTCTTGGATCCGATTATTGCGGTGCATGCCCACCAGCCTGACCGCGCCGCCAAGTATTGGACTCCGAACGGACACCATCGCCTTTCGGCGATGCGGACGTTGGGCGCCAAGAGCATCACGGCCATCGTGGTACCGGAAGCGACCGCGGCCTATCAGATCCTGGCACTCAATACGGAAAAGGCGCACAACCTCCGTGAAAAGGCCCTCGAGGTCATTCGTATGTACAAAGAGCTGGCTCGGTTGGATGGGGCGACCGAGGATACCTATGCGTTGGAGTTCGAGGAACCGGCTCTGATTACCTTGGGGCTTTGCTATGAAGAGCGCCCTCGCTTCAGCGGCGGAGCGTATCATCCCGTGTTGAAACGTGTGGACACGTTTCTTGCGCAAGCCCTGCGGACCGCTATCTCAGTGAGGCAACAACGGGCTCGCATGCTGCTGGATCTGGATGATCTGGTGGTCACACAGGTTGAGGCTTTGAAGGCGAAGGGCTTGACGAGTCCCTATCTCAAGAGTTTTGTGGTCGCGCGGGTCAATCCGATCCGGTTTCGATCCAAAGAGGCTCCGCTGCTCTCGTTCGATGAGGCCCTGGAGCGGATGAGCAAGGCGGCGGCGAAGTTCGATCCCGGCAAGATCAAGATGGATGACCTTGCGAAATCCGGAGGGGCTCCCGACGAGGGCGACTGATTCACGGCAAGATGGTTCGCTGGCGACGGGGCTTGCATTGCATTTCCGCGGAGCACCAGAATACATCATCGTTTCCCCCATCATTGGAAGCCGCGGCCCTGCGCCACGGCCCTTCACCCAAGGAGGCTGCCATGCTCGTAAAGGATGTCATGTCGACCGGCGTGGTGACGGCGCGTCCGACCGATTCGGTTCGTTCGGTGGTGACCAAGATGCTGAGCCGGCATTGCGGCTCAATTCCCATCGTCGAAGAGGACAATCTGCTGGTGGGAATGGTCACGCTCCGTGACGTCCTGCTCCCGCTATATCCCAACTACGGGGAATACATTCACGACAACGTCCACAGCCGAGACTTCGTCGAAATGGAGGAGGGTTATGCCGACGTCCTCGGACAAAAAGTTCAAGATATTATGAGCCTCAATCCGCTGACGGTCTCTCCGGCCGTTCCGGTGCTGGAGGCCGCCTCTTATATGGGGCTGAAGAATTTTCGGCGGATCCCGGTGGTGGAAAAGGGACGGCTTGTCGGCATCGTCAGCGTTGGAGATATCAACCGCGGATTGTTCTTCCAGGGGGCGCATGTGACGCCGGTAGGAGAATCCGTGGAACTTGGAGTGCGCCGGTGATCATCCGGTTGCGGGCGCGAAGGCGGCCCTCGTAGAATACCCGCGGACAAGCGGCAGACGTCCCCGCATTCGTCTATAAGGAGTTGCCATGAGTCTTGCGGACAATAAGTGCGTGCCTTGTCGAGGCGGCGTCCCTCCCCTCCCCGCCGATCGCACGCAGTCGCTATTGAAGGAATTGGGGCGAGGCTGGACGCTGAATCCGGCCGGTCATCTTGAACGGTTGTATACCTTCAAGGATTTCGCCCAATCCTTGGCCTTTGCCAACAAGGTCGGCGCCGTCGCCGAGAGCGAGGGGCACCATCCCGATCTGTACGTAGCCTGGGGGAAGTGCAAAGTCGAGATCTGGACGCACAAGATCAACGGCCTGACCGAAAGCGATTTCTACCTGGCTGCCAAAGCCGATCGCGAGTTCGAGCCGTTCAGGGCGGCGATGACGTGAGACGCGGCGAGGCCCGCACCATGGGACACCGAGGCATCAGATGAGCGACATGGCTCCGGTGGCGCTCGTCAACATGCCCTTCAGCTATTCGAAGTATCCGTCCATTCAGCTAGGCACCCTATCGGCTTTGCTGAAAGCGAAGGGGGTCGGCGTCGATTGCCACCATTTGAACGTGCGGTTTGCGCATCGGATCGGCGTGCCGCTGTACGAATCGATCTGTGAGAAGCGTGCGCTGTTCGGCGAGTGGCTGTTTTCCTACCTGTTGTTCCGCGAGAACCCGAAGCGGAGCGAGTACCCTCGCGTCTTCAAGCCCGTGTTCGAACAGATCGCCCGGGAGAGCGGACATCCGATGGGCTTTTTCGAAGACATGGCCACAAGGACCGCGCCGCAGTTCTTGATGTGGGCCCTCACGGCCATCGACTGGGGGCAGTATAAGATCGTGGGATTCACGTCGACCTTCGATCAAAATGTCGCGAGCCTCACGATGGCCAAATTGATCAAGGACCTGTATCCGCAGGTCAAGATCGTCTTCGGCGGCGCCAATTTCGACGGCGAGATGGGACTGGAGCATTTTCGGGCGTTCCCCTTTATCGACCATGTGGTGGTGGGCGAAGGAGAAGTCACGTTTCCCGCTCTGGTCGAGCAGGTGCTGACGGGTCAGCCTGTTGCCGATATCAAAGGTGTCACATATAGAGAGCAAGGGAAAATTCGGTTCGAGCCCAATACTGCGCTGTTTACGGATTTCGCCAAGACCGGTCCCCCAGACTACGACGATTACTACCACTTACTGGCCGAACTCGGCACAGAAGCATCGCGGGGGTTGGATCGGATTCTTCTGTACGAGGGGTCGCGCGGCTGTTGGTGGGGGGAAAAGCACCATTGCACCTTCTGCGGGTTGAACGCGCAGAGCATGAAGTTTCGCGCCAAGTCTCCCGAACAGGTCGCAGACGAAATGGCCCATCTCTCGAGCCGCTACGATACGACGCGATTCCGGCTGGTGGACAACATCATCGACATGAAATACGTCGAACAGTTGTTTGGCAAGTTCGCGGAGGATCGTCGCGATTTGGATGTGTTCATCGAGACGAAGAGTAATCTGCAGAAGCCGCAAATTCGGACCCTCGCAGTCGGCGGAGTGAAATGCATGCAGCCCGGGCTGGAAAGTCTCAGCCAGACTCAGTTGCGGGCCATGGACAAGGGCGTCACGCCCATGCAGAACATCGTCTGTCTAAAATGGAGCTTTTACTATCGCGTCGCGGTGTCCTGGAATATTCTCCTTGGGTTTCCCGGAGAAACGAATGAGGATTACCGGCGCCAGATCGATCTTATCCCTTCTCTCTTCCATCTACAGCCGCCCGAAGCCTCTGGGAAATTTTGGCTCGAACGGTTCAGCCCGTATTACACCAGGCCGCAGAACTACGGGGTGCGGATCACCGGTCCCGGCATGGCCTACGAGTATGTGTATGACGGCAGGCAGGTGGATTTGAGCAAGATCGCGTACGATTTCGAGTATGAGCTGGACGATTGGAACGTCGATCCCCACCTCTACCAGGAACTGTCGGATGTCGTGATCGAGTGGCAGCGACGTACCACATCGTCGGATCGGCCGTTTCTGTATTACTCAAAGGCCTTCGAGTACGTGACGGTTTATGACGGACGGAATCCCGCCGCGCCCACGCGTGAGCGGTTCGATGCGCCGGCCTCCTGGGTCATCGATCTGTGCAATGAAGCACCAAAATCGGTCGATCAACTGCGGAAGGCCATTGCGGAAGAGCGGGCCGAGTCGGCTGTGGATCATGCACAACTCGGGGAGGTACTCCAGGCACTCACTGCGAAACGAATTCTCTACGAAGAGCGGGGGAAGTATTTCACCCTCGCTATCCCCGAACACCCCTACTACTGACCGTCGACCGGCGTTCGTGAAGCGTATCTGTTGGAGAAGAGCGTTGCTCGGCTTCCCTGCGGGATACGAGCGACGCTTCACGAGTCCCGCGGCGGGTTCACATGGAAAGTTTCTCGGCCACGTTGCGCATTTGCACCCCGTGGACGAGTGAGGCGCCGCCGCGGATCGCGCAGGCGACGTGTACCGCTTCCGTCATCTCTTCGGTATTCGAACCCTTTTCCAAACAGGCCTGCGTATAGGCGTCGATGCAATAGGGGCACTGCACCGCATGAGCGACGCCGAGCGCGATCAAGGCCTTTTCCCGCTCGGTCAGCGCCCCTTCCGCGAAGACGGCGCTGTAGTAGCTCATGAATTTTTCCCAGAGTTCCTTGTTGCCCTTCCCGATGTCACCGAACTTGCCCAGGTCCTTGGGATGATAGTAGGTGTCCATGCAGGCTCCTTCACCGGAACTTTCAGGCATTCCCTGGTGGGTCTGGTTCGACGTCGCTCAAGGTTTGGGAAAAGCGATTGCCGACGATGGAGGTAACTTTCCCCATCAGATCGCCGATTTCCTTCCATTCATCCGGGCTCAGGTCCGCTTTGATCTGGGGATGAATCGCCCACTCCGCATTGACGAGCTTGCCCTTGCGGGACACGTTGACGTGCAGCAGCTCAACGTCCCACACCTCTTGTTGGTTGGGCGAGGGTGTCGGCGGTTTCGATGGGGGAACTTGGCTGGCCATGGTCCTCTACTCCTTCACAAAAATCTTACAGAATGGGCATGATACTCCATCGGATTCGAGGCTGTATATGGGGGATCGGCGCGTGAGCCCGGAAGAAGCGCCGTATCAGGATTCGTTGGCGTGGTGGTTCAGTGCAGCCAGCAACTCGTGGTGGATGTGCCCGTTCGTCGCGACCAGTTCCTTATCGTAGAGAGAGAATCGGCCTGCGGGAAATCCCGACACCAGACCCCCCGCCTCCTGCAGAATGACCGCGCCGGCGGCCATGTCCCACGGGCTCAGCTTGACTTCCCAATACCCGTCCAGTCTCCCGGTCGCGACGTAACAAAGATCCAGCGCGGCCGAGCCGGTGCGCCGGACTCCTTGCGCGCGCAACGAGATTCTTGAAAAGTGATCGAGGTTGTTGTCGGCGGTTTCCCGGATGTCATAGGCAAATCCGGTCACGAGTAATGCCTTTTCGAGTTGCCGCACCGAGGAGACCCGAATCGGTGTGCCGTTTAGAAACGCCCCCCCACCGGTTTGAGCGGTGAATAGTTCTTGCCGGACCGGATCGAGCACCACTCCCAGCAGGCCCTCCCCGTCATGCTCCAGGCCGATCGACACGGAATAAAACGGAAAGCCATGCGCAAAGTTGGTTGTGCCGTCCAGCGGATCGATGACCCAAAGAAACGGAGAATCCGATTCTCCGTCGCGGCCGCGTTCCTCCGCAAGAATGCGGTGATCCGGAAAGCTGGCGCGGATCGCGGCGACGATGCAGTCCTCCGCTCCCCGATCGGCGTCGGTCACCAGGTTGACCACGTTCTTGTAGTCGATATTGAAGCCTTTTTTGGCGTGATCCAGCAGGACTGCCCCTGCCTTTTGGGCTGCATCGACCGCAACGGTGAGCAAAGCAGCGCGTTTCTCGGTGGTGACAATCAGTGGGGTGCTCATGCGGCCATCCTACCATAGGTCGGGGATGGCCATGGCGTTCATTTCGGGAAGCTATCTAAGACATTGAAATTATGAATGGTAATGTCTGCTTGATCTTGCTAGGCAAGGCTTTGTTTGCAATTGATTGCACACGAGGCATATACGCGGGATGTGCGATCAAAGTAAATACTATGAGTGCTTGACATAATTGGAAAGCTTTGCTAATAAGCAAGTATGCTTTGTTGAGGTCTTGCTTGTGGAAGAATTGACAGACATTCTGGTCGGCCTCGAGCAGCGCATCAGCGCGTACCGCAATCGCTTTCAGGAACTGGAGAAAAAGCGGCGCCGGCTTGATGACGAAATTGCCACGATCAAGAAATACCTCGAGTTGGCGGAAACGCTGTATCGCGTTGAAGCCGACAAAGCCAAACTGGCCAGCCTTTCCAGCCAAATCATCACCGACGAAAAGGGCGTTCGCCCCCTGCCGGTCACGGATGTGACGGATCAATCACGGGAAATTCTCCTTGGAAAAAGCAAATACGTGGGCAAGAGCGTGCCGGAAGCGGCATATCAAATACTTCGAGAGGCCAACCGTGCGATGCATGCCAAAGAGCTGCTGCAGCGGCTGCTCGAGGGCGGGCTGCAGATTAAGGGGAAAACCCCGTTGACCTCGGTTGCCACCTCGTTGAAGCGGGACAAGCGGTTCCGCAAGGTTGGGCCGAACACGTTTGAGCTTCTGACGGAGCAGTTGACCGAAGCAGTGTAGTGCAGGACCACTTAATGTGTGAAGGGAGGTGAGAGTCTTGGCAACGAAGAAGGCAGCGAAGAAGAAGAAGAAGTAAGTAAGTCCCACCAGGATTTACACGCCGGGGGTAAGGCCACTTGCCTCCGGCGTTTCTTTTTTGAGGCGACTGTTTGGCGAAGAATTAGGGGTGGTCACGCCCTGTGGACGTGAACAAAGGGAATAGCACTCGCAGCCCTGATGCTGCAGGAGAGAAGTCTCACCGCTGACGGGAGAATGGTAAAAGAGTTAGACGGCGAGTGACGGAACCGGGCGCAGCAAGCCAAGCGACGACCGACTGTCGGATGACGGCGTCGGGTTTTCTGCGGTCAAGAGCACCCACTTGTCTCGCTGAGCCAGGATCTGCTCGACGAGCTTGGTGTGCATCGCGTGTCCCGATCGTTCCGCAATCACGTGCCCGATGAAGGGGAATCCCAAGAGCGCGATGTCGCCGATGAGATCGAGCACCTTGTGGCGGACGAATTCGTTGGGGAAGCGGAGTCCAGTCTGATTCACGACGCCCTGCTCGGATAGTACGACGGTGTTATCCAGCGTGCCGCCCTTGCCCAATCCCCTCGCCCACAAGGCCTGAACCTCGTGGAGGAAGCCGAAGGTTCGTGCTTCTGCGATTTCTTGTTCGAACGCCGCGGCAGAGCAGTTAAACGTATAGGACTGTGTCTGGATCAGCGGATGGTTGTAGTGAATGGAGTATGTAATCCGCGGCGTTGAGGATGGTTCGATCCTGACGCGGCGGGCTCCATCGACCACTTCGATGGGCTGCATGATCTTGACGTACGCTTGCCGGCGAGCCTGCTGAATAACACCGGCGGAGCGGATCAAGCGAACGAAGGGACCAGCGCTGCCGTCGAGCACCGGTACTTCTCCGGCGTCCACTTCGACGTAGGCGTTGTCGATTTCCATGCCGGCCAAAGCCGCCAAGAGATGTTCGATCGTCTTGACCTGCTGACCGTTAACGCTGATGGCGGTGCATAGTTCCGTGGGAACTTTATTCGATACGGCTGCCGGCAACAATGTTTCGCCGGAACCATTCCGATAGACAAACACGATTCCCGTATTCGGGGGAGCTGGGCGGAGCGTCATCGTGACTGCGTGGCCCGAGTGAAGTCCTACGCCTGAACAGGTGACTGGTGAGCCGATTGTTTGCTGGAACCGCACGGTGCCTCCTCTGTGACGCGAGCTGTAAGTTAAGCAATGCCCGTGCCAAATCGGATCATTATCGTAACTGATTGATAACGTGATTAAATTTGTGTGTATGGCGGGTAGGGGATATGTTGCATAAATCTTACATCTGTTGCTTTTAACAAGAACAACTGGAACATTGTCCTTGAAGTCACGAGCGCAACCATCGCGGACTGACGCCCATTGTAGTCTCCTGAGACTGCCCGGCTCTCATTAATGACTAGAGAACCGTGCGATCTTGATAGCACTACACGGTGGGTTTACTCAACACAAGAAAAGCAAAAGGTTGTGTGGCAGGGGTGAGTAGGTCGCTGCGGGAAAGGTCCGACCGATGAGCCTATGGGCTCCTATTCCCTGAACTGGTGATCCTGGTACGAAGCAAGACTCGGTGCGAGACGCCCTTTGAGCTCCAGTCGTTTGGGTTTGCCGGTGGAGGTATAGGGAACCTCCGTACCGAAGATCACCACTTTGGGACATTTAGAAAAGGGAAGAGACCGTCGACAATGCAGAAGCACGTCCGTCTCCGTCGGCGGTGAAACCGTATCACGGGGGACGACGTAAGCGGCGATCTCCTCGCCGTAGTAGCGGTTGTCGAATGGCACCGCCATGGCGAAGCGGACCAGGGGGTGACTTTTCAGGGCGTCGTCGATCTCCAGGGGTGAGATGTTCACACCGCCGCGAATGATCAGCTCCTTGAGGCGCCCCGACACGAAGAAGAACGGGCGGCCTTTTCCATCCCGTTGATAGAACCCCTCGTCTCCGGACCGGAACCAGCCCCACTGAAAGGCGGCCTGGTTGGCGTCCTCCCGCTTGAAATATCCGGCACAGACAGTGCCGCCACGGATACAAATTTCTCCTCGCGCGGATTCCGGAAGGACCCGGCCCTCTTGGTCCAGGATGGCCATTCGGTTGTGCCGCAGTGCGACGCCGATGGAGGGGAACTCATGGTCCCTCAGCCAGTGCCGGTGTTCCTCGACCGACAAATCGTTCGGCAGGAAGCAACAGTAACAGGTGGTTTCCGACAGCCCATACCCATGTCGAATGGGGAAATGAAAGCGGTCTTCGAAACGCGCGGCCGTTTCCCTGAGGAGCGGCCCCGCACCGCAAATGAAGCCGTCGAACCGGTTGAGCCGATAACGCGAGACGTCTTCGTCCGCATCGAGGAGGAATTCGAGCAGGGTCGGCACCACGCTCACACAGGTGATCTGTTCCGCTTCCAACGTCCGCCAAAAACCCGCGCTCTTGAAACGGCGATTCAGCAGGATGCTTCCCTTGCAGTAGAATGGAGTCACGAGCGTCACCACAGTACCGTTCACATGGTGAATCGGCAGGACGCACATCAGCCGGTCGTTCGTGCCAAGCCGATGCCAGTCCGCGATGGCATCCGCGTCGATCAGCAGATTCCGCATGGTCAGGACCACCCCCTTCGGCGGCCCCGTCGTCCCCGAGGTATATACGATGAGAGCCTCGTGGTCTAACGAGCAGGGGCGGAGGTCTGCGGCAGCGGCAGTTGCCGGCTGCCTCTCGCTGATTGGATTGGCGTCAGCCTGTACCCGGTAGCCGGTGTCCGTGAAGATCATGATTTGCCGGAGACCGGGCAGCGTCGATTGAAGATCCAGGAGTTCGTCCCTCCGATCATGCCAGCAGCACAGGGCTGAACATTCCGCATCCTCGAGAATGAACCGTATCTTGTCCGTCGACTCCTCGATATTGATGGGAACGATCGCGATGCCCATCCGCCAGGCCGCAAAGTACAAGATTGCCGTCAGATCATGGTTGAACAGGACCGTGGCCAGGCGTTCTCCCCGGTGGAGCCCGGCCCGGTCACGGAGAAAGGCGGTCATCCGTTCCACCGCCGCTCCGAATTCCGCGTAGCGATATTCCCGGCGGGTGGCGAGATCTTCGTCGTTGTAGGTGAGGCAGGGATGTGAAGCCAAGGCGGAATCGCCGACACGGGAGTCGAAAAACTCCGCGAAGGAATTCCAGGGGAGCGTCCACGATCCACTGTCCTGCTCCCGAGCCTGGGCAATATGGTCAGCGACGGAGCTCGATTGGTACATAGGTTTGCAACGGAGGTCCCGTATAGAGGGCCCTGGGACGGATCAGCCGATTGTGGTCTTGCTGTTCCGTCACATGTGCGCACCAGCCGGTGATGCGGGAGCAGACGAAGAGCGGTGTATACAGGTCCCGCGGAATCCCCATAAGGAGATAGGCTACGGCCGTATAGAAATCGAGGTTGGGGTACAGGCCCTTTTCTTGTTGCATGGCACGGTCGACGATGCGCGCAATCTCATACCAGCGGCGATCGCCGCACAGGCTGCTGAGCGTCTCGGCATGCCGTTGAATGATTGCTGAACGGGAATCGCCCTGTTTGAGCACTCGATGCCCGAACCCCATGATCCGCTGTTTGCCCGCCAATCTGTCATGTAGCCAAGGCTCGGCCCGATCAGGTCGGCCAATCGCCAAGAACATGTCAGCGACGGCCTCGTTGGCGCCTCCGTGAAGCGGTCCCTTCAACGTTCCAATCGCCGAGGTGACGGCGGAATGAAGATCCGTCATCGTCGATGCCGTGACGCGAGCCGAAAACGTGGAGGCATTGAATTCATGCTCCGCGTAGAGCGTAAGCGACAAGTCCAACACGCGGGCCATGGCGGCGGCAGTGGCGTCACCTCTTCGGTCGGTCACGAGGTACAGGAGGTTGGCGGCGAAGGTCAGATCCGGCCGGGGTTGCGCCAGGGGCATCCCGTGCCTCAACCGGTGCGCCGTCGCGATTACCAGCGGGATCTGCCCGAGCAAGCGAATCGATTTGCGCAGGTTGGCCTCATGGGAGTGGTCGGCCTCATCGGGATCGGTCAGCCCGAGCAGGGAGACGCCGGTCCGGAGCACATCCATCGGGTGCGCCGCGGCCGGAACGGCATGCAGAAAGGCGTCAATCGGCCGAGGCAGATGGGATTCCGACGTGAGCCGCGCATGAAATTCTTCCAGCTCTTTTCGATTCGGCAACGAGCCGATCAATAACAGATGGGCCACTTCTTCGAACGAACCATGCTCCGCCAGATCAGTGATGGCGTATCCGCGGTAGGTAAGCCCGGCTTCTCCTTCGTCGACATGGCACAGCTCCGTTTCTCCTGCGATGACTCCGTCCAAGCCGGGGCTGTAGGTTCCCCTCTTGCTTGTCTCAATGGTCGGCATGGTGGCGATCCTCCGATTGGTAGTGCAGGTCGCGTTCGCCAAAGGCGTCATAGCGAAGCAGGTCGTACAACTGTTGCCTGGTTTGCATCCGGTCCACGAACCCATGTTGCGTGCCGAGTATTTTGAGTTCTTGAAGCGCCTGCTCGACAGCATGGGTTGCGACCCGAAGCGCCGTGACGGGGAACAGAACCACGCGGTAGCCAAGATCCTCGAATTCGGAGAGACTCAAATACGGGGTCTTTCCGTACTCGGTCATGTTGGCCACCAGCGGGAGCGTTCCTCCCTTGCCGGTCAATCGTCTGGCGAACGAGCGAAACTCATCGGCGGACTCCAAGGCTTCCGGGAAAATCGCGTCGGCTCCGGCATCCACATAGGCCTTCGCCCGGTGCACCGCTTCCTCAAGGCCTCCGACGGCGCGGGCATCCGTGCGCGCGATGATGACAAAATCTCGATCCCGCCTGGCATCGCAGGCCGCGCGAATCTTGCTCGTCATCTCGCCGGTCTCGACGAGTCGCTTGCCGGGAAGATGTCCACATTTCTTCGGTAGCTCCTGATCCTCGATCTGCATCCCGGCTAAATCGGCCTGCTCGAACAGCCTTACGGCGCGCGCCACCGAAAGCGGCGGGCCGAAGCCCGTGTCGGCATCCACAATCGCCGGGATCGCCACCACTCCGGCGATTGCGGCGGCATCGGCGGCCACCTCGGTCAGCGAGAGCAGTCCGATATCCGGCAGACCGCGAGAGGCCGAGAGACCGGCACCGGAGACATAGACCCCCTGGAAGCCGGCTCGTTCGATCTGCAACGCGGTCAAGGCATTGAACGCGCCGGGCATCGCCACCGTTTGCTTTTCGATCAGTTCGCGCAGACGACGCGCTCGACCGATGGGCTGTTTCAGCGGCATGGTCACCTTCGATTGATCTGCAAGAGCGGCATCAACCGGCCGATGTCTTTCACCTGTTCGAGCGTCCAAACCCGGTCGATGAGTCGTGAGATCCCAGCCCGGTCCAATTTCCTCGATGCCAACCGGCGAAACTTCTCTTCGAGGTCAGCATCAGACATGGGGTGTTTGGGATGTCCGAGGGGATGGTCGACCTCCTGCACGTAGGTCTGACCGTCCGTCGTCCGAAGGGTGATGCGCGTCGGCATGCTGTGGGGATAACAGCCGGTGAACGCCGGGACGGTCACCACGCGAATCTTCTGCATTAGTGTAGTCACGGCTTCGTCGGCCATCCGTTTCTCGGAGAACGAATCCAGCGTGATGGCGCCGTCCAACAATGCGACCGCCACACAGTAGGGAAAACTGTGATCGGCGGTTTCCCGCGTCTGCGGGGCCCACTTCTCCGGGTCTCGGCCGATGATTTCGACCGCCACGTCGTAGCTCCCGATTTCAATTTCGGCGATCGCGGCCTGCACATCACCCTGTTCCGTCTTGAGGAGGCGTTCCCGGATCGCCAGCGCCGCCTCCACGGCTGTTTGGGCGTGGTATTCGACGGGGTAGTGTTTGATGTAGGTGTCCACAATCTTAAAGGGCACGGGGGCATTCGAGCTCTGCTCGCCTCCGAGGGCCGGGAGCTCGAACGGTCCCGAGACGAGTTTCATAAACCCCTTTTCCCCTTCAAAAATAGGAGAGGGCCCTGTCATGCCGTGTTGCGCCAACCGGGCCGCGAACACCGCGTTGCGCGCGGCGTTCGCAAAGGCGCAGGCTTTCCACAGGGACAGGTCGCCGACGCGGGTCTGCCGCAGCGCGACGTTCGCGACACCGGCCAGATTGATCGCGTGCCGAGTCTGGTCCTCGGTGAGCTTCATGACTTTAGCCACGGCAAGCGCCGAGGAGAAGGGGCCGTAGGTCACGTGGTCCCAGCCGCGCGGGCGCAGGGCCGCGGCGTCACAGAGACGGCATTGGATTTCATAGGCCAAGGCGATGGCTTGGATCACGCGTTTGCCGGACGCATGAGCCACTTCCCCGGCGGCCAGGACCGCCGCCAGGTTGTCGGAGGGGTGGGCCGGTTCCTTGGCGAGGTAGGTATCGTTGTAGTCGAGATAGCGAACCGCCGTGCCGTTCGCGAAGGTTGCGAGCTCGGGGAGCGTCCGGTGATGTGTGCCCCAGACGGTGGCGCCGCCTCGCATCGTGGTCGATGCGGCCGCTTTCCGAGCAATCCGGCAAGGCGGTGCGTTCCAGCCCCCGAACGCGCAGGCCAGGCTGTCCAGTACCCGGCGCTTCACCTCATGGCAGACCGCGTCCGGCAACTCGTCGAAGCAGAGGGCATGACCGTATCGAACCAGTCGATCCGTCAGCATTGCGCCCCTCGCTGTCGGTTCTTACACATCCACCAACTTGGCCTGACGTTTCTCGAGAAAGGCTTGTACGGCTTCCTGTTTTTCCGGCGTCGTACATAACCGGCCGAACAGTTCCGCCTCCCGTGCCAATCCTTCCGAGAGCGGTATGTCGAGGCCCCCTCTGATTGCATGGAGCGCGGCTTCGATGGCGTTCTTTCCCCTGGCGGTCATCCGCGCGGCAATCGCTGCCGCCTCGCTGAGCAAGTTCTGTAACGGTACCACTCGACTGACCAAGCCGATGCGCCGCGCCTCCTCCGCCGAGAGGCTTTCCCCCGTCAGAATCATCTCCGCCGCGTTCGAGGCTCCGACGACACGCGGCAATCGCTGCGTCCCGCCGAAGCCGGGGATGAGCCCAAGTTTCACTTCCGGGAGTCCGAGTTGGATGCTTTCTGCGGCGATGCGGACGTGGCAGGCCAGAGCCAATTCGAGCCCGCCGCCGAGGCAGGCGCCGTTGATCGCGGCGAGGACCGGTTTATTCAGCCGTTCGATCCGATTGAACAGCGACTGCCCCCGTAGCGCGAACTCCGCGCCCCCGTGCGCGCTGTTCAGGTGGGCCAGTTCGTTCACGTCGGCTCCGGCGCAAAACAACCGTCCGGTCCCGGTGATGATCACCACACGCACGTATTCGTCTTCTTCAAGCTCACTCAACACGTGGTCCAGTTCTTTGAGCAAGGCCAGGTTGAGCACATTGGCCGGGGGGTTGTGCAGCGTAATCCGTGCGAGATGGTGTGAGATCGTGAGCAATTGGTGCGGCATAACGTCCCTCGCTGTGCAGGGCCCGGTTCAGGTGCGTACAATCGGAACGACATCGCGGCCGAGATCCCGCAGCCGTTGATGCGCGGCGATCGCGGTGAGGAGATCTGTCAGCCCCTCACCGGTCGTGGCCACGGTGCGGAGCACGGTCGGACACCATTCGCGGAGATCGTGCAACGTGGCGTCCGCTCCGGCCTGGTCGCCCTTATTCACCACGACAATGTGCGCCATCTCCAGCAATCCCGCCTTCATGGCCTGCACCTCGTCCCCCAGTCCCGGCGCCACGACGGCCAAGACGGTGTGGGCCACGTCCATCACGTCCACTTCGTTCTGACCGACGCCGATCGTCTCGATCAGGATCATCATATAGCCCGCCGCCTCCAAGACCTTCGCGGCATCGCCCGTGGTGCGAGCCAAGCCTCCGGGATGACCACGTGTCGCCATGCTGCGGATGTAGACGTCGCGATCCAGGGCATGGTCTTGCATTCTGATCCGATCGCCCAGTAAGGCACCGCCCGTCACACGGCTGCTGATGTCGACCGCCAGGACTCCGACTTTCATGCCGAGGCGGCGATACGCGCCGACCAGTCGGTTGATGAGGCTGCTCTTTCCCGCACCCGGATACCCTGTAATTCCGACTACCGCAGCGGCCTCACCCGGTGGGGCCAGGTGGTGCAGTGCCGCGGTGCCGTGCGGATGCTGATCCTCCAGCAAGCTGATCAGGCGGGAGACGGCTCGAACCTGGCCGGACTTGACCTGCTCCGCCAGGGCGAAGGCCGAGTAGGCTCGTGGTTCCTGTTGCTGTGCGGCAATAGTCATGTTCACACGCTCACACCAGCCTGTGCCGGCGATAGCCGCGAGAGGCGGGACGAGAGGGGATGCATCAAGACGCTTTCCAACCGTCTGGCCGCCGCCGCCGCCATCCACTCGTTCACGCTGACGGCTGCACCGGATGCCTTCAACGCATACACCACGTCTTCGGTCGCAACGTTTCCCGAAGCGCCTGGGGCATAGGGGCAGCCGCCAAGCCCGCCGGCAGAGGTATCGAAGGCCGCGATCCGGTACTCCGTCCACGCGACTAAGACATTGGCGATTGCCATGCCGTAGGTGTCATGAAGGTGCAGCGAGAGACGAGTCGTCGACACGTGCGGCACGACGGCATCCAGCAGCCTGCGAACGTCTGGAGGCGCAGCCTTCCCGATCGTGTCTCCCAGGGAGATCTCATCCACCCCCAGGTCCAGGAGGTGCCGCATCACGTCGACGACGCGCGAGGGCGGAAGCAGGCCCTCGAAGGGGCAATGGGTGACGGTGGAAATGTATCCCCGCACGATCATTCCGTCCTGTTTGGCGCGGGAGACGACCGGCTTGAATCGTTCGATCGATTCGCGAATGCTGCAATTGATGTTGCGTTGAGTGAACGACTCCGACGCGGCGGTGAATACGGCGATCTTGCTCACCGACGCGGCCCTGGCCCGCTCGAGCCCCCGCTCATTCGGCACGAGCGCGGAGTAGATCACTCCCGGCCGACGCGGGATCATCCGGAACACCTCGTCGGAATCCGCCAACTGCTGGATCGCCCGCGAGGACACGAACGACCCCACCTCGATTTCCGTCACGCCGGTCCGCGAAAGGGCGTCGACGAATGAAACCTTGGTTGCCGTCGGCACGTGGGTCGATTCATGCTGCAACCCGTCCCGCGGACCCACTTCAATGATTCGAATCGCGGGCGGGACCGGGTTATGTCCGTTGTGGTTCGGCATCGCGCAAGGTTCCTTGAGCGAGTTGCGTCGCGTCACCCTGTTCGTCCCAGACCGGCGGGCGTCGTTCGTGGAAGGCCCGGAGCCCTTCGCGTGCTTCCGCCGAGAGGCGGGCCTGGACGTTCTTGTCGATGCAGAGCTTCCACTGCTGGTCGTCGGGAAGGCTCGGCAGACGACGGAACAGAGCCTTGGTTTCCCGCGCCGCGTGAGGCGCGAGCCGCAGGACCATGTCCGACAGTTCATCGACTCTGGCGTCCAACGCCGTCGCTTCGAGCAGGTCATGGACGAGGCCTGCTGCCTTGGCCGTTGCGGCAGAGAACGGCTCCCCGGTCAAACTGTACCGATGCACGAACGACAGACCGCACTTCCGAAGAAGGAACGGGCCGATGACGGCCGGGATCAATCCCAGACGGACCTCGCTGAGACCAAACGTCGCGTCCGCCGCCGCCACCGCGATATCGCAGACTGAGATCAATCCGACCCCGCCTCCGAAGGCGGCCCCTTGGATTCGCCCGATCACCGGACAGGGACAAGCCTCGATCGCTCGATACATGGCCGACAAATCCTCCGCATCCTGGCGCGCTTCTGGTGGTGAAACGGTTCGTTCCGTCCCCATCCAACGGAGGTCGGCACCTGCACAAAAGACTGATCCGGCGCCGGTCAGCACGATCGCGCGCACGGAAGACTCCGCTCCCAACCGGCGGAATGTTTCGCAGAGTTCGGCGACCATCCCGGCATCAAACGCGTTCCGGCGGTGGGGCCGATTGAGCGTCACTCTCACGAGGCCCTTGTTCGACTGAACGAGAATCGAGCTGCATGCCTGCATGGATCCCTCACATGCGAAAGACAGGTGCCTGCGACCCGCGCATCGGAGTGGTCGGGGCCACGTTCAAACATAGGCCGATGATGCGCCTCGTCTCCAGAGGATCGATGATCCCGTCGTCCCAGAGACGGGCGGTGCTGAAATAGGCGCTGCTTTCTTGTTCGTACTGAGCCAGGGTGGCCTCGCGCAGCTTGCGTTGTTCCTCAATCGAGAAGGCGGCTTGCTCACGGGTTCGCTGCTGCTGCTTGACGGTCACCAGCACTTCGGCCGCCTGTTGCGCTCCCATCACGGAGGTCCTGGCATTCGGCCATAGGAATAGGAATCGAGGACCATAGCCGCGTCCGCACATGGCATAGTTTCCCGCTCCATGAGAGGCCCCGATGATGACGGTGAATTTCGGGACGTCCGCGGTCGCGACGGCCTGCACCATTTTGGCCCCGTCCTTGATGATTCCACGGGCTTCGTAGTCCTTCCCGACCATGAACCCGGTGATGTTCTGCAGGAACACGAGCGGCAGGCGCCGTTGGTTGCACAACTGGACGAAATGCGCACCCTTCAAGGCAGCTTCAGACAACAGCACTCCGTTGTTGGCGACGATCCCGACCTGATGCCCCACCCAGCGGGCAAACCCGCAAACCAGGGTACGGCCGTATCGAGCCTTGAATTCGTGGAATCGGCTTCCGTCCACAAGCCGGGCAATGACCTCCCGCACGTCGAAGGTCTGGCGAGGGTTGCTCGGGATCAGCCCGTAGAGATCGCGAGCCTGGTAGCAAGGTTCCTCGATCGGCTCTGGTTTTCGCGTTGGCGGCCGCCGAGGCAATGTCTCCACGATCGAACGGCAGATGTCCAATGCATCCTGATCGTTCTCGGCGAGATGATCGCTGACGCCGGAGAGCCTGGTGTGGAGGTCGGCTCCGCCGAGTTCTTCGGCCGTCACGTCTTCGCCGGTGGCCGCCTTAACCAGCGGCGGACCTCCCAGATAAATCGTACCGGTCCCCTTCACGATGACGTTTTCGTCGCACATCGCCGGAACGTAGGCGCCGCCTGCCGTACACATGCCCATCACCACCGCGATCTGAGGAATGCCGAGCGCGGACAGGCGCGCCTGGTTGTAAAAGATGCGCCCGAAGTGGTCCTTGTCGGCGAAGACCTCCGCCTGCAGGGGGAGGAAGATTCCTCCGGAATCGACCAGATAGATCGCCGGCAAGCGATTCTCCAATGCGATCTCCTGGGCTCGCAGGTGCTTCTTGATCGTGATCGGAAAGTACGTGCCGCCCTTGACGGTCGCGTCGTTCGCGGCGATGAGGCAGGGCCGACCGGACACATAGCCGATGCCGGTGATCAGACCTCCGGCTGCGACCTGCTCGTCGTGGGTCCCCGTGGCGGCGAGGGGACTCAACTCCAACCAAGGCCTATTCGGATCGAGCAACGCCGTGATGCGTTCGCGGGCGGTCAGCTTACCGCGCTGTTTGTGCAACGTGACGGCCTCGGCAGGCCCTCCCGCCCTTGCAAGGGCAAGATGCTTCCGGAGGTCCGCGATCAGTCCTTCATAGTGAAGCCGGTTTGCGGCGAAGTCATCGCCGGTGCCGACCACGGCGGTAGAAAGGGTACGCATGGTCCCTCAGTCGCGCGGTTGAAGTTCTTTGACGAACTCGACGATGTCTTGCATGGCAGTGCCAGGCCTAAAGAGCGCTTTGACCCCTGCTGCTTTGAGCCCCGGCATGTCCTCATCCGGAATGATCCCGCCCCCAAACAACACGATGTCTTCCGCGCCCTGGTCTTTCAGTAATTCCAGCACCCGAAGAAACAGCGTATTGTGGGCTCCGGAGAGAATGCTCAGGCCGATGGCATCCACGTCCTCCTGAATGGCCGTGCTGACCACGACTTCCGGCATCTGGTGCAGTCCCGTGTAAATGACTTCCATCCCGGCGTCCCGTAGCGCGCGGGCAATGAGCTTCACGCCGCGGTCATGCCCGTCGAGTCCGACCTTGCCGATCAGGATGCGAAGTGGCTTCGTCGCTACTGCCATATGTTCACCTTCTGGAGCAGGTACTTGCCGTCGTGATCCTTCATGACCAGCCCAGCCTGGATCTGCGGGTCGTGCTCGAACAACAACAGCCAGCGTTCCTCGGCGGCGCGATCCAACAGCCGGCGCTTGGCCTCCAGGGTTTGGATCGGGAAGAGGTCGTAACCCATGATGTAGGGGAGCGGAAGGTGAGACGCGGTGGGAATCAAGTCCCCGAGGAAGAAGGCCACCTGTCCTTGCGATTCGATCCTGACGCCTTGATGGTAGCGAGTATGGCCGGCTGTGACGACGGCGGTGATCCCCGGGGCGATCTCGGTGTCGCCATCCAGGAATTCCCACTGATTCAGCTGGGCGATCGGCGAGAAATTCTCGGAGCGATAACTGGCCTTGGTCCGTTCGTTCGCGCCGGCCGCATCTTCGAACTCGCCGCGCTGGACGACGTAGCGGGCTTTGGGGAACGTCGGGTTCAACGCTCCGTTGTCCCCCCTCAGGGTATTGCCGCCCGCGTGGTCGAAATGGAGATGGGTATTGATCACCAGATGGATGTCGTCCGGACCGACTCCAAGCCGCTTCAAGGATTCCAGTAATGTCGGGGTCCGCTCAACGGCGAACATCCGGTGAAATCGTTCGTCTTCCTTCGGCCCCAGCCCCGTGTCCACCAGGATGTTCCGGCCTCTCGCGCGAATCAGCAGGCAAGTGAGGCTGAGAGGGATGCGGTTCAATCCGTCGGCTTCGCAACAGCGTTCCCACAGTACTTTGGGAACGACCCCGAACATGGCTCCTCCATCGAGCCGGAACCGGCCGTCGGAGACCGGGTAGATGTCGTAGCCGCCGAGCTTCATCTCATCACCAAGCAATAGACGTTAGGTTTCAGTGGCCGGCTTGCGTGTCTCCCTCGATACTTCCCGCTGAGAGCTGATTGCCGAAATCGGCTACAGCACCACCGGCTCCCGATACGTCCCGAACACTTCCTGGAGCGCCGAACAAATCTCGCCCAGCGTGGCCTTGGCCTTCACCGACGCAACCAAGTACGGCATGACGTTCTCGCTGCAGGAAGCGGCTTCCTGCAGTTCCTCGATCGCTCCCGCCATTCTGAACGGATCGCGCGATTTCCGGAGATCGGCGAGCTGTGCGATTTGCCGCTGTTCGACGTCCGGGCCGACCTTGAGGATCGGTATGGGTCTCGCGCCCGATTCGACATACTCGTTGATGCCCACGATGACCCGCTCTTTCTGCTCCACTTCGCGCTGATACCGCTGCGATGTGTCGAGGATCTCCCGTTGCGGATAGCCGCTTTCGATCGCCTTCACCATCCCGCCGAATTCATCCAGCCGGCGGAAGTAGTCCTGCGCTCCGTCCTCCAGCCGGTTGGTCAGCGCCTCGACATAATAGGAGCCGCCCAGCGGGTCCACGCAGTTCGCAACCTCGCTCTCCTGAGCAAGGACTTGCTGTGTTCGGAGCGCCAGCTTCACCGCGTCCTCCGACGGCAGCGCGAGGGTTTCGTCCATGGAATTGGTGTGCAGTGACTGCACACCGCCGAGCACGGCCGCAAGTGCTTGAACCGTGGTGCGGACCACATTGTTCATCGGTTGCTGTGCGGTCAACGAACAGCCGGCGGTCTGGGCATGGCAGCGAAGCTGGACCGACCTCGGATCGCTTGGACGGTGGCGGCGTGTCATCTCGCGGGCCCAGAGCCGGCGCGCCGCCCGGAACTTGGCGATCTCCTCGAAAAAGTCGTTATGAGCGTTGAAAAAGAACGATAACTGGGGCGCGAAATTGTCGACCGCCAGCCCGGCCTTCACCGCTGCATCGACATAGGTCAGGCCGTCATAGAGCGTGAAGGCCAGTTCCTGCACGGCGTTCGATCCTGCCTCGCGGATGTGGTAGCCGCTGATGCTGATCGGATGCCATTTGGGAACCTGCTTGACGCAGTACGCGATGAGATCCGTGATGAGGCGAAGGGAAGGGGTCGGAGGAAAGAGCCACTCTTTCTGCGCGATGTATTCCTTTAGAATGTCGTTCTGTAGAGTCCCGCCGAGCCGCTCGATGGGAATACCCCGCTTTTCGGCGACGGCCACATACATCGCGAAGAGCACCGCGGCCGGGCCATTGATGGTCATGGACGTGGTGATGCCATCGAGGGGAATATCCTTGAACAGGCGATCCATATCCGCCAGCGACGAGATCGCCACGCCGCAGTGACCGACCTCGCCGTGGGCACGGGGATCGTCGGCGTCGATGCCCATCAGCGTCGGCATGTCGAATGCCACGCTCAGTCCGGTCTGTCCCTGTTCCAGGAGGTATTGGAATCGTCGATTGGTGTCCTCGGGCGAGCCGAATCCGGCAAACTGGCGCATCGTCCAGAGTCGGCTCCGGTACATGGAGGGATACACGCCTCGCGTGTAGGGAAATTCTCCCGGAGCCCCGAGATCCTTCTCAGGCGACCAGTCTTTGAGGTCGTGGTCCGTATACAGGCGATTGATTTCGAGACCCGACAGGGTGCTGAATCGAGATCGACGTTCCTGCATGGTCTCCCCCGCGGAGACAGAAGCCGGCGACGATGAGGTCATCAGCGTCTTGCTTGCGCCGAGAATTGAGGGCTGCCGGCTTCCTGCTCCCGATAGTCGTAAAAGCCACGGCCCGTTTTACGCCCCAGCCAGCCCGCTTCGACGTATCGACGAAGCAGGGGAGCGGCGCGAAATTTGGGATCACCGAGGTCTCTGAGCAACACGTCGCAGATGGCAAGGACCGTATCCAATCCGATGCGGTCGGCCAGCGCCAGGGGCCCCACCGGATGGTTCGCGCCGGTCCTCATGGCGAGATCGATATCTTCGGCTGACGCGACGCCTTCTTCGAACGCGAACACGGCTTCATTGATCATGGGCATGAGGACCCGGTTGACGATGAATCCCGGCACGTCTTTGGCCACGACGGAAATTTTCCCGAGCCGCTTCACGAAGTCGAGCGCCACGGCCATCGTCTCATCGGAGGTCTCGAGACCGCGGACGATCTCCACCAATTGCATCACCGGCGCAGGGTTCATGAAGTGCAGCCCGACTACACGTCCCGACCGCCCGGAGGCCGAGCCCAGTTTCGTGATCGAGATGGAGGATGTGTTGCTGGCCAGGACGGTTTGCGGCCGACAGAGGGAGTGCAGTGCGGCGAAGAGTTTCTCTTTGCGCAGGAGGTCTTCCGGAATCGCCTCGATGACGAGCTGGGCTTCCTGCAACCGCTCGAGCTGTGTGGTCGGATGGATCGATGCCATGACGCTATCGGCCTGCCGGTGACCGAGGCCGCCCCGTTCGATGGCCTTGTCCACGGCGGCCTGCATTTTGACGAGAGCTTCCCCGAGGAGCGCTTCCGTCACGTCGACGAGCAGCACGTCAAACCCGGCTGCGGCGCAGACCTGGCTGATGCCGCGGCCCATTTGACCTGCTCCGACGATGCCGATGGTCCTGATGTCCGGCGTCACATTCGCCTCGTGATGCGTCGGGTGAGACCGGTAGAACCGATCACTCCTTGCCGATCACCCGTCCCGTTCGACAATAATCGCCAAGGCTTCACCGCCCCCGATGCAAAGGCTGGCTAACCCTCGACGGACTCCCCGGGCTGCCATCGCGGAAAGCAGGGTTGTCAGGATGCGCGCTCCGGTCGCGCCAATGGGGTGCCCCAGTGCAACGGCGCCGCCGTGCACGTTGACGGTTTTTTCATCAAGCCCCAACTCCCGATTGACGGCCAGCGAGACGGCGGAAAACGCTTCATTGATTTCAAACAGGTCGATCTCTCCGACCGAGAGCCCCGTCTTCTTGAGCACGAGCTTGATGGCTTCCACGGGCGCAATCGTGAACCATTCGGGAGCCAGCGCCGCGCCGGCGTATCCAACGATGCGGGCCAGCGGAGCGAGCCCGAGCTGGGCGGCTTTGTGCTCCGACATGACTACCAATGCGGCAGCCCCGTCATTGCAGGAAGGCGAGTTGCCGACGGTCAGCACGCCGTCATCCTGGAAGACCGGCTTGAGCTCGCGTAGCTTCCCGAGATCCACGCGATTCGGTTCCTCGTCGACCGACATGACGAGCGGCGCCCCCTTTCGCTGCGGCACCGCCACCGGCACGATCTCCCGGGCGAAGGCCCCCATCGCCATCGCGGCTCTGGCGCGGCGGTAACTTTCCAACGCAAAGTCGTCCACCTCTTGCCTGGTCAATTGGTATCGAGCGGCGCAGCGTTCCCCCCCGATGCCCATGTGGAATTGGTTGTACACGTCCCACAGGCCGTCTTTAATCAAGCTGTCCACCAGCTCAGCATGTCCCAACCGATACCCCTGTCGCGCCTTCTCCAACAGGTAGGGTGCCCGTGTCATATTCTCCATGCCGCCTGCCACAACAACGCCGGCCTCGCCCAGCGCGATCGCCTGGGCTGCCATGATGACGGTCTTCAGGCTGGAGCCGCAGACCTTGTTGACTGTCGTGGCGCCGACCGAACTGGGAATGCCGGCGCCGATGGAAGCTTGCCTGGCCGGCGCTTGCCCCAGTCCTGCGGTCAGTACGCAACCCATCAAGACCTCGTCCACCTGTTCCGGCGCGAGATGGATCCGCTTCAACGCCTCGGCGATGGCGATACTGCCCAGCTTGGTAGCAGGCACGGAGCTGAACATACCGTTGAAACTGCCCATCGGTGTTCGCGCTGCGCTCACGATGACCACCCGTTCTGTTCTGCTCACAGCTGCTTCTCCCAATCGCTCTGCTCAAGACGTGTTTTGACCTTGGCCATGAACCGGTCGGCCGTCGCACCGTCGATCACACGATGATCGAAGGATAGGCTCAAGTATCCCATCGGTCTGATCGCGATGGCGTCATTGATTACCACGGCCCGCTTCTGGATGGCGCCGACCCCGAGGATGGCGATCTGTGGTTGGTGGATGATCGGTGCGCTGAAAAGACTGCCGAACCCTCCGTGATTGGTGATCGTGAAGGTCCCTCCCTGCGTTTCGTCTGGCTGCAACTGTTTGGACCGCGCCCGTTCCGCCAGATCCGCCACGGCATCCGCCAGTTCTTTCACCCCCTTGCGGTCTGCATGTCTGACTACCGGCACCAGCAGTCCGTCGTCCAAGGCCGTCGCGATTCCGACATGGATGTCCTTTTTGAGGATGATACCGTCGTCTCTCCATGAGGAGTTCAGGAGCGGCACGTCGTGGAGGCTTTGGCCCACGGCTCGAATGACGAAAGGCAGGTACGTCAAGCTGTGCCCGTCTCGGACCTTCGCGACGTGCGAGAAGTCGGCTTCGAACACCGTGGTTACGTGGGCTGCCGTGTGACGACTGTTCACCATTCGTTCGGCGATCGTCCTTCGCATGGGCGTCAAAGGCAGGACTTCGTCGTCGGCTGCCTTCGGTGGCGAGGGTCGGCTTTGATCGGTCGAAGATGCATGAGCGGCGACGAAATCCAGCACATCTTTCTTGGTGACTCGTCCGCCGGTCCCGCTTCCCTTTAGCTGAGCGAGGTCCACCCCATGTTCCTTTGCCAACTGGCGAACAGCCGGTGAGTGGTGTTCAGGGCTTCCAGTCATCCCTGCCGCTTGACGGACCACGACGCCACCGACCCGGTTGATCACCTCGCTCGGGGGGGCGCTGTCGATCCGTGCCAGCAGAGTGCCGACCGGAACGGTGGCTCCCTGTTTCACCAGGACCTCGGTCAATCGGCCCGTCGCCGGTGAGGGAATCTCCAGCGTCACCTTTTCGGTTTCCACCTCGAGCAGCGGCTGGTCTTTCTGGACGAGGTCTCCCACCGGGAACAGCCATTTGACGACGGTGCCTTCGGCGATGCTTTCTCCAAGCTGAGGCATGATGATTTCGGTCGCCATTGGAGCCTCGTCGGACGTCAGCTGTCAGACGTGAAACGGCAAATGAGGATGCGTCCCTCGATCTTCAATACGCTGCCAATTTATGGGCGGCCGCGACGATGTCGCTCGTCTTCGGCAGAAAATACTCTTCCAACGGCGTGCTGAACGGGATCGGCGTATCCGGCGCCGCGATTCGCACGATCGGCCCGTCCAAACAGTCGAAGCAGTCTTCGGCCAATCGCGCGGCGATTTCGGCCCCGATTCCGCCGGTCTTGTTGTCCTCATGCAGCAGGATGGCCTTGCTGGTCTTGCGCACCGAGTGGTAGATCGTCTCCCCGTCGAGGGGGATCAGCGTGCGCAGATCGATCACTTCCACGTCGATGCCGTCCTTGGCCAAGAGTTGGGCCGCCTCCAGCGCCAGGTGCACCATGGCGCCATAGGTGATGACGGAGAGGTCGGTGCCAGATCGCTTGATATCGGCCTGGCCGATCGGGACCACGTAATCCTCAGCCGGCAGGGCGGCCTTGATCCGCCGATAGAGAAACTTGTGTTCGAAATAAATGACCGGGTTGGGGTCGCGGATCGCTGCCTTCAGGAGACCCTTGGCATCGTAGGGAGTGGACGGAGCCACCAGCTTCAATCCGGGTGAATGGAAGAACCAGCCTTCTGGACATTCCGAATGGAAGGGGCCGCCGTGGACACCGCCTCCGAACGGCGCGCGGATCACCATCGGCACGGCCGCTCCCCAGCGGTAGTGATTTTTTGCCGCAACCTCGGTGATCTGGTCGAAGGCGCAGGAGATGAAGTCGGCGAACTGCATTTCCACCACCGGACGCAGACCCATCATCGCCGCGCCGATGGCGGCTCCCACGAACCCGGATTCCGCCAAGGGCGTGTCGATCACCCGCCATTCCCCGTACTTCTGGAGAAAGCCCTCGGTAATCTTGAAGGCCCCGCCGTAGATGCCGATGTCCTCGCCCAAGAGAAAGACCCGCTCGTCGCGCGTCATTTCTTCGTCCAGGGCTTGGGAGATCGCTTCCAGGTAGGTCACTTCGCCGGTAGCTGCCGCCGTCGTCGTCATGGGTACTCCTTCCCGAGCCGGGCCGGTTAATGGCTTTCCGCTGTGTCTGCGAAGACTCCCTCCAGCACTTCGGGGCCATCAGGCAGCGGGCTGTGCTCGGCGAACTCAAGGCCGGCCTCTATGTCTTTCTTCGCCCGCTCTTCCACATCGTGAAAGTACGACTCATTGCCGTACCCAAGCTCCGTGAGCAACCGTTCCGCTTTGAGGATCGGATCTTTCTTCTTCCATTCCTCCAGCAACTCACGGGGCACATACTTGGCGGGGTCGTGTTCCGAATGGCCGTGCATCCGCATCGTTTTGAATTCGAGAAACGTTGGGCCCCCACCGGAACGCGCCTGGGCAATCGCCTGCTTGGATGACAGATACACTGCGGCGACGTCGTTCCCGTCCACGATTTCTCCCGGCATGCCGTAGGCCTTGGCCCGCTCCACGACATCGGTGATCGCCATCTGCAGCCGCATGGGCGTCGAATAGGCGTACTGGTTGTTGGTGCAGAAGAACACGACCGGCAACTTGCGCACCGCTGCAAAGTTCATTGCCTCGTGGAAATCGCCGCGGCTGGAACCTCCGTCGCCGGTACCGGCAATGGCGACCCGCGATTCCCCTCGGATCTTGAACGCGAGCGCGAGGCCGGTCGCAACCGGCATGTTGTCGGCCAGATGGCTGACGAAGCCGATGACGCCACGTTTCAAATCCCCCATGTGCACGTTGCCGTCCTTGCCTTTGGTCGGGCCGGTGCGCTTTCCCAGATATTGCGCGATGATTTCGCCCGGAGAGAATCCCCGGATCAGGAAGGCGCCCATGTCCCGATGGAACGGCGCGATCACGTCATCGCGCTCGAGCGCGGATGCATAGCCCACGGCGATGGCTTCCATGCCGTGGCTCGTATAGACGCCGCCGACGATGCGCCCCTGACGATAGAGGGCCGTGATGCGGTCTTCCAGTGATCGGGTGAGCCGGAGGTAGTAGTACATCTGCAGGAGATCTGCTCGCTTGATGGCTTTCGTCGCCTCTGCCAAGTCCATAGGCGCCTCCTCGCAGGGTAGCAGGATCAGAGTTCGGGCATATCTCTCCAGGCTAACAGGGGCTTCAGCGCCCGGCATGGCGGACACTGAGCCGGTTCCCATTGGGGCATGTCGAGATCCGTCGTGTAGTAAAACGGGTATTGCGTCGTGAGCTCTTTCATGAGCGGGAACTGACCGCTGTCGCGACGCGCGAAGACCATCATGCCGACGAGCTGGCCGCCCTGATCTGTCACGACCTTGCCGAGCTTGCCGACGCAATTCCCCCGCGTCGTGACGTCGTTGAGCGCCACAAACCGTTCGCCCTTGTGTACTGTGCCGACAGCAATGTCGGTCCCGATGCGTCCAGTTTCGTGACTGTAGGGTGTGAGGGTTACGCGCAGGGGCATCGTGTGGCGCAGTTCCTCCGCGATCCCATGGGCGAGAGACTGCGCAGCAGAGGCGGTGGTCAGGATGCCGGTCGGCGGCGCCTGACGGAATGCCCGCCGGATCCAGTCGGCCATGTCGGCCGCCAGCAGCTTGATCAGATGGGGGTAACGGGCGATCGAGTCAAACCGAAGGTAGGTCGCGGTGTGATGACCCGACACCACCTCCACGTGGGTGTCGAAGTAGACGCAGCGGGAGGTGTGCAAGATCCTGAGGATTTCCCAGCCGCTCAGCTTGGTCTCGGAGCCGTCACGAATGATCGCTTCCAGCTTGCTGTCGAACGCCGGATCATCGTAGATCTCACGCTGCTGTTGCACCAGCTCGGCGAGAGCCCGTTCATCGAGGATGAGGCTCATGATCCGACCTCGTTGCGGCTAGTGGGACGAAACGCCCACCACCCTGGTTGTCAGCACCCCGATCGGTTGAATTTCCAATTGCACCACATCGCCTGGCTTCAAGTAGCGGTCCAGTTCGAGCCCACATCCCCCGCCCACGGTTCCCGAGCCGAACAGGTCTCCAGGATAGATCGACTCACCGCGGGACACGTGTGCGATCATCTGCGGGAAGGACCAATGGATCGTGCCGAATCGCCCGCGCGACCATTCTTCTCCGTTGACCCGCGCCACCATCGTCAGCCTGCTCAGGTCAGGGATTTCATCCGGCGTGACGAGGCAGGGTCCGATGGCGGTCGCAAAATCCTTTCCCTTCGCCGGGCCCAGCCGGCAGGCCATTTCCTGAAATTGGATATCCCGGGCGCTGAAGTCGTTCATGATCGTGTAGCCGGCGACGTAGTTCGGCGCGTCCTGTTCGGCGATATCCTTTCCCTTCCGACCGATGACACAGGCTAGTTCCAGCTCATAGTCCAGCTTCGTCGTGTCGAGCGGCCAGGCCAGGTCCTGTTCAGGACCGATAATCGTGCGGGGGTTGCCCTTATAGTAGACCGGCATCTTGTACCATTCCGGCGGAATCGGCTGGCCTCGCCGCGTCGATGTCGCGGCGATGTGTTCTTCGAAGGCGATAAAGTCGCGGAGCGAGGGTGGATTCGGCAATGGCGGAGCCAGTCGCACGGAGGTCGGAGAATAAAACACAGCCTCTCCCTCCGGACCCTCGGTGGTGGAGCCCAGCGTACTCACATGTTCCACGGCCTTCCGCGCCGCGGCCATCGCGGAGGGGCCGCCTTCAAGAAACTCCAGCATGGTGGCCGGAACGTGAGCGTCGGCCAGTCGCCGAGGCTGGGTTTCACATTCGTCCGCCAGCAGCCGCGCATATGCCATGTTGAGGTCCACGAATGCCCCATTGTGCATGGCTCCCACACGCGCGAAGTTTCCCACCGGAGTGCGCACCTGGAACGTGACCAATTTCATGGCCTGCTCCAACTCAAGGCGTAGCCGTCGATCTCCGCGGCCTCTAGCTCAGGTGTCACCATGAACGGGCTCTTGGATTCGATCATGACGGCGATCTCGTTCGTATGGGTCTTTCCTTTGCTGGCCTGGACGGCTTGCGGCTGCGGGCCGTGATGGATGCCTTGCGGGTGTAGCGTCAACATGCCTGGTTGAATGCCGGCGCGACTGAAGAATTCTCCGTCGTGATAGAACAGCACCTCGTCATAGTCCATGTTTCGATGGTAGAACGGCACGCGCAACGCGTCCGGATCGCTTTCGAGCGGCCGCGGAACGAATGTCGAAATCAGGCAGCCTCCCGCCTGGAATGTCCCGTGAACGCTGGGCGGCAAGTGATACCGAGGGCTGGTGACCGGTCGGATGTCCCGTACATTCAGCTTGGCCGCCCAGAGATCGCCTTTCCAGCCGACCACGTCCATCGGATAGAAGGGATAAAACACCCTGGTGTATTCGTTGTGGCGTTTGATGGCCACTTCCCATTCGCAACCCTCGAGGTCCGGAGCATCTCCCATGCCCAGCTCCGGGGCGGCAATCACCCCTTTATCGAAGAGGGCGTGCTGTCCAAGCGGCCCCCGCTCCGGCAAGGCCACTGCCGTCGGCGTCTCAATGATCAAGAGCAATGAAGGACCGGCGTCCACATGGATGCGGTAGGTGGTGCCTTTGGGAATCAGCAGATAGTCGCCCGGTTCATAGTGCAGCGTGCCGTAATCAGTCTCGCAACGTCCCGTGCCTTGGTGGACGAAGTGCACCTCATCGCCGTCTGCGTTCCGGATGAAGTGCGGCATGCTGTCGAGCCGGCACCAAGCAGAAAGCACTGCGTCCCGGCTCTGCATGATGGGGATGGGAAGGTTGGAGCGGGTCGGGGAATCCGTTCCGCGAATCTTACGGTAGGCAAAGGCGCGCGGTTTGAGCGGCCCCTCGATCCTGACCCAGGCCGTCGGGGGATGCGTTCGATAGAGGTGCGAGACCGCCCCCGCGAACCCTTCCCGTCCATGCTCTTCTTCGCAGAGTCCCTCGGGGATCCCGACGTGGGCCTGGTGAGGCGCCTTGCCCTTCTTTGTGAGATACATGGCCGACCCCCCTTGCCGGAGGCGCGATGTGATCGTCAGGACGCGTGCTTCAACGGTCTGCGCTTTTTCGGAGCAGCGGGCGAGCCGTAATCGATGATCGTGCGCTCGACGCCCAGTGCCTGATCCCGCTCAATGTCTCGATAGAGGGATTCGACGGTGCTGCGGACAAACGTTTGGGATTTTTCTCCGCCCTGTTCCCGCTGCGTGAGCTCGATAAAAAGCCCGCTGGCCGGAAAGAGCGGGTACGTGAATCGTTGCTTGAGCGGCCCGAAACCGTCTCGCCCTTCTTTCAGCGGGCCGCTGAATTTGACGCCGTGCTCCTCCCACTCACGGCACACGGCTTCGATGTCTTCCACCTCGAGCGCGAAGTGCTGGACGCCCTGCCCGAACCGGCCGATGAATTCGTTGATCTGGGAGCGCAACACCTTGTCGCGGCCCTGCATGAGCGCGATCCGGGCGGTTCCCCGCTGCACGACCACCGTATCCATCGAGGATTTCTCGCTGCCGACATCGCGCGCCGACCACAAGAGATCGAAGCCCAGCACTTTGGTGAAAAGGAACTCCGCTGCATCGAGATTCTCCACGCAGAGAGTGATGTGATCGATCCCGGTTGTGACGTGCATGGCGAAGCCTCCTCTGCTTGCGGGACGGGAGTGAGGAGCGATCTGCCGAGGGATCCGAGTCTTCGACTCTTGCCAATAGGCAAAAGATAACATAAGAGAAATATCAAATGATAGGGCGAAAATATTATTTATGGTCATGGAGGAGGTCTGGCGGCCATGTGCTCGTGCCATGAGTGGAGGAAAGCATTATAGATAAAGATGGATAAGAGGAGACTGCCTATTGATATGGCAATAACAAAACTATATCATTCCGATTCAGAGTCGTACTCGCGCTGAAAGACCGCCGGGATATATCGACCAGGAATCGGGAGGTGCCCATGAGCTTTTATCAAGACATGCGGAACCTGGTGCTTCGCCACGGAGCCATCAATAATTCCTATCTCGACCGGTTTGGCCTCGGGGATCTCAGCGACAGTGAGCTCAAAGAGTTCGCTGTGGAGTTTTACAGCTTTGCCCGGTTCTTTCCCCGCATTCTGGTGGCGCAGCTTGTGAACACCGAGGATGAACAGGTAGCGGATGAACTGACCAAGGTGCTGTATTCAGAGCTGGGCGACGGCGAGGCTCGACGGCGTCACGAGTTGCTCTATCGAGATTTTCTGCGTTCCCTCGGCGTCGATATCCATGAGGCGATGACGAGTCCGATGCTGCCTTCCACCCGCGCATACATCGAAGGGATGGAACGGCTCTACAGCGACGGCAATCATGCGTTGGCTCTGGGTGCCAGCTTCGGGCTGGAAAACATGGCCATCAGCATGTGGGATCAGTTGATCCCCGGCCTGACCCACGTGAAATTCACCCGCCATCCCAGCCTCGATCTGACCTATTTCACTTACCATCGTGAGCTCGAAGCGACGCACGAGGAGGCGATGGAACATGCCGTGGCGGCGGTTCAAGGAACGTCCAGCCTGAAGGCTGCCGATCAGGGGAACGAGGATTTTCGCAAGGGAGTCATAGCCGTCCTCGATTATCTCGAAGGGTTTTGGGTGGGGTTGGACCGGCGGCGGTCTCCGGACTTCACGCCACACGAGGTCCATCCGCACGCAGCCTGATATGGGGCGGTCGGTACGCCACGAAAGCATGTGCTGAGAGGAGCGAGGAATGGCAGAGATTGCTTCCTATTTTGATGCGATCAAGGAGCGGTACGAACTTACCAGCGATTACGCGCTGGCCGGAAAGCTTGGCATTGCGCAACCCGAGGCGAATTTGATGCGGCGGGGCCTGAAGATCCCCAAGCCTGAACTCTGCATCAAGATGGCGAAGTTGCTGGACAAGAATCCCGTTGAGTTGCTGCTGATTGCGCAGAAGGATAAGGCTCCCAGGCAGGCGAAGGAATATTGGACGCTGGCGCTTACGGCAGTTGACGTGATGCTCCATGTCCCGAAATCCCCCAAATACATTCCGCGTAAGGTGGAAGCGATAGGTCGTGAACTGCGTCAGCTCGAGACCCAGACCCTTCTCTATGAAGGAGCCGAGGCGAACGCGGAGGCGGTTCGACTCGTTCAAACCGCGACCACTTCCATCGACGCCATCATGGAACGATGGAATATTTGGAAGAAAGGAGAAGCCCTCTATCCCAGTTATCTCCTGGCCAATCAAGGCGCCGTCAAACGCGGGGTCGCCATCCGACGTCTGTTGGTGCTCACGCGCGAGCAGATGCAGGAGGAGGGGGTCGTCGCGGATGCCGTTCAGGTCATGGACGACCAGCAACGTGCCGGCATCGCGATCTTCTTTGCATTTCGAGATGAACTGGAACGGGCGCCCGCGTTCCAACGGTTCGAAGAAGACTATCGACAGCAGGGCGCAGCCAGCGATTTGAACACCGCCTGTTTCGACCGCGAAATTCTCATCTTCTCCCGATCATACGGCCAGGTGCAGCTCGGCATGGTCGGGCCCATGACGCCGATCACGATGATCAATCAACTCGAGATCACCTGGAAGCCGGAACTGCTGCGTGACCTCGATCCTGCTCCGCTCTTCGACATGACCCGGTACGTCTTCGAATACGCCGGCCCAAAAGCCTTCAAGGCGGAATTGGCTCGTTTCCGGAGGTCATCCCATGAAATTTCCCTCGGAGCCGTTCAAGATCAAAGTCGTTGAGCCCATTCGATTGACTACAAGGGAGGAGCGAGAGCGTCTCCTGCGCCAAGCCGGTTACAATCTTTTTCGAGTTCCCGCCGAAAGCGTGTATGTAGACCTGCTGAGCGACAGCGGTACCTCGGCCATGAGCGACATGCAGTGGGCCGGGTTGATGCTTGGGGACGAGTCCTACGCCGGGAGCAAGAACTACTACCATTTCGAGGACACGGTCCGTTCGATCTTCGGCTATCGGCATGTGATCCCCACCCACCAAGGCCGCATGGCCGAACACCTGTTGTTTTCCACCGTCGTCAAGAGCGGCATGTGCGTGCCGAACAACATCCATTTCGACACCACCCGCGCCAACATCGAGCATCAGGGGGCCTATCCGCTCGACCTCGTGATTAAGGAAGCGTACGACCCTCACTGCGAGGTGCCGTTCAAGGGCAACATGGATTTGGTGCGACTGGAGGATACGATCGAGCATATCGGCCGGGAACGCATCCCGTTCGTCATGCTGACGATCACGAACAACAGCGGCGGTGGTCAGCCCGTGGCGATGGAGAATGTCCGTTGGACCAAAGCGTTGCTGGATCGATACGGTATTCCCCTCTTTTTCGATGCCTGCCGATTCGCCGAAAATTGTTTTTTCATCAAAGAGCGTGAGCCGGGGTATGCCGACAAATCCGTCCTGGAGATTGCCCGAGAACTCTTCTCGTACGGGGACGGCTGTACGATGTCGGCCAAGAAGGACGGGCTGGTGAACATCGGAGGGTTTCTGAGCCTCAACCATGACCGGTGGGCCGAGGACATTACCAACATGTTGATTCTGGTCGAAGGTTTCCCAACCTACGGGGGCCTCGCCGGCCGCGACTTGGAGGCGATGGCGCGCGGGTTGCGCGAGGTGCTGGACGAGGCCTATCTGAGTTTTCGGATCGGCCAGGTTCGGTATCTGGGTGAGATGCTGGAGCAGGCGGGCGTACCGATCCTCAAGCCCATCGGTGGCCATGCGGTGTATGTGAATGCCAAGGAGTTTCTCCCGCATCTCGAGCGTGAACAGTTTCCTGCCCAGTCGCTGGCCGTCGCGCTCTACCGAGAGTATGGCATTCGCGGCGTTGAAGTCGGCACGGTGATGTTCGGGAAAAAAGACCCTGCCACCGGCCGGACGATTCATCCCGAACTGGAATTGGTGCGGCTCGCGATTCCTCGACGGGTCTATACGAGCATGCAGATCGCGTACGTCGCTGAATCGATCGCCGAACTCTATCGGCAACGAGACCGTGTGCAGGGCTTGACCATGACGTACGAAGCACCGGTCTTGCGGCATTTCACCGCACGTTTTGAAGCGGTGCAACAACCGGCGGCACTGTGCCGCGCCACCTGAGGGGGGATACGGTGGGACATCTGTTCAAAGGCTTGGAACGGATCGAAGAAGCGCGCGAGCGGCTGAGCGGTCGCAGCTTCATGGCCGGCCTCTTCGTCGGGAAGCCGGATTTCTCCCTCTTGCTCGCTCCGGAGGAGCCGCCGGAGCAACAGGAACTGTGGGAACGATTCCGTCCCCGGCTGGAAACGTTTCTGCGCACGGAAGTCGATCCCGACGAAATTGAACGTACCGCAAAAATCCCGGACTCCGTGCTTCAGGGGCTCTTTGCACTCGGGGCCTTCGGGATGAAAATTCCCACGCAGTATGGAGGCCTCGGTTTGTCCTACAGCAACTATGGCCGGGCCCTCGTGTTGATGGCGAGTTGGAGCAACATTCTCGCCCTGACCGTGGCGGTACCGCAGTCGATCGGAATCGCCATGCCGCTGCTGCTGTTCGGAAACGAAGAACAGAAACGCAAATACCTACCGGTCGTGGCCAGGGAGGCCGTCTCGGCTTTTGCGCTCACGGAATCCATCACGGGGTCGGATGCCGCGCACATTCAAACCGAGGCGGTGTTGGATCCCAGCGGCACCACGTTTCTCGTCAACGGCGAGAAGCTCTGGTGCACGAACGGCTCGATCGCCCGTTATGTCACGTTGATTGCCAGGGTCCCGGCAAGGCGCGAACGACAAAGAGAGCAGACCCGCTGGGTTGCCTGTCCAGATGGCCAAGGAGCGGAGGAGCTGGTGCACACCGCCTTCGTATTGGATATGAGGTCGCCGGGGGTGCTGGTCCGGCAGCGTTGTCAGTTCGAAGGCTGTCGCGGCATTGAGAACGCCTACATGACGTTTTCCAATGTGAAGATTCCGGCTGACGACCTGATCGGTGAGGTCGGGCGAGGCCTGAAGTATGCCCTTACCATTCTCAACGTAGGGCGAGCCGTCAGCATCCCGGCCATTTGTCTCGGCATGGCGAAACAGGCGTGGCAGCCGACGCTCGACCGGGCCAATCAACGCCTGACCTTTCAACGGCCCCTGAGCCAACGCCAGACGCAACGTGTCAGGCTGGGGCGGATGGCTGCCAACCTCTGGGCCATGGAGGCGCTGGCCTCGACGGTCTGGCGGATGGCGGAACAACATAGCTACGACGTTCGTATCGAGGCCGCCGTCGCCAAGATCTTTTGTTCGGAGACCACGATTCGTTTCCTGAAGGATGCGCAGGTCATCTTCGGGGGGATGGGGTATGAAACGGCGGATTCGAAGGGACGCCGAGGGGAGCCGGCATTCGGGATCGAACAGTTGGTGCGGGATGCCGAAATGTACCGCATCGGCGAAGGCGCGACGGATATTCTCCGACCCTTCGTGGCGAGGGAAGGATTGAGTCCCCACCTGGATCGGGCCCAGCGATACCTCGGCACGGAAGTCGGCAAGACCCAGCGGCTCTGGGAATGGCTGAAGCTGGTTTGCTTCTATGTCCCTTGGTACCTGAGTCTCTGGCGCCGGCAGTCGCTGCGCGGTATTAACGGGTCGTGCGATCCCCGGCTCGAAACCATCTTGCGTCAGGTGGAACGGAGCAGCCGCCGGCTGGCGCGCGCCATCTTCTGGGCGATGGTCCGCCATGGCAAAGGGCTCCGCGACGATCAAGGTCGACAGGCCAGGATCGAAGCAATCGGTGAAGAACTGCTGACCGTTGCGGCAAGCGCGATATCGGCGGAATCGTTCGTGCGGACGGAGGGTGACGATCGGGCTTGGGAGTTGGTCGATCAGGTATTCAGGCAAGCGCAACGCCGTCTTGCCCCGATGATCCACGAACTCGGAGGAAGCAACGAGGACCAACTCGTGGCGGAAATCGGTCATCAAGCTTCGGAAGGCCACTATCCCTGGCTGTCCAACGGCATCATCGCCCGCCGGTTGTGCGACTACATCTCCACTGCTTCATCCGCCTCTTCCCAGCGGCGAGCGGCGTCTTGACGCGGTCCCTTGTGAGCTGCCATTAAAGTTGCAGATAAATTCTCCGCTCCTCTGAGTGACGTCTCCCCCGAAAACGGCGGCAAGTCAAATCCAGAGTACGATACCGGCTTCGGCGGTCCTCGACGAAAGGAGCGGATCGTTGAAGCAGTCACGATTCTCCGAAGAGCAGATCGTCTAGGCCATTCGGCAAGCCGAGAGTGGGACCCTGCTTGGGGAGGAAGAGAAAGGGGGCGGGAGTTTGTGTTTACGATCCTTTTTCTTTTCTCTATTGAAATCCAATCCGGTGAAGGTCACTTGCCCCGTTCTAGCCACTCTTTAAAGGACGATATATTCGGTCGTCTTGCGGCATCTTCTGAGAGAGGTCGAATGTTATTTTTCTGTAGCTCGCCAGGCACTGTAGCTTTCGTGCTGGGCTGATCTGGCATGCGCACCTCCAGCGCGGCCCCCTCTTTCAATAACTCAGGGCTTTTCACTAGAAATCCCATAACGGTAATATTGCCTTCCACTTTGATGATGCGTGATCCGTCTTTAACGGGGACTCCATCAATGAAGAGAGTTGGCTCGGCGTTGCGACCTGCCCCGTGAATGCACTCCATGGAGGGACAGCTCTCACCAAGATGGTAGACGTGGGGGACTAGTTTACCTGGAGCTCCTCCGACTGAATGCCTCTTGGGCCTCGGTAGGTTATTTTGAAACGACTATTGCCTAATGGCGTCAGCTTAAACGTGAGATAGTTCACCACGTTTCTGGCAGCTTCGTTCATCAGTGCGGGTCCTGCTTGCGACGAAAACTGTTCCATTGAATTGTCCGTAGTAGTTACGTTGCCGTATTGGTCTCTCCAAACGGTAATCTTTGTCTCAGGCATCTCCATCTGAAAATTGGGATTATCAAACCCGCCTTTAGCGCGGCAGATAAACGCGTGGTTCAACGATAACACGTCTTCAGCCGTCACTTTGCTGATCGTGATCTCCCCTCGGTCTGGACGAATCCCGGTCAGAGCGTTCATCGCCTCAGACCCAGCCTTGTTCTGGAGATAGACCTGCGTAAGAAGACGTTGAATCACTTCTCTCACTTGCGGGGACGCACATATGCGCGTAGCGCCTTGGCGGGTGGTCTTTGCCACGCTGCTCCACTGCTCGGCTTTCTCCGGGTCTCTCTTTGTTCCTTGCCCCTTCTCATACATGCGCCCTAAAGCGGCTTGTGCCCTTGCATCATCGTAGGCGGTGGTCGCTGCTAAGTAATACTGCACTGCGAGGGCATAGTAATTCGGGTCCGTCGCGCCGCGCTGTTCGTAGCGAGATCCAAGGTAATACGGTGCATCAATACTGTCACGGGCCTCCGCGACTTTGAGCCAGTAGACTGAATAAAGTTTGGATCGAGGGGCCATTTGGGGGTTGGAGAAGAAGAACGCAACCTGGGCCGTCATCTTGGGAAACGCAGTCAATTTCGTCCCATTCTTGCTCGTGAGCCGAACATCGTCGCACCCCGCAGTCTCAGTTTCCTCCATGCCCTCAATCATTCCTTCCAATCCACTGTCCGCATCATCTCTAAAAAGCGAAATGATGGTGTTTCTGTAACGGGGATTGGGCTCTTCGCTTGAGGCCGCGAGATTCACGACGCCATTTACTCGTGAAATGGCTCCTACCAAGGCAATCTCCGGGGAAGTCTGTGCATTGCGAGAGACCTTCAAGACCCCCTTCATTAAGTACATCGGGTCATTCTGCTCAGCGCGATTATTGAGAAAGACATCGGTGATCCTCAGGTTAATATTCACGGTGTTGACGCATGCCTGTCCCACTAGCGTGTCGCCCATGAGTGTCTTGGCAACCACATCTTTTGTCGTCGTCTGCACAGTGGCAAATTCATCTGACGTAGATGTCGGCCTCCACCGCGCCAAGGCCGGACGGCTCTGTTTGGCCGCCCCAAACGAATCGAAACGAGTCGAGGCTAATGCGTGACCTGGGAAGCAAACCTCTTGTAGCGCCTCCATCTCGGGTTGGCCATCTTCGGTCAGGAGAAATTTCCCGTTGTGCGAGTAAAGGTATGTGCCATACGTCGCTTCCCGTTCTAAGACCGCATCCACAATTCGTTCCCATGGCGCACGATATGGATATTTCTCGTACGCATACCAGTGACCGACCACAACACCGCAATTCGTTTGTGGGTCTCCGACTAATCCGGGGACATCAATCACCCAATAGGGGTTTAAGGACGACTTCGGATCCCTGGACCGCATGGTGTCCCTGATTTTATAGAGTGTGGTCGTCACCTCATTTTGGGCCACAAACATCACGAGCACAATATCGTTTCGTGAGCCGAGTTCCTTCATCGATCGCTCCGTCAGCTCTGAAACAGTGCTCGCAAGAATCTCGTCTGGTCTGGACGGCTGATTGGGCGGAGCGTTCAAAAACCGTAGTGCTTCGGCTTGTTGTTGTTCATATTGTTTGTTGAATGAGTCTTTATACAGCGGGACAGTACAGCCACTCCCAGAAATCAATAGGAGCGCCATGATCCAGAAGGAGAGTAGCGCCCCGGGAATGCTATGTCTGCCCATATCTTGCATGCCGTTACCCTTTCATGAGCTGTGCGTGAACACCTGATTCGTCGTGCGATTTACGAGAGCACCTTACAAGATTTCTCCAGTTTGCAAACTGTGACCGAAGCATGCACTCTTAATGTCTGCGTCCTATAGTTACGTGTTCGTATCTATAGCATATTGCCTCGAGTCTAGAAAGAATGCGTCCTCGACGTTCTCTCCACTGTGGTGAGATGAGATTTCCAGGAGGGGCCAAAGAGAGAACAGGGGTGGGAGTCTTTTCTTGCGACGAATGTGGGTGGCCGCGTGGGCCTCCGCCAGGATCTTCTCGAAGGCCGCATAGCGGTGGGCTTGTCGAACAGGGGAAGCCGCCCCACACGCCGGTTCAGGACATGGTACACGAAGTCTCCAGTAGGAAGGCGCGGACGGCGGGGCATGCGGCCCTTCTACCTGAAGCCGTCCATCCGCCTCAAGAAAAGACTCCCGCGCCCTTTTCTTGTTGTGAAGTCCGGCATCTGGAGCCGTAACACCGTTCCCACCGCGGCGAGTTGGATGTGATAGTTGAAGCTGCCACCCTCCCCGAAGGGCCCAATCCCGGCGGCCAGGCTGCGATAGGTCCGCCACCAGGAGGAGTGAGATTTGGTGAAGAGGTCGTCAGTAGGCAGCACTGCCTCTATGGGGATATGTCTACAACTTTAATGTCAGGTCGCTCCCTTACGGCCTTGGTTCCAGCTCGATGAGGCCCTTACGGATAGCCAGAATCGCGGCTTGCGTCCGGTCATAGACCTGAAGCTTGTGGAAGATGTTGCGCACGTGGTTCTTCACGGTCTTCTCGCTCAGGTCGAGGCTGTTGGCGATTTCCTTGTTGGTCTTGCCGTCGGCGACCAGGCGCAGGACCGTGATTTCACGTTCGGTGAGGTCATGCTCGACCCAGGCCGGTTTCTTTCCCTTCTTCTGGGACATGAGGGAAAACTCCGCGAGGATCTTGCTCGCGACCGACGGATGGATCAGGGATTCGCCGCGATAGATCGCTCGAATGGCGGCGACGATTTGGGAAGACTCGGAGTCTTTCAGGAGATAGCCGGTCGCTCCGGCGCGAACCAAGTCGAAGATATATTGTTGTTCTTCATACATGGTCAGGGCCACGATGCCGATGTGGGGAAATTCCCGTTTGATCTGCCGGGTGGCTTCCACACCGCCCATGCGCGGCATGCTCACATCCATGAGCACCACATCCGGGAGCAGCGTCCGCGTCTTCTCGACCGCTTCGACGCCATCCTGTGCTTCCCCGACGACGTTGATGTCGTCTTTCGTCTTCAGGATCGCGGCCAATCCTTCTCGGACGACGCGGTGATCATCGGCAATCAGGACCTTAATCTTTTCCATTGCGAATCGTCTCCTTGTCGGCTAGCGGGACTTTGAGCACGATGCGTGTGCCACGCCCCTTCTTGGACTCGATCGTCGCTTCGCCCCCCACTAAACGGGCGCGCTCGACGATTCCCTTGACCCCGAAGTGATCCCACTTTTCGGGGTCCCGCAGCACCGCCTCCATGTCGAACCCGATGCCATTGTCCGTAATGGTCACCTGAAGCAGGTCCAGCTGAATATCCAGCCGTACCGACACCCGATCGGCCTTTGCATGCTTCTGGACGTTGCTCAAGGCTTCCTGGACGATGCGGAAGAGGAAAATCTTGGTGCGCGGAAAGAGGATCTTCTCGTCGCCGGCCGCCGAGAATTCCGTCTTGATGTGGTACTGGGTCTCGTAGGATCGAAGATAGTTGGTCAGGGCCGGGACCAACTCCATCTTGTCGTAATGGAGGGGGCGCAGATTGAAAATGACCTGACGGGCTTCTTGGATGGCCAGCTTCAGTTGCGCTTTCGATTCACGCAACGTCGCAAGACTTTCCTTCGGGTCTTTCCGGTGTAGTTCCTGGCACAGCTCCAGTTTGAAGTTCACCCCCGCCAAGCTCTGCACCAGGCCGTCGTGGATCTCGCAGGCGATCCTGGTCCGTTCTTCGGTCACGGCGGCCCCGGTTTCCTTCACGTACAACCGGTACAGGGACTGATACTTGTTCAACGTCTTCTCGATTTCGGCGGTGGCGCGAATTCGTGCCTCGATAAGCTGCCACATGAACTTGGCGCTGGCGCCGCCGATCACGGTCACGCCCATGCGATGGAAGTCCATCAAGTACTCGCCGATCTCGGCGTTGCCGGAGACGTCGATGACCAGGTCGATCCGTTCCAGGCTCAGTAGCCGGCGATAATTGCGGGTGACGGGAATCTTCAGGCGCTTGGCCAGCCCCAGCCCCGGTGCATTCGGGTTGATTTCCGCGACCCCGACGATCCGGACCAAGGGATCGGTCGCGAAGATTTCCATCAGGGCGGTGCCGCCGCGGCCCGCGCCGATGATCGCGACCTTGGTCGTTCCCGGAAGGCCTTTTCCGCGAGAGCGGCCGGTGCGCCGGCGGTCTCGTTTCGCTGTTGTCGCGGCCATAGTCTCAGACACCCCTCGTACCGGAAAGCCGGCGGTGGTTTATCGTATCAGACACGAACCGTCGGGAAGGACGAGAGCAGAGGGAGGGGAGGGGAAGAACCCTCGAGCACACCGGAACGGCCAACTAGCGTTCCCGGCGCTGTTGGGCGAGCGCCTTGATCTCGTCCATGAACTGGTCGATGTCTTTGAACTCGCGGTATACCGATGCGAACCGGACGTACGCCACCTGATCCAACTGCGACAGTTCCCGCATGACTTCCTCGCCCACTGCGGTGCTGTCGATTTCGGTTTCGCCGAGTTCTTGGATGCGCTTTTCGATTCGATCGGTGACGGTTTCGATCGTGGCGGTGCTGATCGGCCGCTTCTCGCAGGCTTTCTTCAGTCCGGCGACGATCTTGCCCCGGTCGAACGGCTCGCGGCGGCCGTCCTTCTTCACGACCACCGGCATCGTCTCTTCAACCCGTTCGTAGGTGGTGTAGCGGCGCTTGCAGGACAGGCATTCGCGCCGGCGTCGGATGACCTCGCCCTCCTTCGCCATACGCGAATCGACGACCTTGTCTTCTACATCGTCACAGAAGGGGCACTTCACCGGGACATATCCTGCCTAAGCGGGAGATGAATCGTAGGCATGAAAGATGGGGAAGCGGCTGCAGAGAGCCTTCGCCTGCGCCCGAACCTCAGCCTGTACGGTTTGGTTTTGCGGATGCTGTAACACGCGGTCGATCAGCGCGACGATTTCTCGCATATCGGCTTCGCGCATGCCGCGGGTGGAAACGATCGGTGCTCCTAATCGAATACCGCTGGCGATGGCCGGCGGCTTTTCGTCGTACGGCACGGCATTCTTGTTGACGATGATGCCCGCGGCGTCCAGCGCGGCGTCGGCTTCCTTCCCCGTGATGCCTTTGTTCGTCAGGTTCACCAGCATCAGATGGGTGTCGGTCCCGCCGGAGACGATCTTGTACCCCCGCTCCATCAAACCCTGAGCCAAGGTCTTGGCATTGGCCAACACTTGTTGCTGATAGCGTTTGAAGCCGGGAGACAATGCTTCCTTGAAGGCGACCGCCTTGGCGGCGATCACGTGCATAAGCGGACCGCCCTGCAGGCCCGGGAAAATGATCTTGTCGACGGCCTTCGCATGCTCGGCCTTGCACATCGTGACGCCACCGCGTGGTCCGCGGAGGGTCTTGTGGGTCGTCGTGGTGACGAAGTCGGCGTAGGGCACCGGGTTGGGATGCAGGCCTGCCGCGATCAAACCGGCGATGTGCGCGATGTCGACCATCAAGTACGCGCCGACCGATTTCGCGATCGCTTGAAATTTCGCAAAGTCCAGCGTGCGGGCATAGGCACTGGCTCCGACCACCAGCATACGTGGACGGCACTCCTCCGCGATCTTCTGCACCGCTGCATAGTCGATGGTTTCGCTCTGCCGGTCCACCCCATAAGAGAAGGCTCGGAAAATGGTTCCGGAGAAGTTGACCTTGCTGCCGTGCGTGAGGTGCCCGCCCTGCGCCAAATCCAATCCGAGGATCGTGTCACCCGGTTTCAACACCGAGAGGTAGGCGGCCATATTGGCTTGCGACCCGGAATGGGGCTGGACGTTCACGTGATCGGCGCCGAAGATCTGTTTGCACCGCTGGATGGCGAGGTCTTCGACGGTGTCGACATGCTGGCAGCCACCGTAATACCGTTTCCCCGGATACCCTTCGGCGTACTTGTTCGTCATCAAGCAGCCTTGGGCCGCCAGGACCGCCGGGCTGGCGAAGTTCTCCGAGGCGATGAGGAGCAGCTTCTCACGCTGCCGCTGTTCCTCCGCCCGAATGGCCTCGTACGTGTCGGGATCGGTCGACTTCAGTGCATCCAACGAACCGATAAGCTCGTCCATTATTTCTCAATTCCTCCGGGTGCGCTGCGGCCCGGGAAGGGCCGCGCTCGATCTGGCTCGACTAGGCCGTGGCTTCCGCTTCCGGTTCCGCGCCCTGCTTCTTCACAACCTGCACGGCGATGCTCGCCGTCACTTCGCGCGGCAGCTTGATTGGAATCGTAAAGGTGCCCAACTCCTTGATCGGCTGCGCCAGCTGGATCTTGCGGCGATCCACCGTGAAGCCTTTCTCGGCAAGCCCTTCTGCGATGTCCTTGGCCGTGACCGACCCGAACATCTTGTCGTCCTTCCCGACCTGCGCCTCGATCGTCAACGACACCGCAGAGATCTTCTTCCCGTGAGCCTCGATCTCTTGCCGCTCCTTCTTGGCCCGTTCCGCTGCGACGCGCTTGGTGTGCTCGAATTCCTTGATGTTCCGGTCGTTCGCCAGCACGGCCTTGCGGCGGGGCAGCAAATAGTTTCGGGCGAACCCATCCGAGACATCCAAGAGGTCGCCGAGATTGCCTACGCCTTCGAGAGTTTCCTGTAGAATCACCTTCATACTGCAACTCCTTTGAGTGGAAAGGGAAAAAGCATACTGGCGCCCTGGGGAAAAGTCAATTCGCCTGAGTGAAATTCCGGATGAATCGACGGAGGGGCGATTCCGGGTGGAAGGCGGTTTTGAGGGGCGCAGGTCCCTGGACAGACTCTCCGCGCACTCATTAAGATACGGGGCCCAACGGCAGAGTCCCGCCTGTGCAGCAATCCTGAACAGCCGGCCTCATGAGGAGCACCCACGGTGACACTGGTCCCAGCAACGCTCGAGCAATGGCTCGAGCACATGGCTATGGCAATGGACGCGGAGGCGGCCTCCGACGCCGAACGAGGCCGGGATCAGCCGGTGACGGCCTCGCAGGGGCGGAGGTTACAGACTGTCGGGGCGTTGCAGCTGTATGAGTTTGTGTTGCCCCCCGACGTTCGGATCGGCGTGGACTTTCCGGTCACCGTTTTGCTGCCGGATGACGAGGAACCGACCGAAGGGGTCGTGTTGTCGCAGCACGGCGACCGGCTTGTGCTGCAGCTCTTCGATCCCATCGGGGATCTTGTGCCGTCCGTGACGCTGGTACCCGACGCCAGCGGATTTGCCCAAACCGTGGGCCGCCGGCTGGCCGACATGAGCCGAACCGGCGCCTCCTACAGCCTGGGGCCGGCAGAGCGGCTGCTGCCGGTTTTTGATGCAGCGCAATCGGGCGATGTGGCCACCCTGCAGTCGATGGCATCCACCACGGTTCTGACGCTTCTGTGGCAGGAGGATCTTGCGGCGCGACGCCAAAAGCTTGCGACCCTCGCGATCGAGCTCACCCGAACCAATAAGCGAATTCTGTTGGTCACGCCGGACCATCAATCCGCCGATGCGGTCACCCTGGTATTGGCGCGCGCCATGAAAGGCGCCGGCCTCACCTATAGGAGCTGGCTCAGCCGCTATGAAGTGGCGTTGGGTCGCGAACAGGCCGGCATTCCTCTAGGCGAGCTGGGTTTCGAGGCGCAGATGCACCAATTCTACGCCAAGGCTCGATCTGAAAAGGCCGCCTTGCGGAAGAAATACGAGCGTTTCCGCGAGCTGACGCCGTTGTTGGCGTACAAGGCTCAGAAGCAAAAGGATCTGGACGAAGTGCGGCTCCTCGAATGGCGCCTGCTGACCCACTTGAGCGAGCTACAGGGCAAGATCAAGGAAATCGACGCTACGCTCGCTCAGTATGAAGAGTTGCCCATTTGGAAGCGGCTCTCGATGCAGGCCGTCGGGAAGAACGTCGAATCCTTGCGTGAATATAAGCAGATCTATGACCGCCAGATCGCCGGCCTGATGAAGGAACTCAACATTGCAAAGCAGCGGATCGACGAGCTGATTCCCGAGGCGGCGGTGCCGAAGGAAATGAAGCCCGAATTTGCCGAACTCAAGGAAGAGATCGTGAAGTTGGGCGGCACCAAGAAGATTCGCGAGCTGCTGGCGGCCGAAGAGGACACTAACCGCCAGGCGTTCGTGCAGAATCGCCGCGTCGTCGTCACGACTGCGGCTCGGGTGGCGGCCGATCCTCTGTTCAAGAAGATTCGCTTCGACCTGCTGCTGGCCGACGAAGCGCCCCTGATCCGGCGGCCCTGGTTGCTGGCCAGCGCAGGCTTGGTCCGTGAGCGCATCGTCCTGAGCGGCGACCTTCGTACCGTCACGCCGGACGGTCCCTGGAGCATCGTCATTCCCTCACCTTGACGGGTGAATGACGATCAGCGATAATCCGCGTTCGCTTAGCAGGTAGTTCGCACTGAGCTGGAGCGAGCTGACAAAGAATTGAGCGATTCTCCGGTGGGGATGCTCAAACAAGCCTAGAACAAGGCCGCAGCGCACGAAAACCGAAGGCGTACTCCGGTTTTGTATGTCGACGGTTTAAGTGAAGCGAGATCGCAGTTGTAGGCTTATTTCAGCATCCACCTAGGGCCGAAGTGGCGGAACTGGCAGACGCACTAGATTCAGGGTCTAGCGCCCGCAAGGGTGTCCGGGTTCAAATCCCGGCTTCGGCACCAGCTTTCCTTCCTGTTCTGATCTAACAAGCAGATACGTACAGTGGCTACGGTAGACCAGGTGACTGGCTACGGTACGTCGTCTTGTGCGAAGGTCCAATCGTCACTCAATCTACGTTCGCATCTTCGTTCCCGCTGATCTGAAGTCACTCCTCGGCAAGGAAGAAATCTGGAAATCTCTCGGCACATCTGACCAGGCCGTGGCAGAGTTGAGATCAAGGGTGGTCGAGGGAAACGCTTCGGCACTCTTCCTTCATCTACAACGGCACGGCCATTCGATGACGCTCACTCAGATTCGCTTCCTCGTGTTTCGATACATCAAGGAAAGGTTGGATGAGTGGGAGGAGTCTATCGCTTCGACTGATCTCACCAACGAGGTCAACGGGCAGTGGCAAGATCGTCTTTCAGACTTCTCCCGAAGCAACCTTGAGGACTACGCCAGAGGCCTCCGAGAGAACAACCTGAAGGCATTGCCTTCGGCTACGCTCAAAGAGTTCCTTCGACGGTACGACATCAAGGATCTTCAGGAAGGCTCGCAGACTCACAAGCTGCTCTGCCGCGAACTGCTGAAGGCTGAGAGCGTCATTGCTGGCAAGATCAAGGTTGAGTACAGGGCAACTATGGAGAAGAGTATGGTGAGCCCCTCGATGGTCCGACAGATCGCATAAGTCCAACTACACCGGAACCGGCCACCATTCGTGATCCGGAGGCGGTCTTCCATTTGTCAGAAGCCATCCCTGCATACCTGAAGCACTTCGAGCACAGAGCGCCGGGCACCATCGAAGCCAAGCGGAATGTCCTGAAGAGGTTCTTGGAACTCGGTGGTGACAAGCCTATTCACACCATCACGAAACAGGACTGCATCACCTATCGTGACACCATCAGGAAGCTCCCTAGCAATGCCTCGAAGAAGTTCCCTGGGATGGCGCTCAAGGATGTCCTGAAGCGTGCTCAAGGTGATGGCCGCCATCCGGGGTGGCCGGAGAAGGACTTGCTGTCGAAGCAGACGATCAACCAAGACCTGACCCATCTGACGCACTTTTTCTCATGGCTAATCAACGAAGGAAAATACTCTGAAACCAATCCGGTTGACGGCCTGACCTACCAAGGCATCGAAGCGAAGCAGACTGAGACATTCTCGGATGCTGACATCAAGGCGGTGTTCACAAGCAGCGAGTACAGGAGGCAGTTGAAGGATGGGGAACATGCTCAGGTGACTTCCGCCGCTCGGTACTGGTTGCCCCTGCTTCTCCTTCTCACTGGTGCTCGGCGCGAAGAAGTTGCCAATCTTGCCCTCTCTGACATCAAGGACGAAGAGGGCCTGAACTGTTTCGACATTGCGCCTGATCCAGGCAGAGGCCGAAGACTCAAGAACAAGGCGAGCCGAAGGCGTGTCCCGATCCACTCGCACCTGATTGAACTTGGTTTCCTGAAGTACGTAGACTCGATGAAGGCGCAGGGTGAGTTGTTGCTGTTCCCGAAGCATCTCGCTCTGAAGAAGAAAGGTCGTGGCATGGGTCGAGGGACTGCCGGTGACTTGGTTGCAAAGTGGTTTCATCGTCTGTTGCTCAAACTCAACATACCAGGGGAAAAGAGTCTGCATTCCTTTCGTCCGACCATGACAACGAAGCTTTACGAGGCTGGTGTAGATGGGGAGACCAGAAGGGAATTGCTAGGGCATAGCGGTAAGGATGTTCACGAGGCAGTGTACCTGGGGCCTCCCTTGGCGGTCCTCAAGCAGCATCTTGAACGGGTCAACCTGAGGCCGTTCCTGCGAAACTAGCAGGGAGCAAAGACTGGCATGATTTTTGTTTGACACGTTCCGGCAAACTTGATACATAAACGCCGTCCGAAGCATCCCTTTTGACTGGCACTCCTTACAGGCATCACTCGCCTAACGGCGGGGCGATGGTGCCCCAGAAAGGAGCAAGGCCCGTGGAAAAGGGAAGACCTGAAGTCCCCGGCGATTATGTGTACGTCAAGTACATTACGCTGCGGAACGGAAAGCGTATCTACGCTTCTCAATACGGCCTCAAGGCATTTCGCCTTAGAGACCGGCGCAAGGGAAGGTAGAGCTTAGGACGGGGAGGCCTCTGGAGCCACGAACTCCAGGGGCTTTCCTTTTATTGCATGTCAATAATCTTTGTCAACGGTTATTGTATACATCATCTGACAATTCTAACGAGGCTACCAGAGGCAGCCTGAATGAACGCGGATGAGATAAGAGAAGACCTGGATATGCTTGAAGGATACAAGCATATGCCGGACCAGAACAAAATCAGGTATGCACCCGATGACAACCTGCTTTCTCTGCTTCGATCTCAGGACAAGGGCTCTCCGCTGTACATTGCCGCAGATGTCGAACTCAGACAACGGGCTGACTTGAATAATGCCTACAGATCGTACTTAGCGATCTTCATCTCAGTTGCTTCCCTTGCAGTTTCCGTCTTCTCATTGTTGTTCAAATGAATAATCCAAACATCCATTCGAGAGAGAGGGCGTATGTTGAGAGGTGTGTTTGGTGTTGCGACCTTCTTTTGTTTTGTTGCTTTGTCTGGTTGCTCGCATATCAAGATCGTTTCTTTTGATAAGAGGCAGAACACTGTCACTGTCCAGGGGGGAAAGTGGGCCAGTGATGCGAATTATCAGGAAGCTGCCGATGAGTATTGTCGCGGACCAGCTACACTGCTTGCGATGGATGAGACAACCGTCGGTACCTATACTAATGCTAACGGCCAATTCTACGGCAGGTCGGCCAATGCACAAGCAATGAGTGTCGGAATTGTCAGATACAACAGAACATTTGCTTGTGGCACAAAATAAAGGGGGGCAACCTGCTACATAGACAAGCTGCCCCATCATAAGGGTTTGCCCCACATCTGCGCCATCACTGCAAGAGTATTGCTTCCCTTTCTGCATTCCTCTTCAACTGCTCCACGATTTCAACATTCCACGCAATTGCCAGGTACACCGCTGGCGCACCATCCGGCAAACTCCCACCTGACTCGATCACAGTCCTTCCTTCATCCTCGACCACAAAACTATGGATACCCCATCGATGGTCGTCTTCCTCTAACACACGCCAGCCTGTAAGCTCCCCGAAACCGTAGACAGTCAAACGGAGAACTTTCTGGCACAATAGTCACCCTCAGCCAGGCAGTTCCCATGCGCCAGTCGAAGTTCACTGAAACGCAGATTGTCTCCATTCTGAAAGAGGCCGATGCCGGCCGTCCGGTCAACGAGATCTGGCGGCACGACGGCATCAGCTCCGCCACGTACTACAAGTGGAAAGCCAAGTACGGGGGGCTGGAGGCCTCGGATGTGAAGCGGCTCAAAGAGCTGGAGCACGAAAACAGCCGGCTCAAACGGATGTATGCCGACCTGTCGTTGGAGAATCTGGCCCTCAAGGATGTCCTCGCAAAAAAGCTCTAGGGCCTGCTGACCGACGGGAGGTCGTCACGCATTTGGTGACGGTGAACGGCCTTCCGGTTCAGCGGGCCTGCCGTGCAGTGGGATTGAGCCGCGCCACGTACTATCAGCCGCTTGTGGATTGGGCGCGGCGGGATGCGCCGGTGATTGCGGCCCTGACCACGCTCGTGGCGGCCAAGAGTCGCTGAGGATTCTGGAAGTGTTGCGATCGGCTGCGGAACCTCGGCCATCCCTGGCACCATAAGCGGCTCTGGCGCGTGTACTGTCAGTTGCGGCTGAATTTGCCACGGCGGACGAAGAAGCGGCTTCCGGTTCGGCTACGCCAACCGTTGGTCGTGGTGCCACAGCCGAATACCACGTGGGCCGTGGACTTCATGCGCGACACGCTCTACGGCGGCCGCCGGTTTCGGACCTTCAATGTGCTGGATGAGGGCGTGCGGGAAGGCTTGGCGATCGACGTCGACACGTCGCTGCCCGCGGACCGGGTGATTCGCGTCTTGGAGCAAGTGGTGGCCTGGCGCGGACGACCGCAGGCGATTCGGCTCGATAACGGCCCCGAACTGCTTGCCGAGCGCTTCATCACCTGATGTGCGAAGCGCGGCATTGAACTGCGGTACATCCAGCCCGGCAAGCCGGACCAGAATGCCTTTATCGAGCGATTCAATCGGACCTATCGCACGGAAGTCCTCAATACCTACGTGTTCGAGTCGCTCGAACAGGTCCGGGAGATCACAGCGGAATGGTTACAGAGTTACAACGAGGAGCGGCCGCACGACGCGCTGGCGGGACTCCCGCCGGCCACGTATCGGGCCAATCTTGAAGCCCGAAGTTCTCCATTGGCACTGTCGCGTTGACAGGGAAGCTTACACGTGGAAATGGGGTAGAACCCTCAGATTACTCCGCAGTCAGAAAGTGACGAGGGACCTCCTGCCTTAGAAACCAAGCATCTCACGAGCTACGGTTGCGGTCAGAATGTGCCCTGCTAAAGGTAGGACAATAAACAGCACAAACCACCACGAGCTTTGCGAGACTCGTTGACAAGCAACTAAAGGAAGGAAAACGCCAAAGAAGAACGTGCCGAGCACTGTATAGAAAGCAATCTCATTCTTGCTGTGACTGTCTATAGCTCCATAATGGTCGAGGAGTCCAAAGCTTGCCGATGAATCAAGAAGCTCCCTCGTCCAAATAAATTCCGCGACAATGTCTCTTATTGTTCTGACATAGTTAGGCGGAGTAGTGCTGACCAAGTCCCTGTAATACCTTCGCTGCGTTTCAATGTGGAAGAGCAAATCTCTGGCTTCCGTTCCTCTCTGATCAGGCAGGGCGTGCAGCCTTTCCTCTAAATCCTTGATAAACTGCCCGGCTTCCGCAACGGCGCGCTCCCTATCCGGATTGGTGGGGATGCCGAGACTAGCTTGGTATGCCTTAGCCTGACTCTCTAATGCTCCGACCCAATATGGCTCATCTGTTATGGAAACAACCTTGATTACGTCGTCTCGCCACTTCTTGTACTGTCCAGTATTCCAACCTGCGAGGGCACGAGATGTGTTGAAAGGACGCCTTATGATGGCTTGCGGGCCACGAACATTTGAGAAAGGGTAATGGTGAACAAGTGCCACTAGCCTCGGGAAAGCGATTTCTCCCAGTTTACTGGCGGTTTCGCATTTCTGTGTAATGCCTTCTCCGCAAATCGGTGTTCGCGCTGCATCTAACATGGCTTTCACTGCGCTGTCACGGGTTTGGTTGTGCCCTGTAGCAAACGCCGGGTCATCCCATTTAAAGTTGCGTGCGTCCCCAATTGGAAACCGTACCTCGACCTTTCTTTGATCTTCCGCCAGATCCCTTAGAAGGTCTAATTTCTTGTCATTCAGCAAAGAAGCTGAAATTCCTAAAACAGCGACCGTTATTGCAAGAATCGTTGCGTGGATACTAGCAATTGCCAGTAACTCTGATCGCTCGGGTGGTGGCATAGTCTGATGCAAGCCTTTTGTGTCTGCGCGTTATAGGTAATTCGGTGATCTTCTGCGTTTCAGTTGTCGGTGCTGATAGGTCCATACTTTGCTTTCAATAAGCCTGGCTGAGGCCTAGTCCCTAAGAAGAACCTTATGTAATTGCCATTTGACATTCGTTTTTATATATATCAATTTATCGTCGCTAATTGACATAAGAGATTTCGTTACATCAAATCGCCTTTGGGCAGGACTAAAAGACTATGAATATCAGTGACTTTAAATCTGGGGAGCTAGAGCAGCAGTATGAATATAAGAGCTTTTTACCCGTTCTAATTAACAGGGAGTGGACTTTAACGGAACCAGAGACATTGACGCTATTGGAGGAAGCGAATCGTCTTCTTGGGGAGCTAAACGCATATTCTCAGCTGATTCCAGATGTGGATTTCTTCATAGGTATGCACATACGAAAGGAGGCCACGACTTCCAGTCGGATAGAAGGGACTCAAACTAACATTGAAGAGGCTCTGTTAGAAAAGAAGGATCTCGACCCAGAAAAGAGAAATGATTGGCAGGAAATACAAAATTATATTCAAGCTATCAATTTTGCAATTGAGCGCTTGCCTCGCATGCCACTTTCAAATCGCTTGCTGCGTGACACGCATGCCGTATTACTGAAAGGTGTGAGAGGAAAGCATAAACAGCCAGGACAATTCAGAACAAGCCAAAATTGGATAGGCGTTAGTCTCAAACATGCCACCTTCATTCCTCCGCATCATCGGCATGTGGAAGACCTGATGAGTGACCTAGAGAAGTTTATGCATAATGAGGAAATCCATGTTCCCCATCTATTGAAAATCGCACTTATCCACTATCAATTCGAAACTATTCACCCCTTCTTGGATGGCAATGGCCGATTGGGACGCCTCCTCATTGTGCTCTATCTGGTAAGTTTCCGCTTACTTGATAAACCTGCGTTGTACCTATCGGATTTTTTCGAACGCCACAAAGGCGAATATTACGACCAGTTAACATCGGTACGATCCGCTCATAAGCTAGGAGAATGGGTGCGTTTCTTTCTTCTTGGTATGCGAGAGACAACAGCGTTATCGATTCAGGTTTTCAAGGACATTCTTGCCCTTAAAGAGAGAATCGAGCGAAAACTAATGCCGACGTTTCATGTGCGCCGGCAGGAAAATGCTCAAACTCTTATGCGCTGTTTATATCAGCGACCAATGGTGAGCATAAAAGCAGTAGTGAGCCTGATTGGAGCGCAGACGAATACCGCCGCGACACTAATAGATGATTTCGTAAAGCTAGGAATATTAAAAGAGTTCACAGGGCAAAAGAGAAATAGATTATTCATCTTTGCCGACTATGTGAAACTTTTCAAAAAGTAGGAAGTGGTACTCCTTTCGCCAAGGACTTTTATGGCCGAGAAATTTTGAGGGCTGGCTTTTTGAGGGAAGGAGGTGTCGGGGGGATGCGGTGTCATTTTCACAATGAAAAGTTCCCCCGTACCCCGGCTTCGGCACCACCCACCTCAACCTGCAACGATTTCAGAGACTTGGCGTGGTGCAGCGGTTTCCCGCCTGTCAATGCTGGCCATGGCCGCGTCGACTCTGTCCGTTGTAACGCCGTACCGGCGTAGGCATAGCCCCGCCGAGAAAGGCTCCTGGAGCCTCTCAATGCTGGTGGCCTCCATTCCTGCATCGCTCGCATTCGGCCAGGCACAAGGTCGAACGTTACCTGTCCCAGGTGGGTCTGATCGTGAGCGGACAGCCGTCCGCATCACTTCACGAGCGCGAATATCCAAATGAGGATAAGGGAGACAAAGGCAATCAGTGCCAGCCACTTGAACAAGCGTTCGGTTCGGCGCACACGCTTATTAAAATCGTGAGCCATGTCCCCCCAGGCCTCAATGTTTGCAGCGGATTCTACACCGGTGCGGGTAGGATTGCAGGAGCAGTCTTGTGGCTTGGCGATGACGGAAGATGATCTGCAAGCTCATCGGTCCATGAAGGCCTAGCGCCCACCGCTCGCGCATATTCGACGATAGTTGCTGGATTCGTACTTTCCCTCTTACGCCCATCCGCTTAATGGTGTACCCTGGCACATCGTATGTCCGCTCCTCCTCGTCCACAGAGTTCGACCATAGAGCAGATTCTCATCTGGACCGACGGCAGTTGTCTCGGTAATCCGGGGCCCGGCGGCTGGGCCTATATCATTCAGCGTGGGGCCGACCGCCGCGAGGCGGCCGGGCACGAGCGTCACACCACCAACAACCGCATGGAAATGGCGGCAGCCATCGAGGCGTTGAAGACTCTCGACATGTCGTACCGCGTCGTTCTTTATTCGGATTCTCAGCTCCTGATCAAAACCATGACGCTGGGATGGAAACGGAAGAAGAACCAAGACCTGTGGGCCGAACTGGACCGGCTCACGGCGATCCATCGGATTGATTGGCAATGGGTGCGGGGCCATGACGGCCATCCGGAAAACGAGGCCTGCGATGCTCTTGCCCAACGAGCCGCCTCCGTCGCGAGCAGCTTGCGCGGAGGGCTGGTTCAGAAAGGACCCTATGCAGCTGCTGAAGGTGGGGCGCTTCCATATTAACCTTGCCTACCTGCAGTTTATCCACGAAGAGCGCGAAGACTACATCCTCCACTTCGGAGAAGGACACAACATTCGCAGCACAAATGTCGCCCGCACATCTCCGGAAGGCGAGGCGATCCAACGATTCATCGTGTCTCAGCAGTGGGTCGAGACCCCCGCGCAGTAAATTTGCCTGCAGCCGAATGAACAGGTGTCGCTCGCCGATGGTCTCTTGCCCGCCCTATGCCCGCGTTATCGCCAGCTTCACGTGGAAACAGTCGCCGAATTGCTGCAACACCGCGAGGGTCAGGCTGGTGTGATCCTCCGTGAACGTCGCGCTATCGCCGGGCCGATAAGCTGCTTCGCACAAGTAGCCGTGCTCCTGGCTGTTGCTCACGAGACGTGCCTGCACCGCAACGGGTGAGTGACCGGTTGGGATCGACGCATTGACCGTATAGACCAGCACCCCATCTCGTCGAGGGCCTGCCGCCGTGCCTGCCCTTGGCTGCGCCAGCTCCACCACAAAAATTTTTCCCGGTTGTTGTGCATCATCGATCGGCACCACAATCATGGAAGTCCCGAAGCCGGTCGAGAGCGGGCTGAGGGTCAGGTAGCGTTCTTGTGGGGCTTCCGGAAGGTAATGGCTTCTTTCTGCGCGCAGCCAGCCGTTTTTGTGCCGATGCCATCCAATGAAGGCTTCGCAGTGGAAAATGTCGGACATGATGTCCCAGCAGCCGGCGCGTGAACTGTCGACCCCGCCGCCATAGGGATACAGATCAGGCAGGCCCATCAGGTGCGAGACTTCGTGCACCAGATTGATGTAGCTGTTGCGGTAACTGTCTCGTCCGAAGGTCACCCCGAGCCTGATTTCTCCATTCGGCAGAGGTACTCCCTCGCCGGGACGTGCATTGAACGCCGGCGAGTCGAGGAATGCTGCGCTCGGTGGTGCCACGATCAAGACAAACTGATACTGGGAAAACTCGATCTCGCCGGCGAAGCGCGCGGCGGCATCGGCCACGTACTGCCGATGCGAGAGGAAATTGTGACAGTCATAGGCCGTGGATGGTTGCGTTACCCGTTTCCAGCCGAGGTCGGATCGCACGTCGACGGCCAATCGGCAATGCCCGTAGCTTTGTTCTTCGAACAAACCTTGAGCCCGGCCTTCCCCGAGCAGGTGTGCCGCACAATCTGATGCGGAGAGGGACCCGGCCTCTGCATCGGGAAAGTCCACGAAGATCATGACGGCACTGACTGTGCCTTCGGGGCGCGCATAGAAGTTGAAATCGGTTGGCCCTTCCGGGCAATACACGTCGCCGGCCTGCTGGAGCGGCGGGATGGCAACCGGCTGAGGCACCGTGGCGAGGGACGTCGCGCTCCAACGAAGGTGTCTCGGCTTGGCTGCTGTCGAACGACTGACGGTCAACCCCCCTCCCTTCACGCGAAGACAGCAGTGCGAACCGCCTTCCTGATTGATGAGCGCGCAGGTCGCGCTGCTTTGCTGAACCATCCACACCTGTTTCGGCGAGGGGTTCGTCGGTGCCAGACGGATCGCCGCCGGCTGGTTCATCTCGAGGCTGAACGCTTCTCCCAGATAGGCGTTGCGCAGGGCCTGGTGGCCTGCGCCGGCCGGTACGAACCGCCAATATTGCCCGCTCACATCCGCCGGGGCACGAAGGACAGGACGCACCGATTGGTCGGGCGACACGTCGAGCGCAAGATCTTTTCCCGAGATGCGAGTGGTGAGCCGGTAGTAGTGCGCGCTGTCGATTGCCATCTGGGATACTCCGCCGCTGAGCGCTGCCAAGCGAACCATACCGGAAATTCGTGCGTCTGGGAATAAGGGCGGAGAGTGGCTGAACGAAGTGCGAGGAAATGCCGTCTAGGCTTTCGCCGGAAGGCGTCGAGCAAGCAGGTTTTGCACGCGCGCGTTGAGCGCGGCGGAATCGTCGAGCACCTCAACATGCCGGGACCCGATCAAATGGCTCATCGCGCTGGCCCCTTGGCCGCCGATCACCACGGGCCAGGTCGTTGCGATCATCTCCAAAGACTGCAGGAAGCGTTCGGCTTCCTCGTCTGTCTGGTATTCGACGATCGACAGCAGAATGAGGTCGGGGCCCACGCGTTGGCAGAAAGCCTGGAGGTCCGCGATAGGAATGTTCGGGCCGAGGTAATAAATCTGGCACCCCCGCATGGCGCAGTGATAGGCCACGGCCTGCGCCCCAAGCTCATGGAATTCTCCCGCCGGGCAGCCCACCACGACACGCGGTCCATTCTCATTGAGCGGAAGCTGATTCATGACTGAGAACAACTTCTGTTGAATGAGCTTTGTGACGTAATGTTCGACCCCGACGTTGAGTCGGCCCTGATGCCACAATTCGCCGATCCGATGCTGTAATGGCAGCAGCAGGCATTGCAGTGCTTCTTCGAATGGAATCACCGCGACGGCGCCATTGAGACGCCGCTCAAATTCTGCGCGATCGAGGGGCTCGAGTGTGGCGATGAGTTCATCGAGGAGCCGATCAAACGGCTGAGCCGGCGCGCTCGGCGCCGGCGTCGTCCGCATTCGCATCAATAAGAGTTCGCGCCCTTCCGACGCGAGTTCCCCAATGGAACGGCCCTTGTCCTGCTCAGATTTCAGGAACCTCAGGAGCGCGACATCCTCATCGCTATAGACACGATAGCGATTCACACTTCTCGAAGGTTGGACAATCCCGTATCGCCGCTCCCATACCCGAATCACGTCACGGCTCAGCCCAGTCAGTCTTGCAACCCTATGAATTCTATGTGTATTCATATGGTGATTCTAGTATATGGCCTTGTCCAATGTTTGTCAAATAAAAATATAAGCAGGCCTTGACACATTGGACAAATAGCGCTATACATTAGACATACATTTTACAATCATTGGACGCGGTGCAGGGAGGGAGCAATGGCAATCACGGCAGAGGCAGAGCGGATGGAAGGGCGGTACGGAATTCACAAGGCCTTCGCAGCGGTCATGCCATCGACCGGTTGTCTCCGCTGCGGAGGGCTATTGGTCACGGAGTACTGCATGGATCTTTTCAACAGCACCGGAGAGATCGAATGTGCGGCGAGCCGCTGCGTTCAGTGTGGCGACGTAGTGGATCCAGTCATTCTGCGGAACCGGCTGGTCCATCGAGAGCCCCGCCGGCCTGGGCTCAACGCGACCGGAATGGTCGGGTGTCAGTAACGGCGGAATGAGATGAACAACCCACCGGGTGTAGCCCGGTCACTTTAACGAGGAGGTTTCACATGCGGAGTCGAACGGGATTGCAGATTGGAATGGGGGTGGCGCTTGTGGCGGGGACCCTCTCGCTGGCGCAGGCAGGTGAGTCGACGACAACTGAAAAGGACATGGTGCTCATACCCAAAGGCGAATTTATGATGGGGAGCAGCGAGCATGCGGACGAATCGCAGCACCGGGTCGTCCTCGATGCGTACCTCATCGATAAGTACGAGACCTCTAACGCACGATACAAGGAATTCATGAAGGCAACCGGCCATCCTGCCCCGGCGTACTGGGACGATCCGCGCCTGAGCAAGCCGGAACAGCCTGTGGTCGGTGTGAGCTGGACTGACGCGAACGCTTTCTGCAAATGGGACGGAAAGCGTCTGCCGACGGAAGCGGAATGGGAACGGGCTGCGAAGGGGCCGGACGGTGACCGTCACTATCCGTGGGGTCATCACCTGGATCCGAAGAAGGCCAATTATGGTCAGAACGTGGGCCACACTGTGGCGGTGGACTCCTACCCGGAAGGGGGCAGCGGATTCGGTGTCTACAACATGGCAGGCAACGTCTTCGAATGGGTTGCGGACTGGTATGACCCCAAATACTACAAGGAGAGCGTGGCTTTGAATCCCCAGGGTCCTGAGAAGGGGTACAACTTTGCCAATCAGGGGGCGGTGCGCGTTCTGCGAGGGGGATCGTGGTTAGCCCCTGAAACCTCGCTGCATACCAGCCATCGCTTCTGGAACCAGCCTGACAACAATTCCTACGGGGTCGGCTTGGGATTTCGTTGCGCCAAGTCCGTGAAAGCGTTGTCTGATGAGGCGGTGCAGGCCGGGCGAGATGCCTTTATCCAAGCGCTTGTCGCGATGGGCGCTGAGAAGAACGCGGATGCCATGGCCTCAATCGAGAAGGCTTTGGCGGTGGAACCCGAGAATCAGGAGTATCTGGCAACGCGTGAACTCATCAAGAAAACCATGACGCTCAAGAAGAAATAAGGGGGCCGGTCACGTGGGGGCGGACTCCGCCCCCACAGAGAAGCCTCCGGGATGTGAGCAATGAAGTTGGGATGGATCACCGCAATCATTGGTGCCGCTATGGTTGTACCGGGGCTTGCCGATGCGGGCCCGCCGGACGACTCCCTGATCCCGCGGGACATGGTGTTCATCGCACAGGGAGCCTCGGTGATGGGGCTTGATAAGGAAACGCCGCCCGACTCGAGCAGGAGACTGACGGCCTACGAGAAGCGCATGAAGACCCCCTGGTCGGCCGAGGTTCTAAACGATGAGAGCCCGGCTCATATGGTGATGTTGGATTCCTACCTCATCGATAAGTACGAGGTTTCGAACCGGGATTACTCCGAATTCATCAAGTCGACCGGGCATCCGGCTCCTGCGTGCTGGGATGACCCGCGGCTGAATCAGCCGGATCAGCCCGTGGTTGGTGTGAATTGGTATGAGGCGAAGACCTACTGTGAATATCGAGGTAAGCGGCTACCGACCGAGGCCGAATGGGAAAATGCCGCACGCGGACCTCACGGCCATCTGTATCCGTGGGGAAACGAGTTTCATCCAGACAAGGTCAACTTCGGCAAGAATCGTGAGGCTACGGCACCGGTGAACACCTACCCCGAGGGGATCAGTTACTACGGCGCCTATAACATGGCCGGGAATGTGTTCGAATGGGTCTCCGACTGGTATGACCCGCGGTACTACAGTTGGCTGGAAACGAGCGTGAATCCTACCGGCCAGGCCCAACCTCTCTGGATCGGTGGAACCGGCACCTATGTGGATCGGTTGACGGTCGGAGAAAAGCGGGTCATCCGAGGTGGGTCTTGGATTGCTCCGGAAGGCACGGTTCGCAGCACCCATCGGTTTTGGAATCATCCGCTGAACAACAGCTACGGGGTCGGTTTGGGATTTCGGTGCGCAAAGGGAGCGCCGCAGGAACTTGATCGCCATGGGGCGCGAGCAATTTCCGGCTGCAGAACAGGCGGTGCTCCGCGGGCTCACGATCGACCCGAAGAACCTCGAATTGCTGGAGCTTCGCCAGCTGATCGAGCGAGCGATCGTCAAGCATTAAGGCCTGTCGCTGGGGCGTGACAGGCGATGTGATGGTGAGGGAGGTGTGCCTATGAACAAGTACAGTTCGGTCATGTTGGGGGTCGCACTTGGAACGTTGTTTGGCGCAGCGGTCGGTCTGGCCGGTCCGATCGATCCGACCCATCATCCCCATCCCGAGCACATGCAGAAGGTCCATGAGGCGGAGCACGTCGTTGACCATGCGTGGGAGGTTTATCACCGTGCCGCCTTGGGAGGGACCATCGCATCCCCGGCTCTGCAAGCAGAGATTGAGCACCATCTCCACGAGGCGCGGACGCTGGTGACGCAAGCACAGCAGGCCGCCGAGCGTGGGGACCAACAACAAGTCGATCGCCTGGTCGGTCAGGTACATAGTCACACGGCGCAGGCGATTGATGGAAGCAAGGAGCAGAAGAAATGACACAGCGACAGAGGGTCGAGGTCACCCGATGGAGCTTCCGGTTGGTTGTTTCGATCGTCGGCTGCCTCGTGATGGCCAATACCGTCTCGGCGAAGGAGGCAGATCCGGTGACGATGGTAACGATCGCGGCGGGAGAATTTCTCATGGGGAATCCGGAAGGCAAAGGTCGCGAAGATGAGCGGCCGCAGCGATCCGTCTATCTCGACGCCTACGCCATCGATCAGGTCGAAGTGACCAACGAGCGTTATATGGCGTTCGTCAGGACCAACGGTCATCGCAATCCGCCGAACCCCTACGGTACGGGGCCGCTCCTCTCGGAGAAGGGCATCGAGCAACTTCCGGTTGTGCAAGTGACTTGGTACGACGCCCAAGCCTACTGCGCGTGGGCGAAGAAGCGGTTGCCGACCGAAGCGGAATGGGAAAAGGCCGCGCGCGGCACAGACGGCCGGAAATATCCCTGGGGGAACGAGGCACCCAGTGAGAAGTCGGCCAACTTCGATCGCGAATGGAACGGCGACAAGACCATGCATCCAGTCGGTGCGTTACCGGGGGGCGATTCCCCGTACGGCGTCAAAGATCTGTCAGGGAACGCCCGTGAATGGGTTCAGGATTGGTATGACCCGGAGTACTACGGCCATGCACCGGCGAAAAACCCTCGCGGCCCGGACAAGGGCGTGGTGCGGGTCATCCGAGGCGGATCGTGGCATAGCCCAGTGGCGGACATCACGACGAGTGCCCGCGGTCGAGGGGGGTTTGCCCTGCAGACGCACGGCACGGGCTTTCGATGTGCCCGTTCACTCGAAGTGACCGACCAATCGCCAGCCGGGGGTGTGACCGCTCACTGATGACGCCGATCGGAATCGTGACCGTCGAGTTGAGCATTCGTTCCCGAAGGGGGACACCGCGACTCCGCACGGTGTTCCCAGCCGAAGATGGCGGGTCCTTTTCCCAGGGAGGGCCCGTCGCTTCGGTGGGACGAACTTATACGGGGTATCTGTCTCGGAGCGAAGCCCGGAGCGTCGCATGATCGTCCTGCTTGTGCTGTTCGTCTGGCGCATTTGGACCTGAATATGCTCGAAGGCCACGATCATGTGAGGAATTCGACGACGAGCCCTCGTAGAATAGGAGGGTACTGTGGCATCTCATGGGAATCTGAACGATTCATCCGCCCTCCCCACGACAGCAGGGAGCCCGCGCTGCAGCCGATGCGGGGGGCTGTTGGTCACGGAATACTACATGGACTTGCAGGATGACACGGGCCAGATCGACTTCACTGCCTTGCGCTGCGCCATGTGCGGGAATGTCACGGATGCCGTCATTCTCAAGAATCGAAATAGTCCGCCGCCCAATCTCCTCTACGGCACAAAGGCAAGAAAGTTCAGTCAACAGGTCAAACGGCTCTCGGGCAACCATGACACCGACGGAGCCGGGGGGAACGGAACGGACTAGTCCTACCGGTCAATCGGACGGGGTGCGCCGATGAAGATTATCGTAGCGGGGGGAACGGGATTTCTCGGACGGGCGCTTGTGACCGCCTTGAGCCGGCAGGGGCATGAGGTCCTGGTGTTGAGTCGCCGTCCGGACTCAAGCGGTGCTTCCTTCTCGTCCTCCGTGCACACCATCGGGTGGGACGCTTCATGGCCGGGCCCGTGGACCGAATCGTTTTCCTCGGTTGACGCCGTCATCAATTTGGCCGGCGAGCCGATTGCCAACGGCCGATGGACTCGAACCAGAAAAGAGACGATCCGGTCGAGTCGGATCTGCGCGACGCGCGGCATTGTCGACGCGCTCCGCGTGCATTCGACGAAACCCTGTACGCTGGTCAATGCTTCCGGCATCGGGTACTACGGCCCCAGCCAGGGGGAGATCGTCCAGGAGACGGCCGAACCAGGCAGCGGCTTTCTGGCCGACCTCTGCGTGGAATGGGAGCGTGAGGCCTGCCGCGCCGAAGCGCTTGGGGTGAGAGTCGTGCGACTGCGGATCGGTATGGTGCTGGAGAAAGACGGCGGGGCATTGCCTCGCATGATGGTCCCGTTCAAATTATTTGTCGGAGGGCCGATGTTGCCGGGTGACCAGTGGATCTCCTGGATCCATCGGGCGGACCTGATCCGATTGATCGAGTGGGTTTTGGTGACACCATCGGTGGCCGGAGCCGTCAATGCGGTCGCACCGGATCCCGTACCGATGAGCCGCTTCTGCTCGGTGTTGGGAGAGGTTCTCCATCGGCCGTCTTGGCTGCCGGTGCCTGAGTGGGCTTTGAAGACCGGGCTCGGCGAACTCGGCTCGTTAATGACGACGGGGCAGCGTGTCATGCCGACCGTCGCGTTGGAAGGCGGATTTCAATTTCGCTTTCCGACGGTGGAGTCGGCCCTCCGCGCGGTTTTGAAGGGTGAGCAGCATGGGGCAGTAGCCCGCTGAGGATAAGCAGCAATGGATGCACTCACGAACTACCTCCAGCAGCTCGCCATCGCAGTTCTAGTGGGCAAGGTGACGCTCCTGTCGTTCGTGGTCGCGCCGGTGCTGGCTAAGACGCTGGATCGGGAGTCGTTTGCGGCGGTGGTCCGCGCCCTCTTTCCTGCCTACTACCTACTGGGCATGGGAGCGGCGGTGTTGGGGCTGCTGTCTCTTGCAGGCATCGGTTTGCTGCATGGGATCAATTGGCCGCTGGTGCTGACGGGCTTGCTCTGGTTGTTGATCTTCGCGGCCGAGTCCTACTGCCGGTCCCCTTTGACGCCCCTCAGCAATGAGATGCGCGATCGGTTGAAGGAACAGGAACGGCAGGGCACGGTCGATCCGGAGCTTCGGCGCACATGGGATCGGTTGCATCGGTGGTCGGTGTGGTTGAACTCAACGGTCCTGCTCGCAGGGCTGTTGTTGTTGGGACTTGTCGGTCGTTCATTTTCATGAAGGAGGTCACGTGATGAGCATGAAGAAATCGTTGGCCATGTTCACGGTGCTGGGGGTGTTGAGTACGATGTCGGGCCTTGCGGGCGGTTCCATCGGTACCGCCCAAGCACATGAAAGCGGCCCTGCCGCCCGACCCTCCGCGGACGAACCGCAGATGCCCAAGGGGGTGATCGGCGTGTCGTTGCATGTGGGGGCTGAGCGTATCGGGGATCCCGCGATTCTCTACGTGGCGATGGTCCATCCGCAGGGGCCGGCGCAGCAGGCGGGACTGCAACATGGGGATGAGGTGACGGCGGTGGACGGGACGCCGGTTGCCGGAAAAACTTACGAGCAGGTGATCTTGATGGTGCGGGGAGAGCCGGGAAAACCCGTGACGCTGTCCGTGAAGGGAGACAAGGGTGCTCGCGATCTCACCGTCACGCGCGTGGCGGGAGAGACCTTGAGCAAGGGTCCGATGGATTCCCACGGCGGTCCCGCCCGCTAGGTGACGATGATGGCGACCTTCACCCAAGCCATCTGCGGGGCCATGCTGATTGCCAGCCTTTCCACCGGCTCGGTCCTCGCTGCTGGTCCGGCCGAGCCGGGTGACCAGGCGATCGACCTGACCAAAGTCGGCGTGTTTCTCGCGGCGGCTGATTACCGCCGCGCCGTCGAGGCCTGTCAGCGCGAGATCGAATCCCACCCATCGGTCGAGGCGTACCTGCATCTGACCTATGTCTATCACTCGATCGACGCGTATCTGCAGGTTCTGGCGAAGGCCGAGCGGTGGAACGATGTGGAGCAGCTCTACCTGAACTTGGCGCATCACGAGGTCCAAGACTTGGTCGACCCGCCCGGCGGGTTGGCCAGGATGGCGAAGGAAATGATCCAGACCAGCGTGCGGCAACAGGGGGATCTCAGCGCCGCGATGGCGACGCGACTGAACCGCACCGTGACGGAACAGCGGTGGGCGCAGCAAACCGCTTGGCGGCAGGCTCGTCCCGACGATTGGTGGTCGGCCATACCGGAAGCCTGGCGCCACCCGATCGAGACGCGAATGCGATGAGAGGGCACCATGCAGAGTAGTTCACACGGACGCGACATTCAATTGTTCGGAGCCATGTTTCTGACAGTCGGGCTCATCGACCTGATGATCATCGAGTTCTTCCCGGCCTACGCGTTGAAGCTGTTCGGCGTGGTCGTGGCTGGGCCGGCGGCCTATGCGGTCAAGCTCCACTCCCCGGCAGTCCATTTCCTCATCGGTTATGGATTTCTCTTTTTCCGACCCTGGAGTTGGGGCTTGGCCGTAGCGTACGGCGCGTTCGGGATCATCAGCGAGTTCATGAATCAATCGGCGTTCGGTTTTCATCCCGTCAGGTCCGGCTTTATGGCGACTACCGCACTATTCGTGCTGTATCTCGTGTGGCGCCGCTCGCTCTTTGCCGATCCGGACCAGACGAATCGATCCATTGCGCCGCCCGCCCCCGAGGTGCCGTCATGAAGGGGTTGGTCTGGTTGCGGCGGGATCTGCGCGTGCGGGACCAGGCGGCGTTGTCGGCGGCCTGTGCGGAGTGCTCGGAGGTCGTGCCGCTGTTCGTGTTCGATGAGCCGCTGCTGGAATCCCGCGCGTTCGGGTCTGCCTGCGTGAATTTCATGTTGGGCTGTCTGGACGGGCTTCGACAATCGCTGGCCGAACGGGGCCTCTCACTGATCTGGCGCCGCGGCGAGCAAGTCGAGGAGGTCGTCCGTGTAGCGAGGGATTTCGACGTCGACACGATCTACTGGAACCGCGACTACGAACCAGCGGCGATCGCCCGCGACCAGGCGGTGGAACAGCGGCTGACTCAGGATGGGCGTACGGTGCGGACGTTCAAGGACCACGTTGTGTTCGAGGCCAACGAGGTGCGAGGCCTGTCCGGAGATCCGTTTCAGCGCTACAGCGCCTACCGCGAGCGCTGGTGGTCCACGTGGCGAAGCCAGAGGCCTTCCGTCCTGCCTGCTCCCAAACGCAACGAGAACTTGTCGGGCAGGCCGCCTACTTGGGAGCCGCCGTTGCCTACGGCGGAGGCATTGGGGTACGAGACGCTACGGCCCTGGATTGAACCGGGAGAACGGGCGGCCCTCGCGCGATTGCAGCGGTTTCTGAAAGGTCCGGTCCATCGCTACGTCGAAGGAAGAAACCGACCGGCGGTCGACGGCTCCTCCGCACTGTCGCCACACTTCCGCTTTGGGACGCTCTCGGTCCGCACGGCCGTGCATGCCGCGCTCGATACGTTGACTGCCGGAGGCCGGGTGTCGCGTGCGGATGTGATGACGTGGATCGACGAACTGGTCTGGCGGGAATTCTTCCAGCAAGTCCTGGCGGCGTTTCCGCACGTCGCCGACGGCCCCTTCAAACGGAAGCACGGGTTGCCGGAGCCTCGGCCTGCGGGGTCGGAACGGGACCGGCTCTGGCGGGCCTGGACCGAAGGGCGCACAGGTTATCCAATCGTGGACGCCGGCATGAGGCAACTCAAGCAAACGGGATGGATGCACAACCGGGTCCGCATGATCGTCGCGTCATTCCTCATCAAGGATCTGCGATTGGATTGGCGGGACGGCGAACGGTATTTCATGCAACAACTGCTGGATGCCGACCTGGCCGCTAACAACGGCAACTGGCAGTGGTGCGCGTCCACCGGCACCGACTCGATGCCGGGATATCGGATCTTCAACCCAGCCCTGCAGGGAAAGAAGTTCGATCCGGACGGGGGCTACGTGCGGCACTTTGTTCCTGAACTCAGCCAGGTGCCGGAGAAATGGATTCATGAGCCCCACCTCATGCCTCCCTTGGAGCAGGCGGCCGCTTCCTGCCGGATCGGGGTAGGCTATCCCGATCCGATCGTCGATCATGGACAGGCTAGACAGGAGTATCTCGACCTCGCGAAAGCGACGACATCCCATGCCTGACGCGGCTCTGAACCATCCGGCGACCTCCGTGCTTCCCCTGCGTTTGGGGGTGAGTCATTGTCTCCTGGGTGAGGAGGTCCGCTACGACGGCGGCCACAAGCGCGATCAGTTTTTGGTCGATGTGTTGGGGCGCTATGTGGAATGGGTGCCGGTCTGCCCTGAGGTGGAGGCGGGCCTTGGCACACCGCGCGAAGCCATGCGGCTGGTCCAGCAAGGGCGCGAACAGAGGTTGGTCACGATCCGGGGCAATCGCGACTGCACGGAACCGCTCAAGGAGGTGACCGACCGGCGGTTGCGCGATCTGGAGGCGTTAGACCTGTGCGGCTATGTGTTCAAGAAGGATTCGCCCAGTTGCGGCATCGAGCGCGTACGAATCTTCAATCAGCACGGCATGCCCAGCCGCAATGGCGTCGGGCTCTTTGCCGCCGCCTTCATGAAGCGGTTTCCGTTGGTGCCGGTCGAGGAGGAAGGCCGCCTGTGCGATCCGGTCCTGCGGGAGAATTTTATCGAGCGGGTCTTTTGCTATCACCGGTGGCGGATGCTTGGTTTGAGTGCGCCTACGAGACGGGGCGTAGTGCAGTTCCACACGGCCCACAAGTACCTCCTGCTCGCGCATAGCCGCGAGCATTACCAGGTGTTGGGCCGGTTGGTGGCACAGGTGCATCGCTATCGCCCACCCGATCTGATGGCGCGTTACGGTGGGCTGTTCATGGAAGCGCTGGCCGTCAAGGCGACGCCGCGCAAACACGTGAACGTCCTGCAGCATTTGGTGGGGCATTTGAAAGACCGGTTGTCTCCTCGGGAACGGGTGGAACTCGACGGGGTCATCCTGGACTACCATCGGGGACTGGTGCCGTTGATCGTGCCGGTGGTGCTGATCAAGCACTACGTGGCCTTATATGAGATTGCCTACATTCAGGACCAGGTATATTTGAGCCCGCATCCGAAGGAATTGATGTTGCGGAACCATGTGTGAGAGAGACCCACAGAAGAAAGGACAGATGGCGATGGCAAGTTCGGTCAAAGGCGTGGTGTTGGTGGGGCATGGAGGGATTCCAAAAGATTGCCCACAAGACTTGGTGACAAAGTTGAAGCGTCTCGAGTCGCAGCGTCGGAGGGCCGGGCTGCCCCCCGGCGCCGAGGAATTGGAATTGGATGCAAAGATTCGGCAGTGGCCGCGGACCTCGGAAACCGATCCCTACCAAACCGGCCTCGAGAAGGTGGCAATCGAGCTCCGTCGTTCATTGAACGGCACGCTGTTCGGCATTGCCTACAATGAGTTCTGCGCGCCGACGCTGGAGGATGCGGTGGAGGACTTGATTCGCCAAGGCGCGACACAAGTGACGGTCATTACCACGATGTTTACGCCGGGCGGGTCCCATTCGGAGATCGAAATTCCCGAGATCTTGGATCAGCTCAGGCCGAAACATCCAGGGATCGACCTCCGCTATGCCTGGCCGTTCGATTTGCAGACGGTCGCCCGCACGCTGGCCGATCAGCTCCAGCGGTTTGCCTAAGACCCGATGAACTCTTGATTTCATCCGCGCAGACTTCCGTGTAGAATGGCACGCCGTTCAGGCCCGTTCGGTTGTAGCCTGGGCGGTGTGCCGTTCACCATATCTTCGCTGGAGATCTTGGTCGTATGTTAAAAGACGAGTTAGTCCGCGCTTTCGAGCACACGCAGGCCTTCAAGTGGGATCCCACGGGCGGATTCAAATTGGCGTCAGGCATCATGAGCCCGTTTTACGTCGATTGCCGGACGTTGATGGCCCATCCCTCTGCCCGCCTGTTGGTCGCACGGTTGGCGCATGAGATCACGGGGGATTTGCAGATCGATTGCTTGGGCGGATTGGAGATTGGAGCGATTTCGATCGCGACCAGTATTTCCGATTTCGCCTATTCTGCCGCGCCACGCCGGGAATGGCGGACTTTCTTCGTTCGGAAGCAGCCCAAGGACCATGGATTGGGTCGATTGGTCGAAGGGGTGGTGCAGGCGGGAGATCGGGCCTTGATCGTCGACGACGTGTTGACCAGCGGAGGTTCGGTCCTCAAAGCCATCAGAGCCGCGCGCGAGGCGGGTCTGCGGGTCGATGATGCGTTGGTGATCGTGGATCGGAAGGAACAAGATGGCCGTGCGCGGATCGAGCAGGAAAAGGTCAAGGTGCGAAGTCTGCTCACGATCGACGATCTGATGAAGGGACGGAAGTAGCCGGTTCCTTGCACTGAAACTGGATTCCCCACCGCCGCTCCTCCACGATGTCGTTCGCCCCGCCGATAGGGCTGGCTTGCCGCAACCGGCCTTTGGTCTCTCCTTCCCTCACGATGGTATAGCCGCGCGGGCACTTGCCCTCGATGATCGCCATCGCTTCCTTGCGGAAGGAGGATAGCATCGTCCCTTGCTCGGCTCGGTAGGGATACACGACGACGCCGCCGGCCTGAAAGTCCTGGACCAGGAGGGCTCCCTCCCCGCAGCCTGAAAGACCGATCAGGACGACCAGCGTAGCCACTCTTGACCAGGTTTTCATGCGGCTCCTATCATACAAGGAGGGAGTGGCATTGTGAATTGAGAAGGAGGCAGCCCATGATCTTTCGGATTGCGGCCGCAACGCTGTTGGCCCTTTCGATCTTCGCGATCAACGACGTCGTTCCCACGTCCGCCTACCATTCGTACGCCCTGTCAGTCCAGCAACTGCGGTCGGGGCTGATGAAGGCCTCCTCGACCGGCTCGAAGGGATTCGTGCTCGTCGATGTTCGTTCGCCGGAAGAGCATGCTTCCGGGATGATTCCGGGGACGGACTTGAACATCGATTTTCGGGAAATCAAGGCGCGCCACCGCGAACTCGGCGTCAAATTGGATGACCATATCGTGGTCTATTGCCAGTCCGGCCACCGGAGCAACATCGCGGCTGAAACGTTGGCCGACCTAGGCTACTCGCACGTCTACAATGTCGTGGGCAGCATGAATGCGTGGACGGAAGCGGGCTTCCCTGTTGCGCCTCCGGGGCGGTAGCGGCGGAATCAGCGGGCGGCGCCGGCTTGAAGAGGGCGGCCGGCCGTTCTCGGACTGATGGCGATGACCGCGGGCAGCCCGATATGGACGCGGTTCATCCCGGTGAGCAAGGAACGCCACTCCAGTTGCTGGGGCGATTCCCTGACGGCATGCAGGAGGTCGGAGCTCGCGACGACGTCCGATGAAGCCCCGCCATCCATCGCCATCGCCTGCCGGATGGCGGGAAATCGATTCCTCAGGCACTCGGCGAGCTGGTGCAGCGAGACGGTGTCGACCGTCTTGATCACGACGATTGCGCCCTCCCCGCTTTCTCCCACCACGGTTTGATACGAGCGCTTCCCGCTGTCCTTGACGCGCAGTTTCCCCGTCCGATCGAGGAGCATCAGGGATTGCGCTGCTTCCCGGTACGGCGGGTTGTCTTCCGCAAAGGGATCGAATGCGAGATCCAGCACCCGGGCCTTACGGAGCGTCGAATCGGTCGGTTCGGCAACGAAGAGCCCCTGCCATGAATGGTGCCGCTTCCCTCCGAGCGCATGCCCATCCTTGTACAGCAACCCCAAATAGGAATAGTCCTCCCGAAACAACCCCGCGTTAAATACCACGTAGGCGTCGGTGCGCCGTTGCCACTCCTGGATCGTCGGCGGCGCGGCTAGTCCTTCGTGGTGATAGTGGTGGATTGCAAAACGAAACCGCTCCGGGTCGATGCGAAGCATCAGCAAGGTCGGCACGTCAGGACAGGCCTCGGCGGGGTTCCAGATCGAGACGGACAGGCCAGACGTCAGTCCTTCCCACGCCATCTCCGGCGGGGCGCCGAATGAGGACGCGGGACCTGCCATCATCCATCCCAAGACGAGGGCCGCCAGGAATCTCGGCAACCTGTCGCCGGCATTGATGGAGCGTGAGAGGCGATGGGGTTTCACGATTCGTCCCTGTCTCCTTAGTAGGACGCGACCACCAGGCATCAAGGGATACGGTCACACGAGTATAAGAATCCCCCGTAGCGGGGTCAATGAAAGCGGGCATTATGCCCGGCTCTCGAAGTTAGGATGTCTGCAGTTCCAACGAAAGCTACGCGGCGGGCCTCTTGGTGCCCCCGACCCCGTGAGCCGGTCGATCGAGCAAGTCGCGAACCGTATGGACGAGCACGTCCGGCGTGAAGGGCTTCTGGAGAAAGGCCGTGCGGTGTGCGTCCAGACCGGCGCTGAGGCAGATATCGTCCAAATAGCCGGACATAAACAGCACGCGGAGGTTGGGCTTGATCACATAGAGGTGCTGGGCCAGCTCCCGGCCATTCATCCCCGGCATGACCACGTCCGTCAGCAGTAGGTCGATCGGGCCGCTCTGCTGAGTCGCAACCAAACAGGCCTCGACGCCGTTGGTTGCCTCGATCACCTGGTAACCGGCCTTTGCCAACTCGTCCCTGACGAGGTCGCGCACACTGGGTTCATCTTCGACCAACAGAATCCGTTCGATTCCCCTACGAGCGTGCAACGGTTGGTCGGGGAGCGGCACTTGGAGCGACGCAGGGTTGATCCGCGGCAAGTAGATCTCGAAGGTGGTGCCGTGGCCGACTTGACTCCACACGTCGATGCCTCCTCCGCTCTTGGTGACGATGCCGAACACCGTCGAAAGCCCCAGCCCGCTTCCCTTGTGTTCGCCCTTGGTGGTGAAGAAGGGCTCGAAGATGTGCGAAAGCGTGTTCGAGTCCATGCCGCAACCCGTATCCGTCACGGTCAATTTGACGTACGGCCCCGATGGCAGCGGCTGCAGGTGGTGCATGGGAGTTTTGGTCAATTCGGTCTGCGATGTTTCGATGGCGAGGAGGCCGCCGTTGGGCATGGCATCCCGCGCATTCACCACCAAGTTCATCACAACCTGCTCGAGTTGGCTTTGGTCGGCCTTGACGTGTCCGTTGTTGGCATCGGATCTGATGACCAACTGGATGTCCTCGCCGATCAGGCGGCGGAGCATGTTCTCGAGATTGCCGACGACCGCATTCATCGACAACACTTTTGGCTCCAGCGCCTGCTTGCGGCTGAAGGCCAGGAGCTGGCGAATCAGGCCGACTGCCCGTTCCCCTGCTTTCTGCATCTCTTCGATCTTCGGGCGGATGGGGTCCTCAGGGTTGAGGTCTGCCAGCAGCACTTGGCTGTGCCCCATGATGACCGTCAGAAGGTTGTTGAAATCGTGCGCCAGTCCTCCGGCCAGACGGCCGACGGCTTCCATCTTCTGGGCTTGACGGAACTGCTTTTCGCTGAGACGGAGGGCCTCTTCCGCGCGCTTGCGTTCGAGGCGTTCATCCAGCTCGCGGAGCGTCCGTTGCACGGACGGTACGAGACGGCCCAACCGTTGCTTGAAAATGTAGTCGGTCGCGCCACGCTGCATCATATCGATGGCGAACTCTTCGAGGATCGTGCCGGAGACGAAGAGGAACGGCACATCGGGGCAGAGCTTGCGCGCCAGGGAGAGCGCGGCAGCCCCGTCGAAACCCGGCACCGAATAATCGGCCATGATGAGGTCGATGTCGCCTTGCCGGATGGCCTTGAGAAAGGCGTCCCGTGTCTCGACCCGTTTGGAGAGACAGCGGATGCCCGCTTCATTGAGCGTCGACAGAATCAGCTCGGCATCCTGGGGATTGTCCTCCAGGTGAAGGAGGCGCAGCGGCTGTTGCATCGGGACGGTCGCTCGATGTCCTGGTGAAGCTAGCTGGGTGACGGACCGGTGCCTTCGGGAGGCGGTTCGTTGATCACGCCCCAGAAAATCCCGAGTTCCTTCACCGCTTTCAAGAATTGATGAAATTCGACCGGCTTGACGACGTAGGCGTTGGCGCCAAGGGCGTAGCTCTCCACCAGATCCCGCTCTTCCCGTGACGAGGTCAACATGACCACGGGGATCGGCTTCAGGGTAGCGTCGCTCTTGATCGTCCGCAGCACTTCCAGGCCATTGACCTTCGGCATCTTCAGGTCGAGAAACACGACTGCCGGATTGCCCTGAAGGCGCGTCTTGAACTGGCCTCGGCAGTAGAGGTAATCGAGCACCTCGGCGCCGTCGTGACAGAGGATGACCTTGTCCGCGAGGTGATGTTCCTCCATCGCGGCCAGCGCCAGTTCTGCGTCACGGGGGTTGTCTTCAGCAAGGAGAATCGGTTTGGAGACGGTCATGCTTACGGCCTCTTCGTCGGGAGAGTGAAATAAAAAGTGGCGCCTTCGCCCAGCGCGCCTTCCGCCCAGGTTTTGCCCCCGTGGCGGTGGATGATGCGGCGGACGTTGGCGAGTCCGATCCCGGTGCCTTCGAATTCATCGGCCCGGTGTAGACGCTGGAACACGCCGAACAGTTTGTCGGCATACTGCATGTCGAACCCAACACCGTTGTCCCGGACAAACAGCACGACTTCGGTGGGGTCCGTCTGACGGCTGCCGACCTCGATCCTGGGCTCGGCCGTGGTGCCTGTAAATTTGACGGCATTGGCCAATAGGTTGGCGAATACCTGACGGAGCATGGCTGCATCCCCCTGCACTTCGGGGAGCGGCGCGATTGTCCATGAGATGTGCCGATCTTGCAAGTCGGGGCGAAGATCATGGAGGACGGACTTTACCAGCTGATCCAGATTCACCGGGGCGTGCAACATCTCCTGGCGGCCCATTCGTGAAAAGACCAAGAGATCGTCGATGAGTTGGCCCATCCTCGTCGCAGACTCCGAGATCGTCTGCAGGTACCGTTTCGCCTTCGCGTCGAGCGTGGTGGCCGCGGCCTTTGCCAGTAAGGAGGCATAGCCGTCGATGTGGCGGAGGGGGGCGCGCAGGTCGTGTGAGACGGAATAACTGAAGGCCTCTAGCTCCTTGTTCGCCGCCTGCAATTGTTCGCCGCGATGGTGCAGCTCCTCGGCCACCCGGCGGCGCTCGGTAATATCGTGTCGGATGAGATAGTACACAGCGGCCAACAGGACGAAGAGCAGCATGGCCCCGAGAATCAGCAGGACGATGCTCGAGCGGGTAGACGTGGCGGATTCGATCACCCGGCGCTGCAATCCTTTCGCCTCCTCCTGCTCCATCTGTGCTTGCAGGCGGTGGGCGCTGTCCAACTCTTCCTTCGCGGCCCCGGCCAGCGCAATGGCTCGGACAGCTTCGAATCCGGTTTCGCGCCGCAGCTCGATGGCAGCCTGTTCGGCTCGAAGCTGCTTCTGCATGAATTGCTCGAGCTGCTCGAGCCTGACCCGCTGACCGCTCTCCGGGTCAGTCAAGTCTCGCAAGTATCGAAGGTATTCCGGGCCTCTTTCCCTCAGCGTCTCATACGGCTTCAGATAGCTCGCATCCCCGGTGACAAGGAAGCGGCGGTGGCCGTCCTCGGCTTCGTCCATGGCCTCACCGGTCGAAGCCAGGAGCCGAACGAGTTCGTGGCTCCGGGTATCGAGCTGCCCGTTTCGGATCAGGATGGTCATATTGCGATAGGAGATCGCAGAGATCACGAGGATCCCGGCGAAGACTAAGCCGAACCCGGCCAACACCCGACGTTCGATCGACCAGCCGTGGAACTCATTGAGCAGCCGCAGCAGGGGACTCAGTTTGGACAAGGGCTCGCCTTCAGCCCAGGGGGTGGCAGGAACCGGGGGCTGCGGCGCGGTACTGGTCGCTCGTTGGGCATCCGTGTCGGGCATGCTCGTGCTCGTGAACGGAAAACGACGTGCAGACACACTGGAGTGACTGTAACCCGCTCCAGCAATCACTGCAACCCGTATTCTAGCAGAAGGCCTTGATTAGCGAAGGAATTTGAGACAAATCACCGGAGCGTATCCGGTGTCAGCCACCGAAGGGCGGAGCGGCTGGCGGAATGGAAGCCGCGGGGCCGACCAGATTCGAGAACATGAGGGTCGCGGAGACGACCCAATCGATGAAGGGCTGCGGGTAAATGCCGATGACCAGTGTGCCCGCCAGGCCAATATATACGACCGCTCGCATGGGGCCGCTCGTTTTGATGGGCGTGGCGTCGATCGGCTCGTTGATGTACATCTTCTTCACGACCACGAGGTAGTAGTACATCGAGATGACGATGTTGAGGAGACCGACCGTAATCAGCGTATACAGGCCTTCCTTGATGGCGGCCACGAAAATGTAGATCTTGCCGATGAATCCCGCCAACGGAGGCACGCCGGCCAGCGATAGGAGGAAAATCAGCATGGCAAAGGCGAGGAACGGAGACCGCCGATTCAACCCTCGGTAATCTTCAATTTCATCACTCCCCACCGCGCTGCTCACGGCGATGATCACCGCGAAGGCTCCCAGGTTCGCAAACATGTAAGTCAGCAGGTAGAAGAGGATCGAATCGCTGCCCATTTTCGTGCCGGCTGCGAGACCGATCAACACGTTGCCGACCTGCGCGATACCGGAATAGGCCAGCAATCGCTTGATGTTGCGCTGCGCGATCGCAACGATGTTGCCGTAGGTCATGGACAGGATCGAGGCCGCAACCAGCAGCAGAGCCCAGGCCGGCTTGAAGGTCGACAGGGCGACCAGGAACATGCGCAACAGGATCGCGAATGCCGCAACCTTCGGCGCGATGGACAGGAATGCCGTCACCGGGGTTGGGGCGCCGTGATACGTGTCCGGAATCCAGGAATGGAAGGGGACCGCGCCGATCTTGAAACCGAGCGCCGCAAAGATCAGCAGGAACCCGATCACCAGGCCCGATGTGGCCTGGGCGCTGGTCATGTCGGAGAAGACGAGCTTCCCGGTCTCGCCATAGACCAGGCTGATGCCGTAGGCAAGCAACCCTGCGGCAAAGACGCCGAGAATGAAGAACTTAAGGCCGGCTTCGTTGGATGCGACGTCCTCACGGAGATAGGCCACGAGCACGTAGAAGCCGAAGGTGGAAAACTCCAGCGTGACGAACAGAGACAGGAGATCGTTCGCGGAGGCCATGAACATCATGCCCAAGGCCGACATCACGACCAGGAAATAATATTCACCGCGGAAGAACGAGAAGCGATGGACGTAGTCGATGGAGATCAAGATCACCAGGATCGTGGCGCCGAGGATCAGCATCTTGAAGAACAGCGCCATGCGGTCGACGACGAACATCTTGGCGAAGAGGGTCCCGCTGATGCCGCTGACGTCGAACCAGGCCAGACAGCCCAACGTGATCGCAAGGCCCAAGATGCTGAGGTAGGCCAGCTGTTCCTGGACTATTCGTTTGAACGAAAAGTCGACGATGACGACGAAGCACAGCCAAGCCGTCAGGAAGAGCTCCGGCAGCAGGAGCAAGAGGTCGCTGGGTGACATCGTGAGTGAAAAGTTCATCGGGCGGTCACCTTCGCGATCGGTTCATTCGAGGGGCGTCCGGTCTGCGCAAGGGGAGGCGCAGCCACGGTCGGTTGCTCCGCAACCGGCACGACCTTCGTCACCCGCGCAATCAAGGGATCGACCCCGGATCGAACGACCGTGTAGAGATGCCCCGGGAAAATGCCGAATCCGATGCTCACCGTGATCATGATCAACAGCGGGAGACGGTCGACGACGGCCACCGCATCGTGCGAATGGCTGTACTTCTCGGCCATGGCGCCATAGAACAGGCCCCGCATCATCTTGAACAGATAGCCCAGGGTGAGCACGATGCCGAGGACCGCCACCACGACCTGGAACGGATACTTGTTCCAGCTGCCGACGATGATCATCACTTCGGCGATGAAGTTGACGGTGCCGGGCATGCCGATCGAGGCCATACAGCCGATTACGAAACAGGCTGAGATGAACGGCATGCGGTTGGACAGGCCTCCGAGAGACGGAATGTCGCGAGTATGCGTTTGGTCATAGACCCACCCGGCCATGGCGAAGAGCATCCCCGTTGCCATCGCGTGGGCGAACATATAAATGACTGCTCCGCTCAGGCTGATGTAGTCAAGAGCCGCCATGCCGAGAAACACATAGCCCATGTGGCTGGAGCTGGAATAGCCGATGACATACTTGGTGTCCTTCGCGTAATACGCCACCAAGCCGCCGTAGACAATACTGAAAATACAAAGGACGGCCGCCATCGGCATGAGCTCGCGGGTTGTCTCCGGGAGGATTTCGTATGCCACGCGGATGATCGAGAAGTGGCCGAGCTTCATGAGGACGCCGGCGTGCAGCATGCTCGTGGCGGCCGGCGCGGCTGCATGCCCGACGGGCGACCAGGAGTGCAAGGGCCACAAGGGCGCGATCGAGGCAAACCCAAAGAAGATCAGTACCCAGATGAGCGTTGCCAGCGGCCCGGTGAAGTGCGCCTTTTCTCGGAGCACCAGGATATCGAAAGTATTCAGGCCCGAGAACTTATAGATGAGGAGGATGCCCATGAAGGCGGCGACGGCGAACGCCGAGAGAAAGAGCACCAGCTTCATGGCTGCATACTCTTTGCTGTTGGCGCCAAAATTGAAAATGAAACCGACCGAGTCCCGCTGTTTGAGTCCATCCGGATCGGTCATCTCAAGGTACTTCTTGGTGTGGCTGCCCCACATGCCGAGGAGCAAGTACATCGGAATGACCGACATCTCATAGAAGAAATACAGGAAGAACAGGTCCAAGGACATGAATACGCCGATTGTGGCGGCCGCCAGAATCAGAATCCAGATGTAGAATTCCTTGGCCCGGTCCTTGATGTGCCAGGACACGAAGACTCCGGCAAAGAGAAGGATGCACGACGCCAGAACCAGAGGGGTTCCGATACCATCGACCCCGAGATACAGTGAGATGCCGAGCTGCCGTGACCATTCAATGCGCTGAAGGAACTGGAATCCGCCCTTGATCGGATCGTAGGCGTAGAACAGGTAGATCGAGGCGACCAGCGCCACGAAAGCGGATCCGGCTGCAATGCCGCGCACCAGCGTCGCTTGGCGGTTGGAGACGAAGATCAGCGCCAGCGCTCCGACGAATGGCGCAAACAGAATGATCAGCAGTACATAATCAGCCATAGGTGCTATTTACCCGGGATTCGAACAATGGTTTCAGCCGTGGCGACCTTGGCGCGGTCCAGACGGTCGACGACCGCCTGGATGGACCCGTTCATCATGCGTAAAAAAGGCGACGGATACAGGCCGATCCAGAGAATCATGACCGATAAGGACAGAGCGATCGTAATTTCGCGCATGTGCAGATCCTTCACGGCGCCGGAGATCTGCTTCGTCAGGGGACCGAGCATGGCCCGTTCGTAGTACCAGAGGAAGTAGGCCGCTCCGAAGATCACGCCTGTGACGGCGATGGCTGCGTACCACCACTTCGCCTTGAACGCTCCGAGGAGAATCAAAAACTCACCCACGAAGCCGTTCGTGCCGGGCAGTCCGATCGAGGCAAGGCCAATGATCAGGAAAAAGATGGCGAGCAGCGGGAGCTGTTTGGCCAGACCACCAAAGGCCGACATGTGGGTAGTTTGTTGCCTGGTGCTGAGGAAGCCGGCGATGAAAAAGAGACCGGCCGTGCTGAAGCCTAGGTTGATCATGGTCAACAGGCTGCCCTGCAAGCCCTGGTAGTTCAGCGCGAAGAGGCCGACGATTACGAACCCAAGGTGGCTGATGCTGCTGAACGCGAGGAGCCGCTTAAAGTCCGGCTGAATCAACGCGACGATTGCGCCATAGACGATCGCGATCAGTCCCAGCACCATGACGATGGACACGACTCCTTCACTCTTGGAAGCTTCCGGGACCAGGGGGAACGTGAAGCGGAGGAATCCATAGGTTCCGAGCTTCATCCCGGCCAGCATGACTGCCATGCCGATGGGGCCTTCGACGAGGGCGTCCGGGAGCCAGGTGTGGAACGGGAACACCGGTGCTTTGAACGCGAAGCCCATGAACATGAGCCAGAAAATCAGGATCTGTTGGCCGAGCGGAATCGGCACCGAGAGCAATTCCAACAAATCGAAGGAATAGACATGTTCCAGGTGGTGCGCCACCGCCCACTGATGATAGTTGATGTCGAGGAGGGCGATACCGACCAGCATGAACACGCTGCCCAGGAGCGTGTAGAGGACATATTTAAGGGCCGCGTAATGGCGCTCGGCTCCGCCGCCCCACAGCTTGATCATGAAGTAGCTGGGAATCAGCATGAGTTCCCAGAAGACGAAGAAGAGAATCAGGTCGATGGAGCAGAAAATGCCGATCGTGGTGGTCTCGAGCGCAAGCAGGGCCATGAAGTAGAGTCGAACCTGGCTGCGGACCGTGTCCCACGAATAGATCACGATGAGGACGGTCAGGAACGCCGTCAGTCCGACGAACAACACGCTGATGCCGTCTACCGCCAGGTGATAGCTGATGCCCAGGGCCGGCAGCCAACGCGCATGTTCGGAAAACTGCATCGCCGGTGAATCGGGCACGAAGCGGAGCAACACCAAGATAGTCAGCGCCAACTCGACGAGGGAAATTCCCAAGGCCGTCGTCTTGACGAGATCCTCATCCTCGATCAACCACAGGATCGCCGCCCCTACCAACGGCAGGAATATCAGGTAGGAGAGGATGGGGAACCCGAAACTGAATTCTTCCAACATGATCTACGCGAAGCCCCGTCCTTCCGTCTCAGCGGGTGGGATAGCCCGTGGAACTCGTGCTGGTCCACAACAATAAAATGATGTGGACCAAGATAAACAACCCGCCGATGATGATCGCGGCGTAATGGTGCACCATCCCGCTCTGCAGGCGCCGCCAGGAGAGGGCCAGCAAATGATTGGCGTACCCTATGATGTTCAGAAATCCGTAGACGACGTATTTCTCGGTCCAAGTTGAGGCGGCGGAACTGGTTTCGGCCATCTGCCCCACCCCCCGGACGATCCCATCGATGATCGTACGATCGAACCAGTCCCACAACATGCCAAGGCGCTTCGTCGGCTCCACGAACAGGCTGTCATAGAGTTCGTCGACATAGTACTTGTTCAACAGCGTCGTGTAGGCGCCGGGCATCTTGGCGGCAAGGGCGTCGGCTGCGGTCGTATGACCGCTGTAGAAGTAGTGGGCCAATCCCCAGCCCATCAACGCGATGATCGTGGCTGTACCCATCAGGGCCAACAACAAGCCGGATCCGGTTTCGTGCTCACCCGCCCCTGCAACTCCCGCGACCGGTTGGAGGAAGTGGTGGAACCATCCGTTCTCGGGCGGGACACCGGGGAAGCCGCCGACGACGGACAGGGTACCAAGCACTACCAGGGGGCCGATCATCACCATCGGGGACTCGTGCACATGCGAAGCCGTATGGTGGTCGAGTCGCGAATTACCGTAGAAGGTCAGGTACGTCAGCCGGAACATATAGAAGGAGGTCAAGAAGGCCCCAATCGCCGCCATGCCGTAGAGCACATAGTGGTGATGGACGAAGGCATGTCCCATAATCTCGTCCTTGCTCCAGAACCCGGCCAGCGGCGGAATACCGGCGATGGCCACGGTGCCGATGAGGAACAAGGCATGGGTCCAAGGAATCTTCGACTTCAGGGCCCCCATCTTGCGGATGTCTTGCTCGCCCGAGAGGGCATGGATCACCGAGCCGGCGGAAAGGAACAAGAGCGCCTTGAAGAACGCGTGGGTCATCAGATGGAAGACAGCCGCAGTATAGGCCCCGATGCCGCAGCCGAGGAACATGTAGCCCAACTGGCTGACGGTTGAGTAGGCCAGTACCCGCTTGATGTCTGTTTGAACGAGGCCGATGGTGGCGGCAAAGAGGGCGGTCGTGCCGCCGACGCAGGCCACGATCGTCATGGCGACCGGGGACAAATCGTAAATCGGGTGGTTGCGGACGATCATGTAGACGCCCGCCGTCACCATTGTCGCCGCGTGGATCAGCGCGCTGACGGGAGTGGGGCCTTCCATCGCGTCCGGAAGCCAGGTGTACAGGGGAAGCTGGGCTGACTTGCCGACTGCGCCGACCAGCAGGCAGAGCGCGATGGCGGTGGCCATTTCCGGCGACAGCTGCCCGACCTTGGCCATGACCTGGGTGTAGTCCAGGGTGCGGAAGTTCACGAAGACCAAGAAGATAGCCAGGAGGAAGCCGGCGTCGCCGATGCGGTTGACGACAAAGGCTTTGGTCGCGGCCTTCGCGGCCGAGACCTTATCATAGTAGTAGCCGATCAACAGATAGGAACAGAGACCGACGCCTTCCCACCCGATGAAGAGCACGACATAGTTGTTGCCCATCACCAGGAGGAGCATGGAGACCATGAAGAGGTTCAGGTACACGAAGAACCTGGTGAACCCCTCCTCTCCGTGCATGTACCCGACGGAGTAGACATGGATAAGGAATCCCACTCCGGTGACGACCAGCAACATGATGCAGGTCAGGGGGTCGACCAAGAAGGCAAGGTTGATCGTGAGATCGCCGCCGAAGATCCACTTGTAGGCGACAACTTCATGGACCGCGCCGGTCTTGAGAACGTCGGTGAAGACGGCCAGCACCGAAAGGAACGACATCAGCACCGACCCCCAGGCGAAACGGTGCGCGAGGTCGTGGGAGTAGCGATGTCCGAACAGGCCGTTGATGGTGGCGGCCAGCAGCGGAAACACCGGAATCAGCTTGATGATGAGATCGATGGAATCAGTCACGTTACCACTTCAGCAGGTTCATCTCGTCGACGTTGGTGGAGATTTTGCCGCGGAAGACCACAATGATGATGGCCAAGCCGACCGCCGCTTCACCTGCGGCGATGGCAATGATGAACAAGGCGACGATTTGTCCCTGCATTGACTCCAGATAGTGCGAAAACGCCACCAGATTGATATTGGCGGCATTCAGCATGATCTCGACGGCCATCAGGACGATGATGAAATTGCGCCGGATCAGCACCCCAAGGAGGCCGGTCGCAAAGAGAATCGCGCTGACGACCACGTATGCGGACAACGGAATCATGAATCTCGTCTCGATTCGATCGTTTTGGGCGTCTTCGCCAGGACGATGGCGCCGATGATGGCGCCGGTCAGAAAGACACCGATGATTTCAAACTGGAGCAAATACTCGCTGAACATCTTGATCCCGACTGCGTGGGTATCGCCGCCCTGAAGAATCGCTGCGGTCGGGGCGTCGCCTTTGGCTCCGCCCATGGGAGACCTCAGAATCAGGGTCACCAGATAAACCAGGCCGATCATGGCCGGTGCCAGCATGTAGGGCGCTTTGGAGTGGAAATAGCGCTCTTCCGTCTTAAGGTTCAGCAACATCAGGACGAACAGATAGAGCACGAGGATGGCGCCGGCATACACGATCACCTGAACAGCCCACAGAAACTCGGCGTTGAGGATGATGAACAGGCCGGAGACATGCAGCAGCAGCGAGAGGAGTGCCAACCCGCATTGAACCGGGTTTCTCAGCGCGACGGTCAGAACGCCTGAGACAACACTAATCAGTGCAAAATATCCAAAAAACAGCCAGGACATGACGGTGCGGCTCAGCTCAAATGTTTAGGTTGTGCCTGCGTCGGCTTCACGACCGACTGCGGAAAATAGTACCGGTACTCGCGACTCTCGGTTGAATTCTTTTCCTGATTATGGGCGTACAGATATTTCTTTGCGTCCGAGAGATGGCGTTCACCGATCTCATAGAGCCGCTTCTTGTCGAACAGGAGGGTGCGCTTGTCGTGGGTGGAGAACTCATACATCTTGGTCATGGCAAGCGCGTTGACGGGACAGGCTTCCACACAGTAGCCGCAAAAGACGCACTTGGTAATGTCGATGTAGAACTCCGTGGCATATCGCTGCAACGGACGCTCCGGATCTTCCTGGCTGATGACCTTGATGCAGCGCGACGGGCAGGCGGCCTCGCAGAGGTCGCAACCCACGCAGCGGTCCCGGCCATCGTCGTATCGGAGCAGGCCCAGGGCGCCCCGATGTGCATCCGGAATCGTGCGCTGCTCGCGGGGATATTGGAACGTGATGGGGCGATGGAACATGTGCTTGAACGTCACCTTCATCGCGTCCCAGATCTCATAGAACAGCGCGGCCTGAAGAATCTTTTTGGTCAATGCCCCGACACTCATTCCCTGCACCTTGTCTCTCTATCTGCGCGAAAAAGACGGACGAGCTTACTCTTACCCAGCGGCCTTTTCAATATTGACGCGGGTCGATTTGAAGTACGGCACTCCGGTCGTCGGATCAGTTTCCACGGTCATGAGGTCTTTCACCGGGGGTTCGTTGAAATGTTCCGGGAAGAAGCAGGTCCCGGCCATCACCGTCGGGTCTGCTTTGACCCCGAGTTGCACCGAGCCCTGTTGCGACGTTATCCGGATCTTGGAGTCCTCGGTCAGCCCCAATCGTTCTATGTCCGCGGGGTGCATCTGCAGCCGGCCGCGATTCGGTTCGATGTTGATCAGACCCGAGGCCTGCGTGGACATCTTGCCCGAGTGATAGAGAACTTGCCCCATCAAGAGCGTGAAGGGTCTCGTGGCATCCCCGGCGGCGGGTTTCCCGTGATACCTGCCTCCGACTTCCGCCGCAAAGCCGTTCGCCAAATAAGCGTCGGCGTTCGGCGTCACGCGTCGAGGTTGCCCCAAATTGTAATACCCGGGCAACAGCTTCATGATTTCGTTTTGCACGTCTTGCGGAGACTCGTATGTCCAGTCATAGCCCAACCCGTTTGCCAAGGCGGTCATGATATGCCAGTCCGGCAAGCTTTCGCCGATCGGATCGATGGCCTGGCGAACGCGGAGGACTTTGCCTTCGAGATTGGTGAAGGTGCCGTCCTTCTCCGCATAAGTCGATGCCGGCAGTACGAAGTGTGCCAGCTTGGCCGTCTCGGTCAGGAACGGATCCTGAACCACCAATAACTGGAGCTGCGCCAAGGCGTTCTTCACATCGAGGGAGGCCGGCAGTGTGGCAAGGGGATTTTCCCCGATCACATACAGGGCCTTGATCTGGCCGCCGCGAATCCGCCGGAGAATTTCCATCAGATTGGCGCCGCTGTTGCTGGCTGGAAGCGTGACGTCCCACGCCTTGCCGAATCGTTCGCGAGCGCCGGGATCGTCGAAGCGGGCTTGTCCCGGTAGGAACTCAGGGGCTGCTCCCATATCGAGTGCGCCCTGTTCATTCACTTCCTCAGTCGCGGTGGTTACGCCGCAGCCGGGACGCCCAAGCTTTCCCGTCACCCAGGCGAGGTCCATCAACTTGAGGACATTGTGATAGCCGTTCGGCCGGCGCACGATGCCTTCCGCGCAGAGCGCGATGGATCGCGGGGCTTCGGCGAAGAGCGCCGCTGCCTCGCGGATCTGGTCGGCGGAGACTCCCGTCCGCGTCGCTACGTCGTCCAGCGAGACCTGCGCCAGCGCCTGTTTCAGTGCGGCGAAGGCCTCCGGGTGCTTTTTGACCGTGTCCTCATCCACCAGGTCTTGATCGATTACGGCCTTGAGGAGTCCGTCGATCAGGGAGGATTCGGATCCCGGTTTAATCAGCAGGGGATGTGAGGCCAACTGGCCGATGCTGGTCACCGCGGAGTCGGCGACAATGACTTGTGCCTTGTAGACCCGGATGGCCTCCTTGATGCGGACGGAGGTCAAGGGGTTGGTATCAGTGACATTGGATCCGATCACGAGGATCGTCTTGGCCTTCGTGAGGTCTTCCCAGTCGTTGAGCGCGCGGCCGATGCCGACGGCGTGCCGGGCGGCGTGCACGAAATTGACGTGGCCGTAACGGGCGCTGCTGTCGAGCTGATTCGTACGGAAGCCAGCCCGCATCAATTTCTGGAAGAGATACAATTCTTCATTCGTGCAGCGGGCCGTGATCAGGCCGGCGATGGATTCCGGTCCGTGCTTGCGGTGAATTTCCGACAGACGGTCGACCAGCGTGTGCATGGTCTCCAGCCAGGGCGTTTCGGCCAGCGTCTCACCCTTCCGGACGAGCGGCTGGCGCAATCGTTGCTGGCTGTCGATGTATTGGAAGCCGAACCGTCCCCGCACACAGAGCCCACCGTGACCTTTGGCCGTTTCCGTCCGGTCTCCCCACTTGTTCTTCCAAGAAAGGGGTGACGTGACTCGGACGACTTCGGTGTCTTTGGTTTCCAAGTACATCTGGCATCCGTCGCCGCAGTAGTTGCAGGTTGTCGTGGTCTTCCTCATCTGCCACGGCTTGTACAGATACTTGGAATACTTATTGGTGATCGCTCCCACCGGGCAGACGGCCAGGCAGTCGCCGCAGAATTCACAGGAGAGCGGCAAATCGCCCTTGGCCACGACCTGGTTGAAGCCGCCCTTCTTCATGAACTGCAGGGCGTCGATCATCAAGACGTCCTTGCAGACGTTGATGCATTCCGCGCAGGCGATGCAGCGGTTCATGTTGAAGTCGAGGACCAGGCTCCGCGTGTCTTCCGGGATGAATTTTTGCTTCGCGTTCGGCAGGTTGGTGACGCCGTGCTGGAAGGCCATGTCCTGCAGCTCGCAGTGGCCGTCCGCATCGCAGACCGGGCAGTCCAACGGGTGAACGGAAAGGTGCTTTTCGACCGCCTTCTTGCGTGCGGCGAAGAGATCGTCGCCTTCGGTCCGGATGACCATGCCGGCGGTGGCTTTGGCCGTACACGAGCGGACCGGCGCCTTCTTTCCTTCCTGCATGACCAAACACATGCCGCAGGAGCCGAAGGGATCGAATGTATAGTGGTAGCACATGGCCGGAATGATCTTGCCCGTGCTCGCAATGACGTCGTACAGCGACACCCCGTCCTTGGCCGTGACCGTCCGACCGTCGATGGTCAGTTCGATCGAGGCGGCTTCAACATCCGGGTTCGTGGCTGGCTTTAGACCCATGTTGCCTCAAATATGATGTCTCGATTTGGTGAGTGATCCGGTTCCGGATTCGCGGCCAAATCGTCAAGTCACCGAGTGATCAAATTCTCTACCGGTCGCATTCTCCCATCACGATATCGTAGGTGCCGAAGATCGTGACGGCGTCGGCAATCATGTATCCGCGCGACATATGGTCGAACGCTCCCATATGAATGAAGGACGGGGCGCGGATCTTGAGGCGGTAGGGTTTGCCCCCGCCCGTGCTGACGATATAGAAGCCCAACTCTCCCTTGTGGGCTTCGGTTCCGCAGTAGATTTCACCCGGAGGGGCGTTGAATCCCTGCGAAAACAGTTTGAACTGCTGGATCATGGCTTCGAGATTCGTGAAGACTCGTTCCTTTGGAGGGAACGTGACGCTCGGCACGTCGGCCATGATCGGGCCGTCCTGAATCTGTTCCAAGCACTGCCGGATGATCTTCACGCTCTCGTAGAGTTCCTGAACGCGAATCCAATACCGGTCGTAGGTGTCGCCGTTCTTGCCGACGGGGACGCTGAACTCGCACTTTGGATAGGCCGAGTAGGGTTCGTATTTCCGCAGGTCGTAATCGACGCCGGAGCCACGCAACGTGGGGCCGCTGAGACCGAAGCTTAGGGCGTCTTCTGCGGAAATGACCGCCACACCCTTGGTCCGCGCCAACCAAATACGATTCTTTTCCAAGAAGACGACGTACTCGTCGATCTTCGGCGGGAAGTAGTCGAGGAACTGCTTCAGCTTGGCAAACAGGGAGGGCGTGAAGTCCCGTTCCACGCCTCCGATACGGTACCAGCTGGTCGTCAGACGTGCACCGCAGAGTTCGTCAAACCAGTCGAGTAAGATCTCGCGGTCGCGGAAGCAGTAGAAAAAGACCGTCATCGCTCCGATGTCGAGGGCCTGCGTCCCCAGCCAGAACTGATGGCCGATGATTCGCTGTACCTCGGCCACGATCGTGCGGAGATATTCGGCACGATCCGGCACGGTGATGTTCATCAGTTTTTCAACGGCGCGGCAATACGCGAAGTTGTTGTACATCGCGCAGACGTAGTCGAGCCGGTCGGTGTGGGGAATGAACTGGTGGTAGGTTCCGTCCTCGGCGAGCTTTTCCACGCCGCGGTGGAGAAATCCCATTACCGGGGTTGATTTGACCAACCGTTCCCCTTCGAGTTCGAGGATCACCTTCAACACGCCATGCGTGCTCGGGTGCTGCGGCCCCATATTCAGGAGGAGCTCCTCGGTCCGAAGCGTAGGAAGGCTTTCGCTCTCCGGGTGCTCGGGATCGACTTTATAGACGGTTGTTCTCTGGTCTTCTAACTGTCCCATACGCCTGTGTATGCGTCTCAGATGGGGCTGGCCTTAGCGGGCCGGCTCATCCAAAAATTCAAAAGTGTCTCGCCATCCGCGGCCGCGCATCGGGAAATCTTTGCGCAAGGGATAGCCTTCGTCGTAGTCGTCTGGCATCAAAATCCTGCGAAGGTCAGGGTGATTCCGGAAGCGGATGCCCATCATGTCGTAGACTTCACGCTCCATGAAATCAGCGCCCTTCCAGATGTCTACCAAGGAGTCGACCACGCAGTCGGACTCCGGAACCCGCGTTTTCAGGCGGATGCGCTGGCGCTTCCGGATGGAATAGACCTCGTATACCACTTCGAACCGTTCTTCATCGTCCGGCCAGTCCACGGAGCTGACGTGAACAATATAGTCGAACTGCATGCTGGGATCGTCGTGCAAAAATTTGGCGACCTCGTGCAGCGCGTCTCGCTTGACGGTAACCGCCACGTCGCCGCGCCACTCGGTGGCAGAGACGAATGAACCCGGAAACGTTTCTTCTATGCGCGCGGCCAACTGATGCATCGTTGAATTGTCCGACTTAGACGTTCAGGGCTTCCTTCACTTGCTTGGGCTGTTTGGTGAAGACGCGCTTTTGCATGATGCGCTCTTGCAGTTTCAAGATCCCGTCAAACAGCGCTTCCGGCGTAGGAGGGCACCCTGGGACATAGATATCGACCGGCACGAACCGATCGACGCCCTGCACCACACTATAGGTATCGTAAATGTTGCCGGACGTGGCGCATGATCCCATGGCGATCACGTACTTCGGCTCCGGCATCTGATCGTAAATCTTGCGGATGACCGGGGCCATGCGACGGCAAACGGTTCCAGCCACGATCATGAGATCGGATTGCCGAGGGGAGGCGCGGAACACACCTGCTCCATAGCGGTCCATGTCATAACGCGACGACACCGCGGCGATCATCTCGATGGCGCAGCAGGCCAGCCCGAACGTCATGGGCCATAGAGAGCCCTTGCGTGCCCAATTGACGGCTTTCTCGACCGTGGTCGTGATGACATCGGGACTGCCGTCCTTATCCTGTCGCCCGATTTGTATCAGTCCCATTCCAAGGCTCCTTTGCGCCAGGCATAGACGTAGGCGACCAGGAAGAGGCCGATGAACAGCAACATCTCCAGGAGCCCGACCAAGCCGATCTTCTTGAACACGACGGCCCAGGGATACAGGAAGATGACTTCGACGTCGAAAATCACGAACAGCATCGCGAAAATGTAATAGCGGACCGGGAAGGGCATCCGGGCGTCGGAAAAAGGCTCGGACCCGCACTCGTAGGCCGACAGCTTCTCCGGTTCCGGGTACTTCGGCTGGAGGAAGTAGCTGATGAGCAGCGTCACTCCGCCGAATGCAAGCGCGACGAAGACGAACACCAAAATGGGAAAATACCGCGTGAGATATTCTAAGAGGAGCTCGGAACCAGCCATGGATCGAACCTCAAACGGTCTTGCGGACTTACAAAGAGGTCGGAATCTTAGCCCCCACCGATTTTTAATAGCAAGCGCACAAAGGACCTAGGGCTTCTAGTCCCGAAAGTCCTAGAATCTGAATACTGTCGAGTAGTTATAAGACGCGATTAGGACGGCTGAGAAGAGTTCGACTGCGGGTCGCTTTTGGGATTGGAATCGGAAGATGGAGCGGTCGGAGCGTGAGGGACGGAGGGCCGGGAAACCATGCGATCAGCGGGCATGCGGAGGTCCGTTGATTCGCGACCGCTCTGCTCATCCCATTCGGATTCCAGCGGTGTCGTCTCGTGGACTTTCAGTCGCCGACGAACCTGCGTGTTGATCCGACCCTTGTGCGCTCCCACGGGTAGCTCCTACGAGGCGTTCAGTCTCACGATATCACCGGCATGGTGTGGGGAGCAAACGGCCGCCAAAGGCCCGCATTTCTTGACAACCCCCCTGTCTTTGCTAAGGTTGCTACATATAACCGAAGGTGTAACCACCATGATGACACGATCGATGCGCGCCAGCCTGCTTCTTGTGTCCTGCACAATGCTGCCCCTCCACGCGCTTACCGCGTCGGCTGAGAATGCCCAAAGTGTGGGTTCCGGGGAGGCAGCCTTAACCTATTCGGCGGGCTCCATTCGTGAGCAGATGCCGCTCGACGGCATCGTGAATTTCATTACCGGCGACAACCAGATGACCGGCAATCGAATGGTCATCGGCTGGGCCGGGACCGATCACCTCTATCTCAAGTTGAAGAACCCCGGGGATGCGGCGTTGGGCGACCTCTATACGGTCTATCGCCGTGCCCGAAAGGTGTTTCATCCAAAAACCAAAGCATATCTGGGCCACGTCATCGTGAAGTTGGGCGTCGTGAAGGTCACCCAGCTCGACGCGACGACTGTGGGAGCACAGGTTGTCCGTAGTTTCGCTCCGATCTCGCCCGGCGACCCGATCATGCGCTTCACGCCGCCTGCTGCGGAGGAATCGGCTGCGCCTGCCGCCCCGGCGACGGAACTCGAGGGCATGATCCTTGATCTCCAGGCCGACAAGAACATGTCGCTGGTGGGGCAATACAACATTGTCTACCTCGATAAGGGGCGGGACGATGGACTTCAAGTCGGCGACCGTCTGGATGTTTCGAGGATCGGGAATGGATTACCCAAGCGCAAGGTCGGGGAGGTGAAAATCCTCTCGACCGAGCCGCGGACCTCCACCGGCTACCTCTATCGGGCCACTGCGCGGGTTCTGGTCGGCGACCTGGTTCAGTATAAGGACCATTCGCCGGTCGAAGCGATGGTGATGGATGGTGTCGAGGGCGATGTCGCGCCTCTGTCCGCTACGCCGGTTGCAGCCGGCCGTTCCGAGACCGCGAGTGCCGCGGCTGCTGAACCACGCCAGCCGTCGAAAGTGCGGCTCGAACGAGCGGGAGGTGTGACCAAGCTCAGCCTCGATGACCTGGTCGATCAACTCGAGTACGAGTCCGGCGAGGTGAAAGTCAAACCGTCGGCCATAGCCATCCTGGACGACATCACCGCCTATCTCAAGATTGCCGGGGTCGACAAACAGATTCGCGTGGAGGGTCACGCGGACAACATGGAGATTGGTCCGTCCCTGAAGGGCCGCTATCCGTCGAATTGGGAGCTCTCCAAGGCCCGCGCTGCTGGAATTGTTCGTTACCTGGTGGAGAAGGGCGGAATGGATTCGGCGAAGCTGTCCTCCGTGGGGTATGGCGCGAGTCGGCCTGTGGCGAGCAACGGCACCGAAGAAGGACGCAAGAAGAACCGCCGCATCGAAGTGGTTCTCTATGCGCCGGAGGAAGAGCCGAAGGCCCAGCCGGTTCACGAGGTGACGGATGCCGGTCTACCCGAGGCAGGCAAGTATACGTTCAATCAAATGGGTGCGGCGCCGGCCGATGTGACGCCGGCTCAGGCGGTTCCCGTTCCCGGCAGCGGGACGGCTTCGGTGGACAGCGGGTCTGAGCGGACGGTCCCAACATCCGCGCAACCGGCTTCTGCGCCTCCTTCAGGCGAAGCCGCGCCGAGCAATACTCCCGGTCTCTGAGCCACAACTCGGGCCACCGGTGTCCCAGACGCCGGTGGCCTGTCAGGCGTCCCCCCTTCCCTCAAGAATCCTCGACCGACTCCAACCACCGGCTCCGTGAAGCCTCGCCTCATTGTTGGCTGTCACTCGTGTTGCTACAATGGCGCATGTCCGACGTCTCGCAGTCTCCGGTCGCTTCCGCGTCCGTCCCAGAACCCGCTGTCTTTGCCGATGTGATTGTGCCCCGGCGGTTGCGTCGCGCCTTCACCTACCAAATACCCAGGGAATTGACCGGACAGGTCACGATCGGGCGGCAGGTGCTGATCCCGTTTGGGACCCAGACCCTGCATGGCCTTGTGGTTGGGGTGCATACGCGGCTGCCACGGCATGCTCCAACCGGGGCATTGAAGCCCATTCGTGCCCTCGCCGACCCGCTTGCCGACCAGGATCTGGCGAAGGATCGCGTCGATCTCCTGCGATGGGTCGCAGAGTATTACGCGGCCCCCTGGGGGCAATGTATCAATCTGATTCTTCCCCCTGGGGCGAGTCAGTCGCCAAAGATACGCCGACGCTATGTGGCGACCGAAGAAGGACGAACCTGCCGGCTGCCGGAGGCCGGCCTGGATGAGTCGGAACAGACGCTATTGGAACGGCTACAACGGCGGCGGAAGGGCTTGTCTGAGAATGCGCTTACGAAGGGAGTGGCCTCCAGTCCCTCTCGTGCGCTACGGCACCTGACCGATCTGGGGCTCGTGCGGCTTTCCGAAGACATTGCGACCTCCGGCTCGTCATGCGTCCCTGTATCAGGCCGCACTCCTCCGACTGTGTTGTCTTCCACCCTCGATCTGCTTCCCAGCGTCACGGACGATGCTCCGGCCGCCTCAGGCTGGCCGGCGACAATCCGTTTGGCCTTGCAACAGGCTCCTCCGGGAAGGGTGGTGCTCGATGCTGGTCGTGACCTTCGCGGGCAGTGTCTCGTGGAAGCAATTAGGCAAACGTTTGCCATGGGACGCCGTGTGTTGGTTGTAACCGGTGAAGTCGAGCGGGCAACCAGGCTCGCTGCGTTGGTCACGGAGGCGGGACTCGGCGCCTTGCTGCTCCACGGTGCGTTGTCCACATCGGCGCGGGGGGCGGTTTGGCAGGCTGCAAAGAGCGGGGCTGGCAACGTGTTGATCGGGACGCGCCTCGCGGTCTTTGCCCCGCTGCCCGAACTGGGCCTGATCTGGGTGGATGGCGAAGATGAAGGTGCATTGAAGGAAGAGCAGGCGCCGCGATATCACGCGCGCGACGTGGCCCGTTTTCGGGCGGGACGTGAGGGGGCTGCGCTGGTATGGGCGTCAAACCATCCCTCGCTCGAGGCCTGGCACGAAGTGGCGCTGGCAACCATGGTCCCCGCGAGCTACCGGGACAGCGCCATGGCTCCAACGGTGGAGGTGATCGATGCGAAGGGGCTCCCAAGCGGGACGTTGCTCGTCCCGGCGCTCTGCGAGGGCATTCGGGGCGCTCTGCAGCGGGGAGAACTCGCGATCTTGTATTTGAATCGAAAAGGGTACGCCAGCGTGTTGCATTGCCGTGACTGCGGCACGATGCCGCAGTGCGGGGCATGTAGCGTCACGTTGACCTTCCATAAGCTGAATCGACATCTGCGTTGCCACTATTGCGGCCGCACGAAATCGCTGCCGGAGGAGTGCCCGAAGTGTCACGGCCCGCATTTGGAACCGGTCGGGTCCGGGACTGAACGGGTCGAGGAGACGGTCAAGCGGATGTTCCCGGGAGCGCGAGTCGGTCGCATGGACAGTGACGCGGTCAGGCGTCCAGCCGATGCCAGGGCCGTTGCACAGCTTCTTGCCGACAAGGAACTCGACATTCTGATCGGGACGGAAATGCTCTTCCGATTACCCCTCTCGCCCCGAGCCGCGTTTGTCGGCATCCCCGATGCGGACGCCGGCTTGCATGTGTCGGATTTTCGCTCTGCTGAACGGACATACCATGGCCTGGTAGATGCGGTGGAACTCGCGAGGCCGGGCGGGCGGGTGATGCTGCAGACACGGTTTGGCGATCATCATGCCATTGCCGCGATCGTCGCCGGCGATCCGACCCAGTTCCTGACGCACGAGCGCGTCTTTCGAGAGATGCTGCAATATCCGCCCTTCACCCACCTGATTCGACTGGACATCTCCGGACGGGTTGAATCCGCGGTGGCGCGAGCCGCGCAGCGCTGGGCGGACTTGCTGCATGCGGCGCTGGCGGGTGACGGAGGCCGAGCGACTCGGCTTCCAGGACCCTACGGGACAGCTGGAGCGAAACAGCCGGGATCATTCGGCGGCGGAGACGTTACGATTCTGGGGCCCTCTCCGGCGCCCAAGCTGCTGGTGCGGGATCGCTATTGTTGGCAGATCCTGGTCAAGTCCACGGATCTGTCCCTCGCGCGAAGGACGGTGACGGGGACGCTCGATCGGCTCGAACAGGAGCAGCGGGTGGGACAACTGCGATTCGACGTGGATGTGGATCCGGTGGCGATGGCTTAGCGGAACCGGGAGTCGTGAGATGAATCTCCTGCGCGCCGGACGCTCCACGCGTCAGCACCTTGCGGAGGACTCTGTCAGCGGCGAGCACGCTTTTTTCGGATCTGCTCTGGAGCAGGCTCGGTTGCGGGCGGTACGGGCGGCTGGTTTCTTTCCTTCAGTCGCTTGAAGAGTCCCAGCGAGAAGGTGACCCAAAAGACTGATGAGAAGAGTCCGAACAGCACCGCATTGAGGATCGTTCCCATCTGGGCCTCGGTGGGTTCTGTTCCAGTCGATCTCACGATCAGCATGGTCGCGACGGGCCATGCCATACTCTCGACTCCCATCAACATGGTCGTCCAGGCCCAGACCGAGCCGATATCTGGGCTGCGCCACCACAGAAAGCCTGCCGCGCCGGCCCCGACCAACAGAGGCAAGGCCGTCGGCACCTGGTCCCACATCAACAATGCGCCGACGGCGAGTACGAGCCCGCCGAGCGCTGCATGCAACGGTACTATCGACCACGTCATGAGGGGTAAGTGGCTTCCATCGGGACGACTGTGCGGGCGCTAGTGTGCGGAGGTGGGTGAAGGAAAGTCAACGGGAGGTCGATCGGACCATCAACGACCGCTAGCTGGTGAGCTCGCCGTGCACGACGTCCAAGAGTTGCTTCATCTCGAACGGTTTCTGCAGCGTCCGTCGCGCGCCCAGCATTTTGGCCACGTCGAGAAAGTTCAGGATGCCGATCATGTCGCTGCCGCCGGTGATGGCCACGATCTTTGCGTTCGGAAACTCGCGGCGCAGGGTGAGGATGCTTTCGAGGCCGTCTTGGTCCGGCATCAGGATATCCATAATCACGAGGTCAGCCGGAGCCTTGCGGTACCGTGCGAGCCCTTCCTTCCCGTCCCGGGCGGCGCTCACTTGATAGCCGGCCTGCTCGAGAGTTTGGCGGATCAACTGGCGGATCGCGTCCTCATCGTCCACGACCAAAACCGACGGCATAGTACTCCTTCATAGATAGCGGGCGGCTCCGAAGGTCCGATCGGTCGAGGACCACGGACCTGCACTGCCGGGGGCGGCCGCCCTTCGCTTCGTCTCTATGACTGTAACGCTCCTCCTCATCCCCAGCAAGGGATTCTTCAATTCACCGCGCCGGTTTCTACCTTTCGATCGACGGATGTGTGGGCGGAGGGGGCTCGTCTGGAAGCGAAGGGAGATAGACCTCGACAGTGGTGCCGTGGCCTAGCTGGCTCGTCACCCGGATGGTTCCACCGTGTTCCGTGACGATGCCGTGGACGACTGCCAATCCCATGCCGATGCCCTCGCCGATGCCCTTGGTGGTGAAAAAGGGATCAAACATCCTGGCCTGCACGCCGCTACTCATGCCTTCACCGCCGTCGGAGACGGTCAGACGCACATAATCTCCGGACGGCAATTGCGGCGTGGATCCGGTCGCGCTCGGCCCCAGGCGTACGTCGTCGAGGCGAACTTCCAGAACCCCGCCGGTTGTACTCATTGCCTGTTCGGCATTAGCCAGCAGGTTCACAAAGAGCTGGTGGATCTGAGTGGGATCGGCCAAGACCGGACGCGTAGGCCCATGGATCCATTCACGTAGAGTGATATGGTCCGGCAGGCCGATCCGCAGCACGCGCAAGGTCTCCTTAAGCAGCCAGTGCAACGCCATGGGTTGTTTGGTGCTTCCAGCCTGTCGGCTGAACACGAGCATCTGGTGGACGAGGTCCCGTGCCCGTTTTGAAGCGACGATCACCTGCTGCAGATGTCCATAGGGTTTGCTGTCGGGCGGAATCGCCGGCAGCGTCAACTCGGTAAAACCGAGGATGGCGGTCAGGCAGTTGTTGAACTCGTGCGCAATTCCGCCTGAGAGGGTCGCGATCGCTTCCATCTTGTTGGCGTGGTGCTGGCGTGCGGCCGATTCCTTTTGTGCCGTCAGGTCGGACAAGATCAGTTGGAGGGCCGAGGTGCCGTCGAAGGTGATCGGGGCCGCCGTGAGTTCAATCTCGACGGTGGTTCCATCAGGCCTTACAAGGCGTGCCTCGCAAGGCGCGACTGCGCCGCCCTCGGCTTCTTCTGTTGCATAGGCTGCGTGCAGGAGATCGGTGGACAGCCAGTTCGTGATCGGCTGCCCGATCAGTTCCCTCGGCGAGGCTGCGCCGAAGAGGTGCGCACCGGCGGGATTGGTAAACACGATGACTCCGCCGGAACTGACAAGGACCGGTTGAGGCGATGCCTGGATGAGGTTACGGTACCGTTCTTCACTCGCCTGCAGTGCTTCCAACGCATGCTTCCTGGCGGTCATATCCCGAACCGTCCCTACATAGCCGGTGACGTCCATCCCGCCCGTCTTCAACGGGAAGGCTTCGACCGTCACCCATCTGACCGTGGCGTCGGGGCGTTGGAATCGGCACTCGGTGAGGAAGGTGCGGCCTTCGGCGGTGGCCTTTGTCCATTCGGCGATGAGATGTCCTTGATCATCGGGATGCAGCGCGGTGAGCCACCCCTGGCCGCTCGCGCCTGAGCGGGGTAGCCCGGTCAGTGCGTAGAGGCGATCGTTGAGATAAAGGCAGTTGCCGCATGAGTCGGTGAGGAAGATGCCGACGGAAGCCTGGTTGGCGAGCGCCTGGAGAAATGCGTCCGTCGCGCTGGGCCCTCGGGTCTCAGGCGAGTGTGCGGTCGTACCAGTAGAGGTCAAGCGGGGTTCCGTTCGCCGTCGATCAGGGGCACCGGAAAGGTGCCTGATTGATAGTATAACCGACCTAGGGACTATCAGATAGATATGATTGGAGATCGAGACGCTGAGGGCATTCGGCTCTATACGTGTAGAGCCGAATGCCCTCACGGCGGATTCGTAGCGGTCAGGATTTCCGGCGGATGAAGAAGGCGGCAGCCTGGGCGCGCCGGGTGATGTGCAGCTTCTGGAAAATGTTCGACAGGTAGTTCTTGACGGTCTTGTCGCTCAGCTGGAGCGAGGCCGCAATCTCCTTGTTGGTGCGTCCTTCCGCTACCAGAGCCAAGACCCGTTCCTCTTGGGGTGAGAGTTGGTCGATCCCGCCTCGTATGCGGGTGCGATCTGCTCCCTTGATCCAGTCGAGCGCCCGCTCCGTGATGGTCGGGTCGAGGATGGACTGACCCTCCGCGACGGCTTGGATCGCGCCGACGAGCGCGGAGGAATCGATTTCCTTCAGCACGTACCCATGCGCGCCCGCGAGGACGGCGGCCAGGACCGAGTCGTCATCGGCGTAGGAAGTCAGGAAGATTACGCGGGTGTCCGGGCAACTCGACACAATCTCCCGGCAGGCTTCCACGCCAGAGCCGTCGGGAAGGCGCGCATCCATCAGCACCACGTCCGGCCTCAGCCGGAACGCCTCACGGATGGAGTCGGCCATCGTACCGGCCTCTCCCACAATCCGCAGGTCCTGATGTTCATTGAGCAGCGTGCGCAGTCCTACGCGAACGACCTCGTGGTCATCCACCAACAGAATGCGGATCGTGTGTGTCTTCAGTGCGGGCATGCGTTACCTCCTTGGCAAGTCGAACACGATGCGAGTTCCGCCGCGCGGCTTGGAATGCACGGTCAAGCGCGCGCCGAGTTTCATAGCGCGTGCCGCCATATTGGTCAAGCCATGACCCAATCCAGCCACGGCGGCCGGCCGAAACCCGATTCCGTCGTCGCGAACGGTCAACCGAATCTGATGCTTCAGGGACTTGAGTATGACGGATCCCCGCCGGGCCTTAGCATGGCGAAGGCTGTTGCTGACGGCTTCCCGCACGACATTGAGCAGGTGTAGCCCCTGCTCGCGGGACACATGTTGGGCCGCCTTCCGTTCGATCGAGACTTGGAACGGCAAATGGTGTGGCTGGGCCAGGGATTCGACGACGCTGCGCAAGGCCGACGCCAAATCACGGCCCTGCAGGACTTCGGATTCCAGGCCGGCGATGAAGTTGCGCAACTCCCGCATCAACCCGTTCAATTGTTTGATGCCTCGATCGAGCGTGCCGGCCGCTTTCTTGGGATCTCGGACCAGCAGGGATTTGCAGGTTTCCAGCCCGAGCCCGACGGCATACAGGGATTGGAGGATGCCGTCATGGAGGTCTTGGCTGATACGTTCCCGTTCATCGAGCGCTTTTCGGAGGTCTTGTTCCCGTTGGCGCAGGACTTCTTCGGATTGTTTCTGTTCGGTGATATCGCGTGCGACGCCGATGACGCCGATGATTCGACCGGTGCCGTCGCGATAGGGAGCCTTGGTGGTCAGATAGGTCGTCGACGTGCCGCTTGACTTGGTTACTTCCTCGATCGTCTGCGTGGTGCCGGTACGAAGGACGATGGCGTCGGTCGAGCGGCAACTCGCTGCCAAATCCTGAGGGAAGATGTCCTCGTCCGTCTTCCCTACCAGCTCGGAGAGGCCCGTTCCCATCTGCCGGAAACCGGCCGGGTTCATGTGGAGATATCGACCGTGGAGGTCCTTCACGAAAATGATATCGGTTGCAGCCTCCATGATGGCCGACAAGAGTGCGTGATTGTGGCGCAAGGCCTCTTCAGCCTGCATCCGCTCCGTAATGTCCCGCGAATTCACCACGATTCCGCGGACCGTGTCGTCCTGCAACCGATTGTTCCCGATGGCCTCCAAGGTCAGGTATTGCCCATCGGCTCGTCGATAGCGAAAGACGATGGGATCCCCCACGCCTGGCGTCATCAACTGCTTCTCGAGCACTGCCTTCACGTTCTCGAGGTCGTTCGGGTGGACGTAGGAGAGCGCATTGGTGCCGACGACATGCTCCTCGGGATAGCCGAACAGGCGGGTGAACATCGGGCTCTCGTATCGGATCGAACCGTCCGCTTCCAGGATGGTCGTGATGTCCGAGGAGTTCTGTACCATGGCGCGGAATCGCTCCTCGCTTTGTCGCATTTCTTGCTCGGCGCGCACACGCTCCTCGGTTTCGAGCGCGATCGTCACCATGTCCGCGACCGTGGTCACAAAATTCTGTTCTTCCAGGCTCCAACTCCGCGCGGGTCCGGCGTGTTCAAATGCGACGACCCCGACGAGCCTGCCCTGCCGGCGAATTGGGACGCTCATCATGGACGTGATGCCTAACGGCAAGAGGTATCGATCCAGGAGCTCGCTCGTCTGGGGGTCGGTTCTGGCCTGATGCGCGGTCATGACGGCGCCGGCCTCGAGTGCCTCCAAGTAGCGGGGATGGTCCGCGGTTTCCAATGTGATGCCTCCGCCATGCGTGACGGCGACGCGCTGATACAAGTCGTGGCATACCAGCGCCGACCGGTCCTCCCGAAACAGCCAGATACCGACTCGCGATACCCGCACGGCGCGGGCCGCCACCTCGGTGATTCGACGGAAAGCGACCGGGACCGACAATTCCTCATGATTGAGGCGCGCCAGCTCGACCAATGCGGCTTGAAAGTCGATCATCTGGGCTGCGCGCGCGCGTTCCTCCGCTTCAGCGCGCATTTGTTCGGTGATGTCGGTTCCGACGGTGACCATGCACTGTTTGCCGTGGAGCTCGATACGTTCTGCGGACACCAGGCAGCGCCTGAATTGTCCCGCCTTGTCCCGCAGGCTGAGTTCCATGTTCCGAATCGATCCGACCCGGTTTAGCTGTTCGACGAATCGCAGTCTGGTTTCGGCATCAGGCCAGAGATTCAAATCGGTGGCGGTGTAGCCGGTCACTTCGTCCCTTCGGTAGCCGAAGAGTGAAATCGCGGCGTCGTTTGCGTCGAGGCAGCGCCCGTCCGCCAGCTCGGAAATGACGATCGGGTAAGGGCTGGACCGAAAGGCCTTGCCGAATAGCTCCTCGCTCTCCCTCAGGGCTTGTTCCGCGAGCTTTTGCTCCGTAATGTCGCTTGTCGACCCGGCCATGCGAACCGGCCGTCCCTGCTCATCCCACACTCCCTGGCCTTTGGCCCTGTGCCACCGCAGGTCTCCGGATTTTGTGAATAGGCGATACTCGACATCGTACGGCACGCGATGTTCGACCGTGGCCGTGAGGGCGCTCATGACGCGGTCCAGGTCCTCCGGATGAATCAATGGCAGCCAGCTCCCGAGGACATTGGGGAATTCATGTTCCGCGAAGCCGAGCAGTTCCCTCGTGCGAGGCGACCACCAGACCGGCGTTCGAGGGTCGGACCAATGGTAATCGGGATGCACTTGGGCATCCCACAGTCCGTCCTGCGATCCGCCGACGGCGAGATCGAATCGCTCGATCGCATCCCGCAGCTCGGCCTCCATCCGTTTCCGTTCGCTGACGTCCCGCGCGATACAGCACGTGAAACTCCGACCTTGATGTTCCAGGCGACTGATCGACACCTCGACTGGAAACACCCTGCCGCTTTTCGTCCGGTGCATTGACTCAAACTTCCCGGCTCGTCCCGGTTCGAGCGGGCGCCCCTGGGTCTCCGGGGCGTGAGGCGTATGGAACGGCGCAATGTCATGGATCATCCGGGCGAGGAGTTCTTCGCGCGAATACCCCAAAGAGCGGCAGGCTGCTTCGTTGGCGTAGACCAGCCGGTCCTGTTCGTCCGCCCAGAAAATCGCGTCACCGGCTTGGTCCACGGCGAATTGCGTGAGTCGCAGACGTTGTTCGCTTTCGCGGAGCCGGTCTTCGGCCTGTTTCCGTTCGGTGATGTCGACCGTGGTGCCGATGAGCCGGGAAACGGCCCCATTGGGGGCACGCAGCGCGTGCCCACGGACCTCGGTCCAGATGATGGTGCCATCCTTGCGCACCATGCGAAGTTCATAGGTCAGTTGATCGGTGCGTCCCTCGACGACCTGAGTCCAACGCTCGAGCGCGACGCCTTGATCGTCCGGATGTACCAAGCTCAGCCAGGCGAACGGATCTGTCGAGAGTTCGTCCGCCCCGTATCCGAACAGGGTTTTCAGGTTGGCATCGCCGTGATAGTGGGCGCGAGGCACGTCCAGCTCCCATACCCCGACCTTGCCGACGGCGGTTGCGCGGGCATAGCGTTCTTCACTGGCTCGCAGGGCCTCCTCCGCAGCTCTTTGTTCGGTGATGTCCTGGCATGAGCCCGACATGCGCTGCGGTGTTCCCTCGGTATCCCAGATGGCCTGGCCGCGGGCCCGGATCCAGCGATAGTCTCCCTGCCCGGTCTGCAGACGATAGTCCGTGTCGAAGGGGACTCGCTCCTCGATATGCGCCCGCAGTGCCCCGAGCGCAGACTCACGATCGTCCGGATGTAGCCGTTGGGCCCAGTGGTCGAGAGTCGCAAACGGTTCCGAATCCTCAAGCGTCAGGATCTCCCGAATTCGCGGCGACCACCACAGCGGATTTTCGGGATCGTGCCATGCGCGGTCCGGCAAGCAATGGCCGTCCCACCACGCATCGGTTGAGCCACGTGCCGCCAGCGCCAACCGTTCTTCGCTGGTCCGCAAGGCAGACTCCATCCGCTTGAGATCGGTAATGTCGTGGAAACTCCAGACTCGGCCGACGATCTCGCCGTCGAGGATTTGGGGGCGAGACGCCCGCTCGTAGATCCGGCCATCCCTGAATTCGAGTACGTCGTTACTTTCCTGATGGGGATGGTCGTACAGTTCGCGGATCCGTTTCCTGAAGCCTTGAGGATCCTTCACCTGGTCGGCGGCGAAATCCAACAGGGCGTCGTCTTCCCGGCTGTGGACCAGCTTATCCGGGATGCGCCACAGGCTGATGAATCGTTCGTTCAGGACCGTCACCCGTCCCTGCCGATCGACCACCAGGAGCCCGTCGGCCGTAGAGTTCATGGCGGCCTCGAGGAGCGAATAGGAGCGTTTCTGGTCGGTGATATCCGTCGCGATGCCGCCGATGGCATAGAGGTGGCCGGTCTCGTCGCGTAGCGGGAACTTGACTGCGATGCTGGTGTGAGGGCCATCCGGATGTGGAACCGACTGTTCGCATTCCATCGAAGCGCCCGTTTCCGCAATCCACCGATCATGGGCTGCGGTCTCAGTCGCCTCTGAAGGGTCGAACAGGTCGAAGTCGGTCTTGCCCAATGCGGATGTGCCCGCCGGCATCAGCAATCGATTGAATCGTTCGTTGGTGTAGAGGTATCGGCCGTCGGGAGACTTCATAAATGCGGTGCTCGGCGCGTGATCGAGAAAGGCTCGAAAGCGCTCCTCGCTGGCACGCAAGGCCTCTTCTGCGCGCCGTCGCTCCAATTCGGCACCCGCGCGGGCCGCGAACAACATCAGTACCGACTGGATTTCCATCGAGACCGTCAGGGGATGATCGTCCAATAGCGCGAGGACACCCAACGGAGTGCCTGCGGTGCTGTAAATCGGAGCGCCGCAGTAGCCGTCGATATTCAAATCCGAGAGAACCTTTGCGGTGGGGAATCGGAGTTTTGCTCCGGTGCCGATTAGGATCAGGCGGTCGTTGGCAAGGGTTGCGCAGGGCGTCCCCTCCAACGAATAGGAAAAGTTCTGGCCGAAATCGTCGCCGCTCCAGACTGCGAGGGTTCGCACGGAGGGGGTGACGTCACGCGAATATTCGCCGAGCACGACGTAGCGGGCCTGGGAGAGGGCGGCCAGATGAAAGACGATGGAATGGAAGAACTCTCCGCCCTGAGTCGGATCGGTTGCCGACACCAACGCCCGGAGAATGGACGATTGCTCTTTGACACGCTCGGCCGATGTGAGAAGCCGCTCGGTTTGGGTCGCCACCGTCTGTTCGTATGTCTCGACCAGCTGCTCCAGGGTGGTCACCCGTGCGTGCAGAATGTCGAGTTCGGTAATGGTTCCGTTGGCGGTCATACGCGCTCCTCACAGGACAGCGATCGATGAGACGAAAAAACGGGGCCTCCGTCGAACGGCAGAAAGGCCAATTTGGCGGCCAGAGCGATGGTTCGGAACATTTCAATCTGCGGCTTCGATAGAGGAACGCGGGTAAACAAGGCCAGGACGAAGGCATTCAGGGATGGCAGCAGGCCGCCGAATCCCACAACCGATCGGATTCCGTATCGGTTTGCCAGCTGCAGCTGGGTGGAATGCAGGTATGGGCTGGCAGTGGCATCGGGGACATGGAAGACGCCGAAGGTCCGTTCCTGTGGGTCGAGGAGAATGTGCAGATCTTTCTGCTGTGGTGCCGCGGTGCCGAGACCGAACTGTGCCAGCAAGGGGGCGAACAACGGAAAGCTGACGGGAAATTCCTCGTCGGTAATCGCGGCCACCGGGGCCTGTCTCGCATGGAGACGGTCGTTCCACTCCGGGAGGTCGCCTGCCGACGCCAGCAGGGTCCAGCAGAGCGTGCAAGGCGACAGCGTACCCTCGACGATTCTGCTCTTGGCGGCCTCACGGTCGGCTTCCGGCAACGCCGCAAACGGCTGAGTCGTGAAGCACTGCACGAGTGGACAGGCGGGACGCTGCTCGTCGGTGTCGAGCAGTTGTTCCTGGAGATGCCGTACGATTCGGACGGCCGTTTCTTCCATGCTGGCTGCGGCGAGCCCGAGCCTGCGCAGGACGCCCGTGACTCGAACCATGTCGGCCAGCGAGAAGTTGGCTACGTCATACATCGAGGACCTGTCCGGGATGGTGACGGCTGAGCGCGGTGATCGAGACGACGCTGCCGGAGTGTGCGCTGCTCCCACGTCTGATCCTCCCCCGCAGCGGTCTGCATGGACCTGCGCAGAGGGAAGCCAGGTGGACGGTAAACCAGCTTCCCGGCCGCTCAGGCAGCATATTTTGCGCTATTTTTTCAGAAAATGTCCACTGCGTGACCTTCAGAAGGAGGGATGAGCAAGATTGCTCGGGCGTCGGTCAAGTGTGTCTCAAATGGATGCATTTCGCCGATGGGGACAGGTCCAATGCCGAACTCGCAATACCGAATCGTGTCGGCGTGGCGTCTGCGGAGAGAATCAGGGGGAAGTCCGAACCGGGATGGTGTTGATGCGGATGACTAATGCAGGTTGTTCAGAAAGTCACCTTCGCTGGCGCGAAGGTTGGTGCCGAAGGCGGGACTTGAACCCGCACGGCTTGCGCCACACGCCCCTCAAACGTGCGTGTCTGCCATTCCACCACTTCGGCTACCGAATCCGTGAAACGTCGCAGGTGAAGCGTCTTTCGCAGGATGAGGACTGAGGGGGCTGTCGGCCTACATCTCTCGCGACAGATTACCTGAATTCGGGTTCGCTTCCTCCCCGAGGGACGAACGACGAATCAGGAAGGCGCATTATAAGAGCGGGCCAAAATGCTTGTCAATCAACTAGTTGTCCGTTAGAATCACGAACCGGATTAGCCTGCAGGATATGCAGATGCCCCCGCTGTCGACCTCCCGCACCATGCATACGAGCCAGATGACGGATATTGCCGCGCTGTTTGACGTGGACAATACGCTCCTGCCGGGACAGGCCAGCGAGGTGCGATTTTTTCGCTTCCTGTGGCGGCGGGGCTTGGTTGGATGGCGTGAGCTGCGGGAAAGCACGGGCTGGCTGCTCCGTCGAGTGCCGCCCTTGTCGCTGCAGCCGCTGCGCGAAAGGAAGCTATATCTGGCGGGGAAACCCGTGGCGGATATCGTGCCGTTGGCCGACGAATTTTGTCGCGGGGAAATTTTCCCCCGCATTGCAGCCGAAGGATTGGCGCGGATGGACGAGCATCGCCGCGCCGGACACCGAATCGTGCTGGTGACAGGATCGCTGGATTTTTTAATCGCTCCCCTGGCCCGATGGTTGGGTGTGGAGACAGTGTTGGCGGCCAGTCCCGAACAGGAGCATTGCCGCTTCACCGGTAACCTCCTGGCGCCCTATCCCTATGGGCCGGGTAAACGGGAGCTCATCACGGCGTGGGTCCGTGGTTCGAACATCGACCTTTCACGCTCTTTCGCCTATGGCGATAGTCCCGGGGACGTCGAGTTGTTACGGATGGTCGGCAACCCGCTGGTCGTCAATCCCATACGAGGCATGGGTAGGATCGCCCGTCAGCAAGGCTGGACCACGGTTCGATGGCGCTAGCCCCGGCTCCGAGCACCGGCGCCGTTCCGATCAGACAGACGCGCATGCGCATCACCGAAATCTTCCATAGCATTCAGGGCGAATCGACCCATGCGGGACGTCCCTGTGTCTTCATCCGCTTAACCGGTTGTCCGCTGCGCTGTACCTGGTGCGATACCGAGTACTCCTTCTACGGAGGCCGGGAGATGAGTCTCGACGAGATCCTTGAGGAGATCCGACGGACAGGCTGCAATCTGGTGGAAGTCACCGGCGGCGAGCCGCTCAGTCAGCCCGATGCGCCGCTGCTCCTCCGGCGCCTGTGCGATGAGGGGTACGAGGTGCTGCTGGAAACCAGCGGCGCGATCGATACGAGTACCGTCGACGAACGAGTTCACGTGATTTTAGACGTGAAGTGTCCCGGTAGCGGTATGGCGGACCGCATGCACTGGCCGAACCTGGCGCGTCTCACCGCAAGAGACGAGGCAAAGTTCGTGATCCGCGATCGCGCCGACTACGAATGGGCTCGCGAGGTCATGCGCCGCGAGAACCTGGCAAGCCGTTGCACGGTGCTGGTCAGTCCGGTTTTTGGCGTGACCGATGCGCGTCAGCTTGCCGAGTGGGTGCTGGCAGACCGATTGCCGGTCCGCTTCCAACTGCAAATGCACAAATATATTTGGGCTCCTGACATGCGTGGGGTATAAACAGCATCTGATGTGCTGCCCGCCCAACAGCGCCGGTTACGGGGCTGGGCGCAGGGACGAGAGAAATCGGGGACCCGAGTTGCAGCGAATAGACAGAACGTGGAGGCGTGATGAAGATTGTTCAGGTTGATGCGCAGATCGGTCGAGTCGACCAACAGTCGGGAGAAGTGTTGGTTCTGCTGCATTGCGAAGGCGAGGGGCTCAAACAGGAAGCCGCGGCGATCGATAAGCAGCTCGCTGGCCACCTGACTGAGTTGGTGCGCCGCGGAGAGTTCGAAGGCAAATCCGGCGAGTTGCTCTTAGTGCACACCCAGGACAAAGCGCCGGTCAAGCGGCTTATCCTGGCCGGTCTGGGCAAGAAAAAGGATCTTCGATTGGACGCCGTGCGCCAGGCCTTGGGTGCCGCGGTGAAGCGCGTACGCCTAGCGAAGGTCACCGCCTTTGCAGTGGCCATGCCCTCGGACGCGCCGCGCGGCGCGTCGCCGCTGGATCTCGCCCAGACCATGGCCGAAGGGGCGATTCTGGGAAGTTATCAGTTCACCGCCTACCGCAGCGAAAACGGCGCCAAACCGTCCGAGGTCGAGCGGATGACGATCTATTCGTCGCAACGGGTGCAGCAGCGGCAATTGGTGGAGGGAATCCGACGCGGCGTTGCGGCGGCTGAAGCGACCATCTTCGTCCGGGACCTGTGCAATCACCCCTCCAACGTGATGACGCCAAGCCGGATTGCCACCGAAGCTAAGGCAGTGGCCAAGGAATCGGGCGTGACGGTGAAGATACTCGAGCAGAAGGACATGGAGCAGCTCGGGATGGGGGCGTTGCTGGGCGTCGCGCGCGGCAGCCACGAGCCGCCCAAGTTCATCATTCTCGAATATAAAGGCGAGAAGGCGAAGAAAACGGAGCAGCCGGTTGTGCTGGTGGGGAAGACGATCACGTTCGACACGGGAGGCATCTCGCTCAAGCCCTCCGAAAACATGGAGCAGATGAAGGCGGACATGACCGGCGGAGCCGAGGTGATGGCCACGATGCGCGCGGCGGCTCGGCTCAAGTTGCCTCTGCATCTGATCAGCATCCTGCCCGTCGCTGAGAATATGCCGGGCGGTCGGGCGATGAAGCCGGGGGATGTCGTGAAGACGCTGTCCGGAAAAACGGTTGAGGTGCAAAATACCGACGCCGAAGGTCGGCTGATTCTTTCGGATGCCCTCGCCTATGCCACGCGGTACAAACCCGCGGCTCTGATCGACATTGCTACCCTTACGGGTGCCTGCGTGGTGGCGCTGGGGCAGTTCGCCATCGGCATGTTCGGCACCAACGACCGCCTAAAAGAGTCGGTGCGCAAGGCCGGCTTGCGGGCCGGTGAACGCGTGTGGGAAATGCCCCTGTGGGATGAGTATTTCGAGCAGCTTCGCAGCGACGTCGCCGACATGCGCAATATCGGCGGTCGTGGGGGAGGGATGATCACGGCTGCGCTGTTCCTCAGCAAGTTCGTCGGCGATTGTCCTTGGATTCACCTCGACATTGCCAGCACCGATTGGAGCGAGCGCGAACGGGCCTATATCCCCAAGGGCCCAACCGGCATCGGGACGAGACTTCTCATTCAGTTCCTGATCGACCGCACGTTGAAACATTGACTGCCGGCGCGGTCGATGGGGAACGCATCCCCGACGCCGCGCCACGTGCAATGAATTCCCGACGGGATGGTGTGATCGTGGCTATGACGTTGCGAGAGCAGATCGGTCAATTGTTCATGGTGGGGTTTGCGGGCCCCACCGTGACCAATGAGTGGGCGTCGTTCATCAAGGAGTATCGGCCCGGCGGCATCATCTTCTTCAGGCGCAATCTTGAGTCCGTGGAGCAGATCGTCCAATTGACCAACGACCTGCAACGGCTTTCTGCTCAGTCACCCCTGCTCATCTCGATCGACCAGGAGGGGGGACGGGTGTCCCGGCTTCCCAAGGAATTTACGATCTTCCCGCCCTGCGAAGTGTTGGGTCAGTGCAATTCGCGTGATCTGGCGTATTCCGCCGCCGCTACCGTTGCGAAGGAGCTGCGCGCCGTCGGCATTAACATGAACATGGCCCCGGTGCTGGACGTCGACAGTAACCCGGAGAATCCGGTCATCGGAGATCGGGCGTTCGGATCCGTGCCCGAGTTGGTCGGCGAGATGGGAATGGCGATGTTGTCAGGCCTTCAGGACAATCGAGTGGTCGCCTGCGGCAAACATGTACCCGGCCATGGGGACACTGCCACGGACTCCCACAAAGAATTACCGGTCGTGGAGGCTACTCTGCAGCGGCTGCGTGAGGTGGAGTTCCCTCCGTTTCAGCAGGCAGCGAAAGCCGGCGTAGCCAGCATGATGACGGCGCATGTCTTGTATAGGGCGTTGGATTCCGAGCTGCCCGCGACGCTGTCTCCTGCGATCATCCAAGGGCTGGTGCGGGATGAATGGCGCTACGATGGACTGATCTTGACCGACGATCTGGAGATGCATGCCATCATCGACCACTACGGTGTGGGAGAAGCAGCGGTTCGAGCGGTTCTGGCGGGCTGCGACATCCTCTTGATCTGTAAGGATCAAGAACGCGAGGTGGCGGCAATGCAGGCGGTGGAAGCTGCTGTGAAGGAGGGCCGCATCACACAGGAGCGGCTGGGACAGTCGTTGAGTCGGATCGCGCGGGTCAAAGCTCGCTATGTCCTGCCGTACCGACCTGTCACGATCTCCGACGCGCGTCTGGTTGTCGGTTGCCGGTCGCACCGGGTGTTGCTGGACTCCGTCACAAGAGCCCACGCTCGGGTCGTGCAGGCCAATCCCTCCTCCGTTGCCCGGACTCAACCGGCGGAAGCTTCGCCGGTCGTTCACGGATAGACGGGCCTCCGATGATTATACTGGCTTTTCCTTACTGTTTTTGATTCACTAGCAGGAGCAGTTCGCTCGAACTGTTCGGGAGGCGACATGGCGTTGAAGCGCGGGGATATTCTCGACGAGCGAAAACGGTTTCCCGATTCCTGTGGGCTGGTGGTGAAGATCGTGGGTGGGGGCGACGGCTTTCACGCGATCCAGTGTTGCGGCCACGAGCTCACGGAAGCCGATGTGGTCCCCGACATTCTGCCGTCGCGGGGCCGAAAAAAAGGCCAACTTCCTCTTGGAGGCATGTTGGAAGAAAAACGGCAATTCCCCGATTCTTGCGGACTACGCGTCATGGTGATGGACGGCGGCGCCGGTTTCCAGGGCATCGCCTGCTGTGGCCATACCATGACGACCGGGGCAATCAATGATCTGAGACTCGGCCATCGCTCGGGCGAGCCTCCGATGCCGTCGGGACCAGCAGGTCACGCATGAACGACGACGCTGGCTCAGCGGGTGCGATCGAGAAGACCCGACGAGCCGCGATGCGGCGACTTTTGGGGTTCATGGATTGGCTCGACCGGCTGGGCTACATCACCGCTGGTTTCAGCCTGTTGATCCTGGGAATGGTCATCTTCGCCCATGCCTGGTACATGTTCGTGTTACGCCCCGACCATGTAGATCTGCTGCCGGCTGGCCTCAAACTTCTCAATGACCTGCTGCTCGTCATCATCCTGCTGGAGTTGTTCCGCACCGTTGTGAAGTTTCTTCAGACGGAGATCCTCGAGCTCGAACCCTATCTGGCGGTGGGAATCATTGCGTGCACAAGGCGGATTTTGACGGCTAGTGCCGAACTCTCCCACCAACTGGAGGCGGCGGCCAAAGAATTGAAATCGGAATTGTTTCAGCAATATGTCGTCGATGTCGGGCTGAATGTCACGGTGATACTGGTCCTTATCATTGCCGTCTATCTTCTCCGCAAACGTCCCACGCCGACCGTAGTTCCCGCACACTGACCCCGAAAGGGAGCATCCTCCCCGGCCTGCAGGTCGTTCTTGCCCTCCTGACGCCTGTTATGGCATCATGCACCTCTTTCCGGAGGGAGTGTGGCCAACTTGCTCGAATACGTCGGGTCCGTCCATATCTTCTTAGGACCCTACCGCGGCAATCCCATTGCGCTATATCTGCGGCGGACCGAAACGGGCTGCCAGATCGGCCCCAAGGTGTATCCGTGGAACGACGTGGTGGGGGCGGGAGAGACGCCGAACAAGGCTGCGGCGGACTTCGAGGATAAGTGGAAGGGGAAGGGGCTCTCGGCGGATATGTATTCCGGTCCATCCTGGGAAGGGGGGATCAAGCCCGAGAAACCGGCTCCGCCCAAACCGGCTGCGCCACCGAAACCAGCTGCTGCTCCTGCGGCCGGTGCGGCGTCGGCTACCCCTGGAGCAACTGCGCCCCCTGCCGCTGTAAAGGCCCCCGCCGGAGGTGCCGCACCGGCCGCTCCCGCAAAGCCAACTGCCCAAAGTCCGGCGGCTGCGACGGCTGGAACGGCGACTGCTCCCACGCCAGTGAAGCCCCCTGCGTCAGCGGCATCGGCCGCGACGCCTGCACAACCGGCTCAACAGACCCCTGCTTCTACCGAATCTTCTTCTTAGTTTCGGTCCAATCGGCTGTTCTTCTCCGCTCGACTCACGGAAATGGCTCAAGCCGCTTCCGATGAAGGCAGGGCTGCGAGTTTGCTGTGGCGTTTGCCGTATCCCATGTACACGCCGATGCCGATGATGGTCCATACCACGAAGCGGACCCAAGTCAGCCAGGGCAAGAAGTACATCAGGCCGAGACAGGCCAGCATGGCGAGGATCGGGACGAACGGCATCAGCGGCATGCGGAATGGGCGGGGGTGGTCGGGCCTGGTGTAGCGCAGGACCACGACACCAGCACAGACCAGAACAAACGCGAAGAGTGTGCCGATGTTGGTCATGTCCGCTGCGTCGCCGATGGGAATGAGAGCCGACATGATGGCGACCGCAATCCCCGTCAAGTAGGTCGCGTGGTGCGGTGTCCGGAAACGCGGGTGCACGGCGCTGAGCCAAGGGCCGAGGAGCCCATCCCGTGACATGGCGAAAAATACCCGGATTTGGCCCAACATCATCACCACTAACACACTGGTGATGCCGGCAACGGCGCCAGTGGCCACGATTGCCGCGCCCCATTGAAATCCTACAACGCGGAGAGCTTCGGCAACGGGGGCATGCACGTCGATCTTATCGTAGGGAATAAGGCCGGTCAGGACACCCGCCACGGCGATATACAGGATGGTGCAGAGAGCCAGGGACGCGAATATCCCGATCGGCAGGTCGCGTTGAGGGTTGCGGGCTTCCTCCGCGGTGGTCGACACGGCGTCGAATCCGATGTAGGCGAAAAAGACGATCGCCGCGGCCGCGCCGACGCCAGAAAATCCGAACGGCATGAATGGCGACCAATTGGCGCTATTGACGGACGAGACGCCGACCGTGATGAAGAAGATAATCACGGCCAGCTTGATGAGCACGATAGTACAGGTGGCGCGGGCGCTTTCCTTCACGCCGATGATGAGGATGATTGTGACCAGCAGCACGATGACGGCGGCCGGGATATTGGCGATCCCTCCGTTCGCATCGGGCGGATGCGTGGCCCAGTAGGGCAATTCAATTCCGCAAAGTTTGAGGATGTTGTTAAAATAGCCCGACCAGCCGATTGCGACCGCGACACAGGCGACTCCATACTCGAGGATCAAGTTCCATCCCGTCAGCCAGGCCAAGAATTCTCCGAGCGTCGCGTAGCTGTAGGTGTAGGCGCTGCCGGCGACCGGAATCATCGCGGCGAACTCGGCATAGCACAGGGCGGCCAAGGCGCAGGTGATGCCGGAGAGAATGAACGACAGGATGATGCCGGGGCCGGCTCCGGGTCGGTGCGCGTCGCCCACCACTGCCGTGCCGATCAGGACAAAAATCCCGGTGCCGATGATTGCGCCGATCCCAAGTCCGGTCAGATCCCAGGCCGTCAGAGTTCGTTTGAGCTTGTGCTCAGGGGCGTCCGAATCGGCCAGGATGCGCTCGATCGATTTCGTTCGAAACAACGGGTTACCCACGCAGGCTCCTGTTCGTCTTGTGCGGTGGAAGTAGGGGGTGGCTTGGGCGCGCAGATCGCCGAAGCACGGAAGGAGTGACCTGTGAGAGATTGGACATTGCGCTACGGCCGATGGCCAGCGGCTTTCAAGAAGGCCAGAAATAGCTGGCGATGCGGCTTATGCCGTTCAAATAGAAATTCCGGATGCCACTGCAGACCCAAAAAGAAGGGGTGCGAGGGCAACTCGATCGCCTCGACGATCCCATCCGGTGCGGTAGCGCTGGCGATCAGCGAGTGCCCCACCGTTTTCACCGACTGATGGTGGGAGCTGTTCACATTGATCCGCAGCTTTTTGACGATGCGGGCCAGCAAACTGCCGGCTGTGATGGAGATGCTGTGGGAGAGTTTCGTTGCCGGTTCGGTTTGCCGGTGGGGGAGGGATGCTTTCACCTGGGAGGCAATATCCTGATAAAGACTGCCTCCACAGGCGACGTTCATGGATTGCATGCCGCCGCAAATCGCGAGGGTCGGCACTTGCTTGGTCGCCGCCAGCGAGACGAGGTCGAGTTCGAAGTCGGCGCGCCGGCCGGCCACCACCCGAAACTTATAGCGTTGACGTTCTCCGTAGAGCGAGGGATTCAGGTCAGGGCCACTTCCCGTGAACAACAGCCCATCGACACGATCGAGGAGTCGTTTGCGCGAGGAATGGCCGGCTACGAGGGGAAGGATGAGTGGAATGCCACCCAATTCTTCGATGGCCCGGACGTAGCGGGCACGGAGAAAGTACGTCGGCTCCTTCCCTCCCCACTCTTCCCGATCGCCGGCATTGAAGTCCGGAGTGACGCCGATGACCGGTTTCATGCTATCGGATCGGCTCCAGTGGGAGCGGCGCCGGTTCTTGGACCGGTGCGTCAGAGGCGTCCTTCGATGAATCGCCCGGGACGCCGAGGAACCGGATCGGCTTATCGCCTCTCAGGTGATCGGGAGTGATGATGTAGGTGCCGTACATGCTGGGGATCCAAATGCTCTTGGCCGTCTGTTCGCTTCCACCGGAGAATGCATAGGCCAGACCCCCTACGACGCCTCCACCCAGTGCAAAGGCGGCCTTGAACGGGAAGTAGAGAATCGTCGCCAGGGCCGAGCCGGCTTGGATGCCGACACCCGAGGGCGAGCTGTCCGCCGATGACGCCGTCGTGTTGCCGGTTTCCTGCGCGGAGAGCGGGGCCACGAAGAGGGCTGAACAGAAAGTCATGATGATCGTGAGAATGACGAGCTGGGTGCAGAGGCGGCGCGTCGTCCGGGCGCAGCTGTTTGACAAAACGTTCACGATGGGCCCCTCCTTGATGCTAGTAGTCCGTGTGCTGGATGGGTGATGTGTTGAAATAATGACGCAGTATCGCTCAATTGTAGCCAGTCTCAGCGGTTATAACAAATTCAATCTGGATTTCAAACCCCTCTCAGAGCTCCGTCGCCAGATCGAGCTCCGCGGTCACATAGTCGATGATCGCGGTCGGGCGTTGGCTCGCGAGCAGTTCCAGCTCTTGCCCAAGGCGATCTGCGGCGAGTGTTTGATTCGCTTGCTCCAAGCCTTGTTCCATCGCCAAATCGAGCTTGCACGCGCATAACGCTTGGACGAAGAGATCATCACTGCGGTCCAGAACCGGCTGCCGGTCCTCGGGGCTGATCTTGGTGAGCAGTGTCATGAACCAATCCTGATAACCGATCTGCTGTCTCAGCCGGTCGATCTGATCCTGGGTCACCTCCACTGAGACCTGCACGCCGCCTTTCCAACTCCGCTTCTTCACGTTGAACACACAGTGTGACAGGTCCGGCCGTTCGTCGACCGGGTCGGGCCCGAAAAAAAACGTGACACGAAATGCGTTGGAGTCGGATGCAGGTTGGAGCGTCATGGACAAGGAGTGGGATTGTACCATTCGTGCGTCGGCGAAAACAGCCTGGAGTGGTGGCATCCACGGGCCGAGCGGGATATGATGGGCCTATGGACGACTCACCCCTTCATGCAACCCGCGTGGCGCGGATCCAGGAGGCCATACGGGAGCAGCCGCAGCTCGACGGCTGGTTGTTTTACGACTTTCGACATCTAGATCCGATCGCCTACCGAGTGTTGATGCTTGATTCAACCTTGCATGTGACCCGTCGCTGGTACTATTGGATTCCCGCCTACGGCACTCCGGTAAAACTGCTGCATCGCATCGAGCCGCATGTGCTCGACGCGTTACCCGGCGAAGCGTGGCCTTATGTCTCCTGGAAGGAGCAGCAGAGCGCGCTGGGCTATGTCCTGCAGTCGGCGCGGCGTATCGCCATGCAGTATTCCCCGATGAATGCGATCCCGTACTTGTCGCGTGTCGATGCGGGAACGCTCGAACTCGTGCGCAGTTATGACGTCGAGGTAGTGTCTTCCGCGGATCTCGTCCAGCGCTTTGAAGCGGTTTGGGATGCCGATCAACTGGCCTCCCATCGTGTGGCTGCCGAAGGGTTGCGGGCGATTGTAGACGAGGCCTTTGCTTTCGTTGGCTCGGCGCTTGCTCGGCAGGCCCCATTGACGGAATACGATCTTCAGCAATTCATCCTGTCACGGATGGCTGCCCGTGGTTTGCACACCTCCAGCCCGCCGATCGCTGCCGTAAATGCCCATAGCGCAGATCCTCATTATGGTCCGACGGCCGAGGGTTCTTCCCCCATCAGGCCGGGAGATCTCGTGCTAATTGATTTGTGGGCCAAACAAACGACGCAGGGGTCGGTGTATGCAGACATCACCTGGACCGGCTATGTGGGCGAACGCATTCCCCCACGCCAGGAAGAGGTCTTCCAGATCGTGCGACAAGCACGGGACGCCGCATTGAGTTTTGTCCAGGAACGGGTGAGGAGTGGAAGTTTCCCATTCGGGTGGGAAGCGGACGATGTGTGCCGAGAGGTGATTCAGTCTGCCGGCTACGGCGAGCGGTTTGTACATCGCACCGGACATTCCATCGGCGAAGAGGTACACGGCAATGGGGCTAACATCGACAACCTCGAGACGCAGGATGGCCGTCGTCTCTTACCGAACACCTGTTTCTCGATTGAACCGGGGATCTACCTTCCAGGGGAATTCGGTATTCGCAGCGAGTTGGATGTGTATCTGTCACCAAATGACGCGGTTGTCTATGGGCAACCTCTCCAAACGACCATCGTTCCCATACCGATTCCTGCGCGCTAGTCTCTGGCTCCAGTCCCTATTCCTTCAACGCTTCTTGCTTTCTTGACAGGCAACTTGTCGGGCGGCTAACGTGATACTTTGGGCCACGGATGCGACGGTTGTCAGGGTCGGCGGTCCCTTTTTACCGAGAGAGGGTATATACAATGTTTGGCACCATGGGATTTTCCGAACTGATCATCATCTTGGTCATTGTCTTGATCATTTTTGGCGCAGGAAAGCTTCCCCAGATCGGAGAAGGAGTTGGGAAGGCGCTCAGAGGATTCAAGAAGGAAGTGAACGATATTCCGCCGCCCGAGGCTGCCGCCGGCAGCCCTGAGACTTCAGCGGTGCAGGCTCCTGCGGCCGCGACACCTTCGGCTGAACCAGCACCACCCGCTGTTGCTACCCAGGCAGCGATGGCTTCGGCACCTCGGCCGACCCCAACCGCCCCCTATACGCCGGGACCTGAACTCACGCCTGGGACCACGGCAGCACTCATGGCTTCCGCGGCCCCGCAAGGTCCGCAGTCGGCCCAGCCTTACAGGCCCCGTGTCGCAACCGTCGCTCCCGGTCAGGCAGCGCAGGGCTCCGCCGTAGCCCAGGGACATCAACCCCCAACAATGGAAGAACGCATGGCCACCCCTGCTCCAATGGGGCGCGGCCAGTATCCGCCCCTTCCCCCTGGCGCTCAAGCGAAGCCGGCCGCAAAGCGACCCTCCGCCATCGTCAATAAGGACGCCGTTGCTCGTGTGCAGGCGGCACAAGCGGCCATGAAGGCTAAGAATGCGGCGCCGACGTCCACGGGTGTGTCTCCAAACGACATGCAGAGTCTCGGGGAGGGGCTAGGCGATGCCTTGAGAACGTTCCGCCAGGCTGTTGCGGACGTCCGAGGCTCTGTCGATCCTGAAATGCGCACGATTCAAGCAGAAATCGACGCGGCACAAAAGGAACTGGAGCAATCCATCGAGGCTGCGAAACAGGCTCCCGCGATGGATGAACCTCCTCCCGCCAAACCTGTCTGAGTGGATATTCCCCATGACGGCTGCTCTGGATGGTTCGGCGGGTACCCTCCGTCCTTTCTGGGCTCGTGCCGCCATCGCCATCTGTGTCGGCACCCTCTCAGCTTGCTACGTCGACACTCCGCCTTCGCCTCTTGACGCCGTAGCCACTCGAATGATCGCCCTTCTTCAGGACCCCACGGCGGATGTGCGTCGAACCGCCGCCGAAGCGCTGGGGAAACTGGGATCGCCTGTGGCTGGACCGGCATTGACCGGTGCCCTGAGAGATAAAGATCCTCGGGTGCGTGAGGCGGTTGCTTTGGCGTTGGGACGGGTTGGGGCCAAGGGGGCCGCGGCCGCCCTGGTTGTGGGCCTTGATGACCCCCAGTCCAACGTGTCGGCGGCGAGTGCATTGGCGTTGGGGGAACTGGAGCTCGGGCGCGACCGGCAACGCGACATGTTGAAGGTGTTGGCGAGTGGCCGAACTTCAAGTCGGACGGCGGCGAGCCATGCACTGCTTGGACAGAGCGCGCCCCAGTACTCTCCTGTGCTGGTGGCGGCTCTGAATGACTCCGATGCTTCGGTGAGGCAAGGCGCCGCGGCGACGCTCGGGGAAACGGGTGATCCCCGCGCAGTCACGCCGCTTGCAGAGTTGATGGAACGGGATTCGGATGCCGGGGTGCGGGCGGAATGTGCCTATCGTCTCGGGAAACTTGGAGATCCGAAGGTGTTAGCGAATCTGCAGCGGGTTGCCGCACGCGATGCGAATTCGAATGTGCGGCGCTGGGCGGAATGGGCCGTCGAGTTTTCTATGCCACGGCCCGGGAACGATTGAGGGCGTTGACCAGTTCGACCAAGCGCTGCTGTGCCTGCTGATCGATGTCGGTAAATTGAACGCCCATTCCAGGGAAGAGAAGGTACCGCTCGGGTTTTGACCGGGTCCAGGCCACCTTCGCACGTGCCGTGAACTTCTCACCGGGTCTGTCAGGAAGGGCAAATTCGAGGCTGAGTTCGGTGCCTTGGGCAAGCGGCGTACTGCTTTCAATAAATAGCCCGCCCCCTCCAATTCCACCCGTCAGGCTATCAAACTTCTTGCCGTCGTGCGTGACGCAATGCACCTTGATTGCCAAGGGGGCCCGTGGGTGTGCCCGGCTATGTGCGAATCTGGCATCTTCATCCACGGAAAGGATGCGTTCGATCAATGTGCCCCATCCCAAGGTTCCCATCCGCTGGCCCCGCTCGTTAAAGAGCGTGAGCGTTTCCTGGTCGCAATCGATTTCAATGGTCTTGCCCTGGTGCTCACGCGTGGCAGTAACCGGAAATTTCATCGCGATTTAGTTCCTGAAGGCGTCGAGGGTGTGTTGCGTACCCGTCGCGTGGTACGTGGCGAGGGTTCCTATGCGGCCGGCGGTACACCCTTGACCGAGTGCACCAAGCTCAGCACGCGATTTCTGGTTTCCGGGGCGATATCGGTAAACCGAACGCCCATGCCTGGGCTGAACGTGTATTGATCGGCCTTGGGGCATACCCAGGCGACCACGCCTTTCGCCGAGAGCCACTCAGTGGGGCTCTCAGGTAATGTAAATTCCATCGACAGTTTGATGCCAACCGACAGGGGGCTTGAACTTTCTATAAACAATCCGCCGCCGCCGATTCCTCCGGCACGGCTTTCAAACTGGTGACCTTCGGGGGTGTTGTACTTGACGCGTATGGACAGCGAGATGCGTGGCTCCGAGCGTGCGTCTCGCGGCTGCTGGGGTTTTCGGTAGGCGAGAATCTGGTCGACGACGAAGTCCCATGCGAGGCTCCCCATCGGTTCTCCGTTAATGCCAACCAGCGTAATGGTCTCCCGCGAGGCATCGATCTCTATGGTTTTGCCCTTGTGTCGGTTGCTGGAAACAACGGGGAATTTCACAGACATCGTCCTTAGGTAAAGTTCTAGGGTATCCCGTCCTTGCTGGAAGTATACCGCAGGATTGTCGATTGTCGACTAAAACAGAGTTTTAGGCTTGGTAGGGGGGAGGGGGACGGGTCTAGGAGAAAACAAGGAGGGGGCCGAAGCCCCCTCCTCTCCGACATATGTGCGGTCCTGCCTTCTCGAGACCGGGTTCGAGGCTAGGCGCTCTTAACGTCCTTATCATGCTCGAAGATGCGGATCGGCGCGTGTTTGCCGCTAATGGCATCCTCGGTGATCAGGACTTCCTTGATTTGCTTTTGGGACGGGGCGTCGTACATCACGTCCAGCATCACTTCTTCCAGAATCGCACGGAGCCCGCGGGCTCCGGTTTTCTGGGTGAACGCCCTGCGAGCAATGGCGCCCAAAGCCCCTTCCGTGAACCGCAGCTTCACCTTCTCGAAAGACAAGAGCTTTTCGTACTGTTTCGTGAGGGCATTCCTCGGCTCAGTCAAGATCTTGATCAGGGCCTTCTCGTCCAATTCATCCAGGGTCGCAGTCACAGGTAATCGCCCGATGAACTCCGGGATAAGCCCGTATCGGAGAAGGTCCTCCGGCTGGACGTGTGGGAGGAGTTCTCCCAGCCTGATATCATTCTTGCCCCTGACTTCCGCACCGAACCCCATTGATTTGCGGTTCAGCCGTTGCTCGATGATATGCTCCAACCCGACGAAGGCTCCGCCGCAGATGAACAAAATATTAGCGGTGTTCACCTGGATGAATTCCTGATGGGGATGCTTACGACCACCCTGTGGAGGAACGTTCGCAACCGTCCCCTCTATCAGCTTCAGCAGTGCCTGCTGGACCCCTTCACCGGACACATCGCGCGTGATGGAGGGGCTGTCGCTCTTTCTGCTGATCTTGTCGATTTCATCGATGTAGACGATCCCCCGCTCCGCCCGCTCGACATCGTAGTCCGCTGCTTGCAGCAGTTTGAGAATGATATTCTCGACGTCCTCGCCGACGTAGCCGGCTTCCGTCAAGGTGGTAGCATCCGCCAGCGTAAAGGGGACATCCAAGAACTTGGCAAGCGTTTGGGCCAAAAGAGTCTTGCCGGTCCCAGTCGGACCGATCATCAAGATGTTGCCCTTCTGGAGTTCAACATCGTCGACGTCCTTTTCCTTGGCCGAGATACGCTTGTAGTGATTATGGACTGCCACCGATAGGATGCGTTTGGCGCGATCCTGTCCGACGACGTATTGGTCCAGGTGGTGCTTGATCTCAGCAGGCTTCTTGAGTTTAGACGAGATCTCCTCTTTGGCCTCTTCCCAATCCTCCGCAATGATGTCATTGCAGAGATTGACGCACTCGTCGCAGATATACACTGTCGGCCCGGCAATCAGCTTGCGGACTTCGTCGCGGCTCTTCCCGCAGAACGAACACCTCAGATGCCGGTCGATCTTCTCCTGCTTAGCCATGCTGCCTCCTGTACTCCAAGGTCAACTAGCTCTTTCCACCGTCTTTGCCAGATTCCGACTGCCCCGCCCCTTTGAGACTCTTGAGCGGCCTTGTGATCACTTCATCAATGAGCCCGTACCGTTTGGCCTCTTCCGCCGACATGAAATAGTCACGTTCAGTATCCTGGGAAATCTTGTCGAGCGGCTGTCCGGTGTGTTTGGCCATGATCTCGTTGAGGCGTTCGCGAATCTTGAGGATCTCGCGCGCATGGATGTCGATCTCCGTGGCCTGCCCCTGAAAACCGCCCATCGGTTGGTGAATCATGACTCGGGCGTTCGGCAGGGCGAAACGCTTGCCTTTGGTGCCTGCGGTCAGGAGGAATGCCCCCATGCTAGCGGCCTGTCCGAGGCAGATGGTCGTAATGGGCGCCTTGACGTATTGCATCGTGTCGTAGATCCCAAGGCCTGCTGTCACACTCCCGCCGGGGGAATTGATATAGAGGTTAATGTCCTTTTCAGGATCCTCAGCCTCCAAAAACAACAGCTGCGCGATGATCAAATTTGCGAAAACGTCATCGATCGGGGCACCAAGGAAAATGATGCGATCTTTGAGCAGTCGCGAATAGATATCGTAAGCACGTTCACCGCGGTTGGTTTGTTCGACGACAATCGGAACTAGCATTCAGCCAAGTCCTTTCCGCTAAAGGCCCAGTGCGAGCACGTGTTTCAGTCTACATGGTCGCTACAGTGAACGTCGACGGCACCATTGTGGACTCGACGTTGACGATCCATACAAATTTTACCCTTGGATCATGGCGTGGCGATATACGAAGTCCAGCGCCTTGTCCGCCAGAATTCTGGACTTGAGGTCATCAATCGAGTCCCGTCCTCCCGCCTGAATCATGCGGGTAATTTCCTCGACTGAGAGTTTCACTTCGGCGGCCAGACGAGAAATCTCTGCATTGAAATCTTCGTTCGTGACGGAGAGCCCTTCTTTCTCTGCGATGGCTTCCAGAACCAAACTGACCTTCACGCGGCGTTCGGCCTCCGGACGATAGTCAGTCTGAAGCTTAGTGATTTCTTCGGTTCGGGACGACGCGGTGGGATCCGTCGGCTCATCGGCCTGACGCTGCCGGCTCTGGAGTTGCTGCCGCACCATGGCGGAGAGTTCGCGCTCCACGAGGGTTTCCGGGAGGTCGAAGTGGTGTGTCTCGGAGAGTCGCTTCAAGATCGTATCTTTGTATGATTCCTCGACGTCTCTTGCAAGGGCGCGCTCGATTTCCGTGCGCAACTTGGTGCGAATCTCATCCAATGATTGGTATGGGCCGCAGTCTTTGGCGAACTCGTCGTCAAGTTTGGGAAGTTGTTTCTGCTTGATCGACTTCACGGTGCAGGTGAACGTCACCGTCTTTCCAGCCACACGCGCGTCTGGGTGGGTCGGAGGATAGGCCTGGGGGATGGTGATCGTCTCGCCCTGCTTCTTGCCCAGCAGGTGTGGTTCGATATCGATCCCGAGGACCGCGGCCTTTGAGCCTACCTTGTGTAGATGGCCTTCCTTCTTAGTTCCTTCAAGCGGCTGGCCATCGAGAGTACCGGTGATGTCGAGGACCGCGTAGTCCCCTTCGGATAGTGCAGCAGTCTCGGGTGCCGGATGCAACTGCGCCATCTGTTCCCGCAGCACATCGAGCGCCTTCTGCACTTGTTCGTCGCTGACCGTTCGCTCATCCTTCTTGAGGGAGATCGGATTCGGTGCTTTGTAGTCCCGCAGCTCGAATGTAGGTTTGATCTCTACGGTTGCAGTAAACGTAAAGGGCGTATCTTTCTTGATCTTGACCCGCTCGAGCGGAGGAATTTCAACCAGCACCGGAACGATCCCTGCTTGACGGACGGCGCGATCATAATAGTCTGGAACCAGGCTGCGGATGACATCTTCTTCAACAGACTTGGCGTAGCGTTGTTCGAGGAGATGCAACGGCGCCTTGCCAGGCCGGAACCCCGGAATTCGGACTTGTCGGTTCAGCTCGGAATAGGCAGTTTTGAATCGCAGATTGACTTCGTCGGCGGGCACTTCAATTTTTAGAGCCCGTTTCATCGGGCCAAGCTCTGTCACTTCCATCTTCATGTTGAGATCGAACCCTCCGGATACCGAGTGAGATTATGGATGCTGTGAGATCTTCGGGAAATGGTGCGAGAGGGGGGACTTGAACCCCCACGGTTGCCCACGAGATCCTAAGTCTCGCGCGTCTGCCAGTTCCGCCACTCTCGCACGACGCTGAGCATCGCGTATCCGGATGCCTTACCAGCTGCCTGCGTGTGGAAAGACCCGTTAGATAATGGCATTTTGTACCGTCGAATGAGCATACCTGTCAACCCATACACAGGTGGGGCACCGTCTCAATTCCAGCATTTGAGACGGCTATAGACGGGTACCTCCTCGCCGATGGGCGTTGCGGGTTGGCGCGTGTGCGGTGACGGGACATTCCGATTGGCAAATGGGTGGAGTGGCACTAACTGAGAGGATATAATAGATAGATGGGCGGGGGACCCGCCACGCAGCACCGTCCGGCGTACTGGTGAACCTGGAGGGACTGGCGATGAAGCGGCTATCAAGTCTTGCGGCGAGTGCGGCCATCCTGTTCGGCGCCATAACCGGTGCCTGGGCCTATCGTGACTACTTCACCGAAGAGCAAAAAGCCCAACTCAGCCGAATTCAGACCGTGCTCGTGGAGGCCCTGGTGTTGTCCGAGAAGGGGCCAGGCGATCCGCGTGAGTTTGCCGACGTCATCGCGCGCCGGCTATCCAGCCTGGGCTATACCGTCGTAACCGATTCAGCTAAGCCCCATGATGTGGTCTTCCGTGTGAAATGTGAGCAACGGAAGACGTGGGAAGGTACGGCTTCTTCCGGGGGAGACAATGATCTCCCCGATGCACCGTCCCGTTTGTGGAAGGGGCCTGCTTGTCAGCTGACCTATGCCTTGGGCGGGATGAAGGTCCGATGGCAGAAGGAGGTCCGCACCGACTTCGAGGATGCAGGGAAAGCGGCGCAGGTGGCCCAGGCTGGAGACGCAGCTCCCTATGCGATGGCTGCGCTGCGCGAGGGGCTCGAGAAGTATGAATTTCCCCTGTTACTGGCGGCTGAATGGGGACAGCCGGACCGGTTACTCAAGGTGCTGGATTCTTCCGACACATCACAGGCCCGAAAGCTGAAAGTTATTGCCCTTCTCGGTGAGATGCAAGCTGATACCGCTCTGCCGAAACTGCGGGAAGCGCTGCAGGATCGCGATTTGGCTAACCAGGCCTTGGTCGCCATGGGAAACATGGGGAAGGATGGCGTTCCCTTGCTTGTCGAAATGCTGGATTCAGCTCCGCAGATCGAACTTCAAGCGGCGGCGGCTAAGGGGCTCGGGCAGTTGGGTGGAATACATGGCGATGCGTCAGTCGTGTTGCCGCTGCTCGCGAAGCTGCAGGACCCCAAGACCGATTGGGCCGTGTTGACGGAGGTGGCGTGGGCCCTCGGCAAGATCCCCGACAAGCGGTCTATTCAGCCGCTATACGACCTCGACAAGAAACTTCAGGCAATCAGGGATCCTGATAATATGGCCCTCAAGCGACTAAAAGAGGCAGTATTTTGGGCTATTAAGCAATGTGATACGTGGGACCAATACAGTTAATCGTGTGTTGTCCCCTTCTTGATCCAACCTGCACGGCTTTGCCTGCCTAGACTCCTGTCGGTGTCAGTATTGGTTGTTGGAATTCCCAGCCAGCGTTCCCCCAGCCGCTCTGTCTACCGTTTGACCGGTATGGACGTCGGTGCTACAAGTCTCTCCGACGCAGCTGTACCAAAAAGGCAGCAGCAGGGCGTCAGGATTATCACGATAATAATGTGGAGAAACCCATGAAAACCATGTCGCGCCGACAATTCTTGCGCCTCTCCGCTGCCACGGGCGGGGCGATGGTGCTGGGAACTCTCTCCCTTCCAGACTTCTGGCGGTTGCGGCCACTAAATCAGGTTCATGCCGCCGAACCGATTAAGATCGGAATCCTCGATCCGCTTTCGAGCCCCTATAAGACTTCCTCGATTCATGATGTCCACGGCGCCAATGTGGCGGTGGATTTGTTCAATAAACGAGGCGGGGTGTTAGGGCGACAAGTCATGATACTTGAGGCCGACGATGCCTCCAACCCACAGGCGGCCGTGAAGGCAGCCATGAAGTTCATCAAGGAAGACCGTGTCGATGTCCTGATGGGCACATTCAACGGGGACGTGGCGTTGGCAGTGTCTGAGATTGCTAAGCAGGAACGGAAATTATTCATGGTCACCGGTTCCTACGTTCCGGACCTGACCGGGGCAAAATGTGAGAGCCATACATTTGTGTTCATGCCGAGTGCCAGAATGCTAGCGCAGGCGGTGGTGCCTCATCTGGTGAAGGCTTATGGAAACAAGTGGTATGCCATTACGGCCGACACATTCGACGGACGGGCCGCCGATCATGCTATGGCGGAGGCGCTCAGAGGGGCTGGGGGAGAAATCATCGGCTCTGCGACGACAACTTTCGGAACGACCGATTTCACCAACGCCATGACGGATGCCAAGAATGCGAAACCGCAGGGGATCCTCCTCAATTTATATGGCTGGGATCTCGTCAACGCGCTCAAGGCCTACAGCAAACTGGAGTTGGCCAAGGAGAAGATAGGAGTCGGAGGCATGATCAGCGGCGAACAGATCGGACGCCCGCTCGGATATGCCAACAACGCCGGAATCTGGGGGCTCATCTGGGATCCCAAGATCAATACGGAGGGTTCCCGTCGATTCATTCAAGGCGTCGTCGAGAAGTACAACCATACCCCGACGTCGCGCTGCTATTTGGGCTATGCCGCGATGACCCAAATCCTAGAAGCGATTCAACGTGCGGGCACGACCGAGGCGAGCGCGCTGATCAAAGCGCTCGATGGGCATGAGTTCGATGGGCTCAAGGAAGGGCGTTCCTATTTCCGTGCGACAGACCATCAGCACGTGCAAGATGTTCTGGTCGGTGAGGCTTTTGGAAAAGAACTTGGACTTGGCCACTACAGGATCCTGGCCACGGTGTCTGGCGAAACGGTGGCGGGTTCTCCTGAAAGCAGTCTCTGCCATCTGTGACCTGAGACAGGTCGGCTCCTTCCGCCTTAGTGCGTGGGCGAGGAGTCGGCGTTGGATAGTGCCGCAACATGGTGACCGTCGGGCGTTTGGCGGTCTTGGGTGGCGGAACCGGTCATTGCCGATGGGGCGATGACGAGTTCCACGCGCCGATTTTTCTGGCGTCCTTCCTCGGTCTTGTTTGTGGCGATCGGATGAGAATCGGCCAGCCCCATGGCCTTTGTCGAATCGGCCGGTAGACCGCCGGTTATCAGAGCGCGACGCGCATTCTCCGCCCTCGCCCACGAAAGCGCCTTATTGTTTGGAAACGACTTCCGTAGGGTTTTGCTGGGCGGCTGATTATCCGTATGGCCGGCGACCTGCACCAATGCCTCGGGGCGTTGGCCCAGCACGTTGCCGATACGCTTCAGAATCGCGATGCCTTCAGGCTTGAGCGTTACCTCTCCCGGTGAGAACAGCAGGTGTGATGGGAGCGCAACTGTGACTCTCCCTCCCCGTTCCCCGACCAGTACCCCGTCAGGTCCCCCTTCGTTTGCAAGCAGTCTTATCAAGTCAGCCTTCGTTTGACTCAACCCGGTTTGGGGCGAGCGGGCAGCCTGGGTCGTGGATGCTGTGGCGGTAGTACTCGTTGGATTGCGCCCGGGATGAGTCGGGGGCGGACCGGGCTTTCCGTTTCCTTGTCGTGCCATTTCGTTCATCAGCTGCTTGGCTTGCCCCAGCTCGGCATTTCTGGCATTGAGCTGCGACAACAACTTGTCGCGTTCAGCGATCACACCTCGAAGTGACTCCAACTCGCGTGATTTCTCGGCCAATTGTCCCGTAAGGCTAGAGATTTTCACTTTCGATTGCTGCACGTCAGTGGAAAGTCCCTTTGCTTGGATGGCAAGCCGGTCTCGTTCACCGAGGCCGGCCCGCAATGCCGTGAAGGCTTGCTCGCGATCAGCAAGCTGGTGCTCCAGTGCTGCGATGCGCTCTTTCATCTTCTCAAGCGTGGAGGTTGCGGTCTGCAGCTGGGCGACAAGGCTTTCCCGTTCGGCGCCGCTGCTCTTCAGGGCCCGTAGGTCCATTTCATGCGTGGCCGTGCGCGTTTCCAGTTCCGATACTCGACGGCGTGCCGCCTCCAGCTCGGTGATCGCGTTCACCTGGGTGCGAACGGCCGCCAATTCCTGGTCGCGCGCAGCGAGCTGTTGCTCTAGTGTGGCGTGCCGCTGACGGGCGGTATCGAGGGACGCAGTCACGGCGACGAGCTGCGCAGCTTGCTTGTCCCGTTCCGGAATCAACTTGCGAAGGTCCGCCAGTTCGGCTTCTTTGGCGGCCAACAGTTCATCGTAAGATTTTCCGACCGGCCGACCGCTTTGGTCAGCCAACATACTTTCCAGTTCCCCGATGCGGTCATGGAACTCACCGAGCGTGACAAGCAATTGCTCGCGTTCCTCCTGCAGGGCCATCAGTTTGAGATCCGTAGCTGAACGAGCGACGGGCCGCTCCTGCGGCACGGGCATTCCCGTGCTCTGTGTGGATGCAGGACCGGCGCTGCAGCCGGCGGTCATGATGCAGAGTAAAGGAAACCATCCAAGGCGATTCATGAGACCTCCCAATGAAAACGGACATAGCTAGAATGTCCCGGGAAGGGATTGTCGCCGGTAAAGAGTGCCAGGCACGAAGAGCGGCAGCAGCAGAAGAGAAGACGCAACCCGTCAAACGACATGGCCACAGGAACTCACAGTCGTCGCGACCGGGAAAGCGCTGTTACTGTAGCGCTTTCCCGGTTGGGCTTGCAAGTCTGACCGGGGGGAAGTGAATTACTGTTTGACCACGATTTCGACGCGTCGGTTCCGTTGGCGGCCTTCGACGGTTGAATTAGAGGCGATCGGGCGGCTGTCGGCATGCCCCATCGCATCGATGCGGTCGACGGTCATCCCGCCCTCGATCAATGCCTGACGCGCACTTTCTGCCCGAGCTTGTGAGAGTTCTTGGTTGGTCGGGAATTTCTTGGCCAATGCGCCTCTGATTGGCACATTGTCCGTGTGGCCTGCCACGTGGATCGAACGGTCCGGGTATTGTTTGAGCACTCCGCCGATACGCTTCAAGACATCCATGCCCCCGGGCTTGAGGCTCGATTCTCCGGAATCAAACAGCAGCGTCGTGGCCAGGCCGAGCGTCAATTGGTCTCCCAACTGTTTCATCGTGACATTGCCTTTAGCCACCTCAGCCTGCAGGAGCTTCGAGAGGTCATCCTTCGCCTGGGCTAGGGTCGTGCGCTGTTGGTCGAGGGCGCCCTTCAGGCCGGCCATTTCCTGGTCGCGTCGGGAGAGCTCGCCCTCCAGATCGGAGGACCGCTGTCGAGCCGCGGCGAGGTCTGCGGTCACGCGATCCCGGTCGGCGGCTGCGCCCTTGAGCGCAGCTAACTCCTGGTCCTTTGCCATCAGCTGTCGCTCCAGCTCCGCGACGCGCTGCTTGGCCTGCGCCAGCTCGGAGGATAACCGATTCCGGTCTTCTGCACCGGTTTTCAATGCGGCCAACTCCTGTTGTTTCGTCGACAACTGGCCCTGCAGGGCTGCGAGCTGTTGCGCCGTTCGGTTGCTATCCGCTGCCTGCCCACGCAGACCGCCGAGTTCCTGGTCTTTGGACGACAGTTGCTGTTCAAGGTCAGCGATGCGGCCGGTCAGTCGGTCTTTTTCGCCGGTCAGTCGGTCTTTTTCGCTGGCCAGTCGGTCTTTTTCGCTGGCCAGTCGGTCTTTTTCGCTGGTCAGTCGGTCTTTTTCGCTGGTCAGTCGGTCCCGCTCACTCGAGAGAGACTGCAGGGAGGAGATTTCCTGGTCCTTGCGACGGAGCTGATCCTCCAGGGAGGACACCTGCCCGGCAGTTCCACGCAAGCGATCGATTTCACTCTGGCGATCCGACAATGCGCGTTCCAGTTCCGCAATGCGCCCGTCGCGAGGATCCGGCTTGGGTGGGATGGGGCGCGGGCTGGCCTTCATTTCGTTTAACGCGCGACTCGCGGAATCGTTCGGGGCCGTACCCGTCGCACAGCCTGCGACGGTCACGGCGATCAGAGCCCAATATGCGAGATGCCGGTACTTCATAACTTCCTCCTCCTATCCACCAATGAGCGGTAGGGCCAGTTGCGCCTGCGCCGCCCGGATGGATCAGTGACGCTGTCCTTTCAAAATATCGCGAATCTCGGTCAACAGCACTTCCTGTTTTGGGGGCGCCGCCGGCGGCGCCGGGGGAACTTCCTTCTTAAATCGATTCATCTGTTTTACGACCATGAAGATCACGAAGGCCAAGATGGCAAAGTCCAGCATCGTTTGGAGGAAGACACCGTAATTGATCGTTGCGGCGCCGGCCGCTTTCGCGGCGGCCAGGGATTTGCCCTTGGCTTCTTCCGACAGCGGAATGAACAGGCTGGAGAAGTCGACTTTCCCCATGAGCAGCCCGATGGGCGGCATGAGGATGTCGCTGACCAATGAGGACACGATCTTTCCAAACGCGCCGCCAATGATGACGCCGACTGCCATGTCGAGCACATTGCCCTTCATGGCAAATTCTTTGAATTCCTGCATCATACCCATGGTGCCCCCTCCTTTTGTGGACTTCTGTGAGCTGCTGTGTGCCTAGGCTCCTATTGCTTGCGGCTCGTATCAAAGCTGTAGCCCAGGGTGACCAGGTAAAGATTGTCGGTGTCGGATACGCCGACCGGGGGATTCTTGTTGTAGCGAACGGTCCACTGAAAGCCGCTGACGAGTCCACCGATGATCTTGAAGCGCACGCCGGTGTCTGCCGTGACGTAAAGGTCTTTCGTGTTGGCGAACGATTGAAAGCCTTCTTGGAAATGGTACAGCGTCACCTGATCGCCGCCCCAGAGCGGCCAATTCCATTTTGCCGCCCAACGGCCGCGCGTGCTGCTTCGGTCGTCCGCCACTCGAAAGTCTTCGTTGAAATAGGCGGCGCCGGCTTCTACCCAGAGCGTCATGCCCTTGAAGATGCCGGAGGAGATGTCGCCGGTATCCAAGAGCTGATAACCGGGGCCGGTTGAGAGTGAGGTACGTAGCTTCAGGTCCTGAAACGTATCCTGTTCGAAGTAGGCGGAAGCAAACCAGTACAGCCGCTTGGTCAAGAAGAAGTCCAGTTTGATGGTGCCGCGGCCGTTGCGGACAATCAGTCGTCCCGCGTCATCGCCGTAGACATAGCGCCCAAGGATGGTCAGTCGCAGTGATTCGCTCCTAGCCGACAGGTCTCCCAAGAGGCTGGCGTTGCGCAGGTGGCTGTTGCCGGTGCTCTGAGAAAACCCAGCTTGCAGCGCACCGGTGTAGATGACCGCCGGCTGATTGACTCCCAAGACTGCATCGAGAGGGACGGTCATGGGTGTGCCGGTTGGTGCTGCCGTAAGCAGCATCGTGCCGGGGTCACCTGGTTGCACGGTGCCCACGACCGTCGTGCCTTCTTTCAGCGAAAAGGGAATGGGTCGATTGACCACGATCTTGGCGACGTTCGGCCATAGGATCTTGACCACGTCGTTGCCGGCTGTCGGTCCAAAGCCCGTTTTCACATGCAGTTCACCGGCGATCATCCCAAGGACTTGGCCGTAGATTACGCTGCCGTCCTTCAGGGTGACTGCATCAAGCGCCGGTGCCGCTTGCGGCACGTCGGCGGTCGCAGCCGGTTCATCGGCGAAGGCTGCGGTTTGCAGCAAAATGGCCAGCACGATGCCAAGGATCTGAAGAATCTGAAGGGAGGGTCGTCTCATTCGATGCTCCTCATGTTAGGCCTGGCTGCCGATCGCATATGAACTGAAAACTCGCGCGTTCTATAAAATATTCTTCGTAGGAGGTCAATACCAAAGCGCTGTGTCGATTCCGGCACAGCGCAGTTACTCTGCCTGCGGAAGGCGTGGCAATCCTCGCAATCGGCCGCCTGGAGCGGGATTTCCCATGCATACGTAAATGCTCGGTGGTAAGTGTCGGTCTGGTGGCCTGCGTGCCAGTGCGTGAGATCGATGGCGGCATGATTCACAATGCGACAGTGCGGGAGGGGGCTATCTCGATGCGGCGTCCCGTTCTAGCTCTGTGCCGGGCCCGGCGGATGGAGGCATACGTAACATGCCTTGCAGCAGCGCCTCGCGGAGCAACTGCGCGGTGTTGCCGGCACGGAATTTTCTCATGAGATTGGCGCGGTGCGATTCGACTGTCTTGGCGGCGATGCCCAAGCGGCCGGCGATTTCCTGATTGGTAAGTCCCGCCCAAATCAGATCGAGAATTTGCCGTTCTCGTGCCGTCGGTCGTTCGGGGCGTTCCTGTGCGATCGGGATCAACCTCTCCATCTTGTCTCCTATTCTTTTTGCTGAGGCCCTAGGACTGTGCCTTTCGTGACTGTCCCTACGATGATGACCGTAGATCAAATGTCGTGCCGAAGGCGCGGGCGGACAGGTGCGTGAGTTTTCAATCAGTTATAAGCATGCGGTGGTGGGGCTTGCGGAGCGACCGGGTACATGAGACAGCAGGCTGTCTCATCGTTGTCTCACTGAGACAGCGATGGTGCCGTAGGGATGGAGGCGTAGAGCCTAGTCTTGCGGGAAACCGAGTTCCGAGAGACGACGATAGAAGGTGGCGCGGCTCATTCCAAGTTGGCGCGCCGCTTCTGTCCGGTTGCCGTTGGTGCGGAGAAGGGTGGCCTCAATACGGCCACGCAGGTTTACGTTCGAGCCGATGGCCGAAGAGGAGAGACCGATACCTTCGGTACGAATCTCGGGTGGAAGGTCCGCCAGATCGATCCCAGAAGTGCGGCAGTGTATCACTGCGCAGTCGATGGCGCTTTTCAACTCACGGATATTGCCGGGCCAATCATATTCCAGGAGCCGTGCAATGGCCGCCGGCGTCGCGTGTTGCACCGGCTTGCCCATCGCCGCACGGGCATCGCCGAGGAACTTGGTCACCAGCAACGGGATGTCTTCTTTTCGATCGCGTAGCGCGGGCAGGTGAATCCGGGCGACGCGGATGCGATACAGCAAGTCCGCACGGAAACTGCCTTTGGCGACATCGTGGGCCAGATCATGGTGCGTGGCGGCCAGCACCCGTACGTTCACTTTTCGAGGACGGGATTCCCCCAGCCGAGTAACTTCTTTTTCCTGCAAAACGCGAAGCAGGCTTGTCTGGACGTGAGGGGGAATGTCTCCGATCTCATCCAGGAACAGCGTCCCTCCGTGGGCGGCTTCGAATAGGCCCTGATGGTCGTCGATCGCTCCCGTAAACGCACCCCGCTTATGCCCGAAGAGTTGGCTGCCGAGGAGCGAGTCGGTCAAGCCGGCGCAGTTGGCGGCGATGAAGGGACCTTCGTTCCTGGGGCTCGACGCGTGGAGGGCTCGGGCCACCAGCTCCTTGCCGGTGCCGGTTTCACCTTCGATCAGCACGGTGGATTCCACGCGCGCCAGGTCCTGAATCTTCTGGTAGATTCGGAGCATCCCGGAGCTTCTGCCGATCAGGTCGTAAAATCGTGCCTTCTCATCGAGGAGCGAACGCAAGTGGTGGACCTCACTCCGGTCATGCAGGCAGACCATTTTCGTGCGCGCATCTCGCGGGTCGTTATGAACATCGATGTCGAGCCACAGACGGGTGCCTTTTTGGGTTTCGACCCCACAAGAGAGACGAGCTGGATCCGGGACGGCCATGCCCTCAAGCAATGTGTGGAGCGTGAGGCGATCCGGCTTGGCCAGTCGAAGGAGGGAATTCCATGGCGCGTTACGAGGTGGCGGGTTCGGCAGCTCAAGGAGACGAGCGGCCGCGCTGCTCAAGAAGCGCACTTTGCCATCCTGGTCGATCAGCGCGATGGCGAGACTGAATTGCTGCAAGATCGTCAAGACGTCGTTGCGAACCTGTTCAGTCTCCTCCAGTCTGGCGGAGAGGGCGCGTTGGCTTCGGTGTTGTCCGCGCCGTTCCGTTTCCTGGCTCAACATCTGGGTGCGTGCGGCCTGCAGGAAGTTGTGCCGGCGCTCGAATTCAGCCCCGCACTCGCGAAGCAGCAGAAGATTTCGCCCGGCCGATCTCAGCGCCGTGGCTTCCAGGTGCCATGGTCGACCGGAGGCGTCCTCCTCGGTCCACAATCCTGAGTCGAGAACCGCCCCGTCTTCCAGGCGCCAGATGTCGGCCGCATCGGTTAGGAAGTTATGGAGAACTGGCAGATTCTCACCGATCGTGAACGGCTGGTCCCGCGCGGCGGCCGGATAGACCGTCGCGAGCCAAGCCGGCGGTTCGCCGAGCAGCCGGAACCGACCCTCGGCCGTCGGCTCCATTACGGCGACGTTGAGAGACTTCACCAGCCCGGCGAGCAACGCCGTGTGCGGCACCGAGGTGGTGGAGTTCATGGTGCTTTCGGGGCGGAGGTATTCGCCCTATCGCTCCGAATGAGCGATTCAGTCAGCAGCTGGAAAGCCTGTTCCACCCCCTCACCAGTCTTGGCGCTGGTGGTGACGAGTCGCCAGCCCGGCCGCACGAGCTCGTCGAGCTCTTCCTGTGTGACTTCCCATTCGTCCACCAAGTCCGCCTTATTGGCCAGCACGATGAACGGTACCGATCCCAATGCATCCTCGGCCATGCGCTGAAGTTGCCGCGCCACATTCAGCGTGGTTCTGCGCGTGCCGTCCAACACCAGGAGGTAGGCCGAGGCTCCACGCAAATATGAGAGCCGGAGCTTCTGGTAATCGTCTTCGCCGTAGAGGTCCCACAGGATTAGATTGACCGAGTGGCCGTCGACCGTCTGGGTTTTCTTGTCGACCTTGACCCCGATAGTGGTGTGGTACTGATCCGAAAATTGACTGGTGACGAAACGGCGGACGAGGCTCGTTTTCCCCACCGCAAAGGCGCCCAGCATGCAAACTTTGGCATCAGTTATCGGCATGGGCCTCAAGGGGTGGGCTCGATGGAGACCTGAAAGGACACACGCCGCTCTCGGGCACCAATCGGTGTCGTGGCAGCTTGCTCTGTTGATCCGGCGGTGCCGAGGCCCGTGGCTTGGAGCGTAATCCGCTCATAGTCTCCCGGACGGAGCGCCTCCCGGACCGTGCGAGCCCGTAACTGACTGAGTCGCCGGTTGTAGTCGGTGGTGCCAAGGGCATCCGATTGCCCGACGATCGAGACTGACACGGTGTGGTTCGAGATCCGGGCGAGGGAGTCGAGACGGCGCAAGATCTCCGAGAGACGTCCTATTTCGTCCAGCTGCTGAGGGGAGAGAATCCTGCCGCCCCCAACCTCGAAGAGGATGCGCGTGTCCCGTAAGTCTTGAGCAAGTCCGGTGATGGAGCCGCTCACGAGCGGGCCGTCGTCGTAGGCCATCAACCCCGGGATCACTGGCGCAAGCGATCGGCTGCGTTGGATCCACTCGATCGGAGCCGAGCCCGCTGCGACCAGCCGCGATTCTTCTAAGGTGAAACGAACTGTCGGTGGCGGCTGTAAAAGATGGCGAGTCCGTTTCAGAATAAGTGCGGGATCCAACGCATAGAAGGGGCTCCAGGTTTGGATAACGCGATCAGCGGCCAGTCCCGATTCGGCAAGGAGCGGCAGGGGGTCGGCAGCCAGGGGATCGCGCAGCCCTCTCAAAGTGAAACGTCCCGATTCGGAGTCTGTGGCGGTGACGATCAGCCCAGGCTCCGCTGCGAGTCGGTCGAGGTAGGAATGCCACTGTTCTCGTTCGCGATAGGAAGAGAGCCCCCACAGCGCTCCCGCGACGACGATTCCGGCGAGGAGCATCCATACCAACGGGGAGGTCCGGCGCGCCCGCTGGTCAAAGCGCGCGTGCAAGCATTCTTCGAGGAGAGGCTTCGTGCTGCTGAAGGGGGTGACATCCCCTGCGAAGGTCGAGAGCGGCTCCATCCGGTCAACGTGAATCCGATCGAGGGTATCTTGCAGGGTGCTGTGCAGTGTCTCAGGGGGAGTTCCGCGTATAACCGCTGCGAGCATCGCCGAAGGTCCTTGTTCGATCCAGACCGTAAGTTCGCCCACACGCAATGTGTTGAGCGATTGCTCCGGGTCCGTTCCGAAAGAATCCTGCACGAAACTTCGGATGGCCGACAACATGCCGGAGACGAGGGTGTGGTCCTGCAGAGCGGCGCTGTCGCCGCCAACATGGGCGAGGAGGAGGCCGGAATCCTTATGGATCAGAAAGATCTGTTCCACTCGGTACAGCAGGGTGTGCAGGAGGACGATCTCGGCGAAGGGCTTGCCAGTTCGATAGGCTTCCAACCGCCAACGCAGGCTTCGGATCGACAGGCTGTGCTCGATCGTCTGATTGAGCGATTGGACCATGCCGCGCAGGGCGTTGGCGATGGCCTGCCGGATGGCCGGCATCATGATCGGGGCGATAGCGTCTACGATCATCTGCGGGCGTTTGCGGACCGACACGCCCAGTGCGTCTGAGACGTGCGGCGTGAGCGCATGGGACAAATGCGTGTCGTGCGTACCTCGGAGTTCAATGGCGTCGGGGAGGATACGGCTGAGGTTGCGCGCGTTGAGATCGAGGCGCTGAACCTGTTCCTGCAGAGCTTCGAGGCGGGACTGTTCTGGCGCTAACAGCAAATTGCGCAGTTCGGAGTATTCATTCGGCTCGGAGCCTGTTCGCTCTCTAGTCGGGCGTGCCATGGTGCCTTCGCAAATTCTGTCGGGGTGGACCAGCCACGCGACCTCGCCGGGCCGCCCGCCCGGCTGCCGCCGCTCTCTCGTTGCGTCTAGCGTTGCGCGGCGCGGCGATCATCCGAGAGCTTGATTGAGAGTTCCTGAAACAACGCTGCGAGCGAGGCTCGGTCGGTTTTCTGGGCGGACAGCCGCTCGACGGCCGATTCCATCGTCGCCGACAGTTCCGTGTGCCGTTGGACAAAGGACTCTTTGAGCGCGTTGGCCTCGGCCTGCAATTCCTGCCGGATTTGCGAATCGGCCTGCTCGCCTCGCTCCTGGAGGGAAGCGGCACTAACGCGGAGGGCCTCGGCGAGGTTTTGCAGATCCGCCGAAACCTGGTGGATGCTGCTCGTTCGACTCTGCTGCTCGCTCTGGAGACGTGCCGTCAGGCCGTCGACCTCGTTTCGGATGTATTGTTCCAGCGCCGTGAACCGTTGTTTCAAATCAGTGCGCAGCTGGGCCGCCTCGGCCAGGAGTTGGGTTTCCAGGCGAGCAAAACGCCGTTCGTGGTCCCGAACCTGCGCGCCGAAAAGTATGTCCCGGATCTTGTCGAGACTCTGGACCTCGGAGGCCGGCTCTCCACCGGAGGGGCCGTCGGCATCCTCGATCAGGTTGTTCTCGGATGTCGGCACGTGACTCAAATCAGCGGATGTGCTCATGGTCAGTCTCCCTGAACGAGAATGTGTCCACCGGAAAGGCTGTAGATGATAACACTAGCCTCTTTGTCGCAACAAGCCAGGGGAGCCTCGGAAATTGGCCGGGGCCGATGGGGGACGAAGGTCTTGGTTAGGGTTGGTTGAGGAGACGTACTTCCTGCTGCGGGAAGGGAATTTCGATGTCGTGCTGCCGAAACGCTTCAAAAATCGCTTGATTGATCTCGGCTTCCGTCGATTCGACATGTGCCACGGGGACCCAGGGGCGTATCGAAATGGTGACGGCGGAATCGGCGAAGCCGCCGACCCCGACCGCAGCGACCGGCTCTTTCAATACGTGAGGGTGCCGGTGAAGGATGTCCCGTACCACGGCCAGTGTTTTCGTGAGATCGGTCCGGTAGGCCACGCCGACAGACAGGTCCAATTGCCTGACGGAGCCGAAGTTGTGGAGAATCTCTCCGACGATCTTGCGGTTTGGAATGACGATGCGAGAGCGGTCCGGATGCATCAGGATAGTGGTGAAAATGTCGATCTTGACCACGTCGCCGTGAACTCCGAGCAGGGCGATATGTTCGCCGACGCGGTACGGCTTGGTGAAAATGATCGAGAGGCCCGCCACCACGTTGCTCAGTACGCCTTGCAACGCGAGGCCGACGCCCAGGCCGGCGACCCCGAGCCCGGCGATCAGCGGTGCGATCTGAAAACCCAACTGATCGAGTGCGATCAGCAGCCCCAAGGCGATGATGATTACCTTGACGAGACGCAGCAGCAGCAGCCGGACGGGCGGCTCGAGGTCTTGACGATCCAGCCATTTTTCGAGGATCGCACCGATCGAGCGGGCTACAAATGCCGCCACCGCGAGAATGACCGCGGCGCCGAGCAGCCGGAATCCATACTGAACGACATACTGCGTCAACAAGTTAGCCACAGACATACGCGCGTGCCTCCTACCGTCCCAACAGACCTTTCAGCAGGTCTTTTCCCTGCTGCTTCAAGTCCTCCGGCTTCGCCTTACCCTTCATGAGGTCGTCGACCGCACCCTTCACCTTCTCCTTGACCTGCTCCTGCACCTTCCCTGCGAACATCTTGGTATCGAGGCCGTAGGCCGGGGCCTGCGTACTTCCGGTAATCAGCAGCGGCAGCGAGAGCCGGCCGCCGGACATCGCGACCTTGGCGATCGGGGAACCGGCTGCGATTTTCTGACTCAAGGCCTGCGACAGGTTTAGGTTGAGTTTGACGTTGAGCGACTGGTCGAGTCCGATCGTTCCGCCGCCGGTCGCCTGAAAGTCATGGCTGTCCATCAGCAGACGCTGCACGTTGATCAACCCCTGTTTTACGGCAAAATCGCTTTCGATCGTCGAGAACGCGGTGGCTTTCACATTGTCCAGGGTAACACCGGCTACCTTGAGCAGGGTCGCGGCCTCCTGCAGGAGATTGATCCCTTCCAGGCGACCGTCCTTCACTGCGATATGGCCCGAACCTTCCAAGGCTTTGACGAGATCCGGCTGTGCGAACCCACGTCCGCTCATCGTCACCTCTCCGGCTGCCGTGCCACTCATCGAAACCTGCTCGGTCCCTAGCGCCAGCAGGGCCGGCCCTAGCTGGAGGCCTTGCAGGGAGACTTTGCCGGAAAATGGTGGCGTTGCCGATCCTATGCCGAGAGTGCCCTGTCCGCGCAGCAGCCCGTTGAAGACCTGCAGTGAGAGGTTCGTGAGCCGCGCGTCGTTTCCCTTCATTTCCGCGGCGACCTGAAGGTCCTTGATCTCCACCGGTTTTTTCACCGGAAGAGTCGCAGGCAAATCGGCGCTGTTGATGAGTTTGGAATTCGCGACGATCTTGGCCAGCCCGCCGATGACCGTACCCTTGGCTTCGATGCGTGACGCGCCCATGGCCAGAGTGAGTCCCAAATCCGTGACGTCGGCCAGTTCGAGCGGCGGAGTACCCTCCTTAGGAGGATACTTCGCCCTGGCGCTCATATGGAGGTCTTTGATCTCGACCGGTTTGCTCAGGGGCAGCGCGACGGGGAGATCAGAGGAATTGATGCTGGCCGAGGCAATGGTCAGGTTGGCCAATCCCTTCGCCGCCGTGCCCTTGATATTGATGGAGGAGCCTCCCATCACCACGGCCATGCCGAGGTCTCGGACGTCCAGCAGTTCCACTGGGGCTGCATCAGGCGGCGCCGGATACACCGTGTGCACGGTCACATGCAGGTCCTTGATCTGAACCGGCTTGGCGAGGGGCACGGCAATAGGTAGATCCGTGGTGTTGATCGAGGCTGATGTTACGGTGGCGTCAATATTACCCCCCACGGCGCTGCCCTTGAGCCCGACCGACAGCTTGCCCGCCCCCAAGTCGAAGGCGAAGGACTTTATATCCAGAGTCTCCACCAGAGGGCCAAACGCGCCGTCTAGCCGGATCGGTAGATTGAGGGGCAGGATCGTCGCCGCCAGGTGAATCGTCGGACTGTCGCCCAGGTGAACCGATTTCAGCAGAAACTCCAGATCGTTGACGACATACTCCGTCGGTTTCGGAGTGGATTCGTCGCGATAGGTCAGTTTTCCGCCGTCGATGGACACGCGATCCACGGCGAGCAAGGCCAGGGCTCGTAAGGGGCTGCCAGCCGGCTGGCTCGGGGGGGCTTCGGGTTTGGTGGGGGCGGGCGTTGTGCTCGTGGCACCGATGGTCGAAACGTTCAACAGCCCCTTTTTGTTCTTGAGTACCGTGATGACGGGATCGCGCAGGGTAATCTCCTCCACCTCCACCTTTCCGCTCAACAACGGCAGCAACTTGACGCCCACGTCGAGTGAAGAAAGGGAAGCGAAGGGACCGCTGCGAAAGGCTGGATCGTCATGAACGGTAAAGCCGCCGACCCTGGCACCGATTCGCGGCCAGATCGTCAACCGGATGTCCTTCAGGTCCACCTTCCGATTCAGCGCTTCTTCAATGAGCGGCCGGTATCGATCCTGATATTTGTTGAGATCGATCAGAAACGGAAGCGAGACGATAAGGACGAGGAGGAGGAGAAGTGCGGCACCGACCCCCGCCAGAATTTTCATCTAAGACCCTCCGTAAGATTCTGCCAAGTATAGGTAGAGAGACAAGAACGGTCAATGAACAGGGAGAATATGGACTTGGAGCCGTATGGAAGCCTGAAAGATATATCGTCCGTCGAGCACGATCTGGTTCCTCACCGGCGGTTGCGCCTCCTTGCCGCTCGAAAACCCGCGTGCTAAGATGCTGCGCTTCGCAGTCGTCCACGAGCGGAGAGGTGCGAGAGTGGACGAATCGACATGCTTGGAAAGCATGCGTCCCGGCAACGGGACCGTGGGTTCGAATCCCACCCTCTCCGCCAAAATGTCGCGACTGGTTCCGGCGTGCGCAGCCTGAGCCAACAGGCAGTTGCCCTGAATCTCCCACGAGGGATTCGAACAAGGGGGCCGCGGGGGAAACATTCCCCCGTGTGGAGAGATACGAGGGGGTTGGCCCCCTCAGTGGGGGCGCGAGCTGGTGGCTCGTGCGAGTTCGAGAATGCCCACCCTCTCGCCAAACAGCCGTGCTCGGTCGGGCTCCTGGCAGGCGGACCCGCTAGACGATGGCCTTGAATGATCGGCGGCTCAGACCGCATAGTTACCTCAAGTGAACGAGTTCCCGTAAGGCGAACGGTAGAAGGAGCCACGTCCGGCGCGACGGAGCCCTTGTATCCTTCCCCTTGAGATTTTTGCAGCATAGGGGCCGGGCCCTGTGCAACAGAACCCTGTGAACCCCGCCAGGTCCGGAAGGAAGCAACGGTAAGCGGATCGTTCTGTGTGCCGCAGGATCACCTGGCCCCGCTTTTCAGATGATGGCTCTCGTGAAGCGTCATCCGTGAAGCGCCCGACTCTTCGACAAGCTACGCTTCACGGTGGACGGTCGACGCAGCATGGATTACCAAGTCTCCGCCCGCAAATACCGGCCCGGCACCTTCGATGACGTTGTCGGGCAGGCGCATGTGGTGCAGACCCTCCAGAATGCGATTACCAGCCAGCGTATCGCCCATGCCTTTCTCTTCTCCGGCACCCGGGGGGTGGGCAAGACGACGATGGCTCGGATCCTGGCGAAGGCGTTGAACTGCGAACAGGGTCCGACCGGGACCCCCTGCAATACCTGTCCAAACTGCGCTGAGATCACTCAGGGCACTTCCGTCGATGTAGTCGAGATCGACGGGGCTTCCAATACCAGCGTCGACGATGTGCGGGAGATTCGCGAGAACGTCAAGTTCACCCCGTTTCGAGGGCACTACCGTGTCTACATCATCGATGAAGTGCACATGTTGTCCAATTCGGCCTTCAATGCACTGCTGAAGACATTGGAGGAGCCGCCGCCCCATGTCGTGTTCATTTTTGCCACGACCGAGATTCATAAGATTCCCGCGACGATTCTGTCCCGCTGCCAACACTATAACTTTCGCCGGATCTCCAAAGCCGAGATCGTCCAACGGCTTCGGCATGTCGCCGGGCTGGACAGTCTGTCGATTGAAGATCGCAGCCTGATGGCCTTGGCCCGCGCAAGCGAAGGCAGCATGAGGGACGCCCTCAGCCTGCTGGATCAGGTGATCGCATTCGGCGGTACGACCATCCGGCATCAGGATCTTGAAACGTTGCTGGGTGCGGTGCCACAGGAGCGTGTCAGGGCGATGATCGAGGCCGTGATGGCGCAAGATAGCCGTCAGGGGCTGCAGGTCATTGCCGAATTACTCGATCAGGGCCACGATCTCCGCGCCTATTGCGCCGACTTGGTCGAGTATATCCGCAATATGTTGGTCGCCTCGGTCGTCCCCTCCGAGCAGGACTTGCGTGGATTGATCGAGGCTACAGATGAGGATTTGGCGCAACTGTCAGCCGATGCCCGGCGTTGCAGCGTTGAGCAGGTTCAGGAACTCTTTCGTGTGTTTACCGCTGCGGAGGATAGTCTGCGGTCCAGCGCCCATCCCCGCTTTGTGTTGGAATCCGCTTCGGTCCGGGCAACGCGATTGTTGGGAAGTCGCGACGCGGTCAGTGCCCCGAGCACGGCGGACAGAAGCACGACAGCCCAACAGCCGGCGGCAGACAAGGGAACGACTGCAAAAGCGCCGCTGACGCCCCAGAACCCCAAGTCGACGGGTGCACCCGTTTCAAAGCAGAGTCCCAGCTCCGCTCGACCCGAGGCTCCGAATCGGCCCCTGGTCCAGAAGCCAGTGGTGCCTCGCGAGCCCATTCAGGCCGCGCCCAAACCTACCCAGGCGAAGTCCGATGACATCGTTGGTTCCGTGACGGCTCCGCCTATTCCCGTCCAGTTGGATGCCGAGGCAGCACCGACCTCCCCTGATCCGGTCGAGTTGCATTGGGAGCGATTCCAAGAGGAGGTCACTGCCAACCATCCGAATATCGCGCCATTCCTCGAAATGGGGCGGTTGGTCGGAATCGAAGGGACGTTGGTGACGCTGGCATTTCCCAAGCAGGCAATGGTCGCGCGAGGGATGTTGGAAAAGCCGGACAACCTGCATGCGTTATCGGCGCTGGGTGAACGACTTTATGGCCGGGCCATCCGTGTTCGCGTGATCGAGGCGACCGAGGATGAGAAGAGCGCCCCTCCAACGATGAGGCAGATCCGCGAGGCGAAGGCGCAAGAGCAGCGCCTTGTACTGTTTCAGCGGGCGAAGGCCCACCCACTCGTGAAGCAAGCATTGGAAATGTTCGGGGGGGAATTGGCCGACGTGCGAACGACCTTCCCGACTCAGGAGGTACAGGAATGAAGAATCCGTTCGGCAACATGTCCAATATTCTCAAGCAAGCCCAGGCCATGCAGGAACAGATGGCCAAAATCCAGGAACAGGCGGCGGCGAAAACGGTGTCCGGCACCGCGGGGGGCGGCATTGTCACGGTGACGGTGAACGGAGCCATGGATCTGGTCAGTGTGAAAATCGACCCGGAAGTCGTCAAGGCCGGCGATGTCGACATGCTGCAGGACCTGGTCGTCGCTGCGGGAAACGATGCGCTGAAGAAATCCCGCGAGATGATGGCTGAGGAAATGAAATCGGTCACCGGGGGGATGAAGATTCCGGGCCTGTTCTAGTGCATCCCTCTTGGATACGAGGGCAGCACCCGAAGGAGCGACTCCAGGTCCCAATGATGGAACGTTATGGCTGTTGACCAACAGGGTTTATTGCCGAAGCTTGTGCGGGAATTGGTTCGGCTTCCTGGGATCGGCCAGAAGAGCGCGCAGCGGATTGCATTTCATATCCTCAAGGCGGAACGTGAGGATGCCCTGAGGCTGGCGGAGGCGATCCATGCCGTGAAAGATGGGCTTTCCTTTTGCCGTCAGTGCCGGAACATTGCGGAAGGCGAGCTGTGTGAGTTTTGCCGAGATCCGAAACGCGATCGGAGTAAGATCTTGGTCGTCGAGGAGCCGAGTACGCTCTATGCCATCGAGCGTGCCGGAGGTTTCCGTGGGCTCTACCATGTTCTGCTGGGGACGCTGTCTCCGCTCGACGGAGTCGGACCGTCGGACATTCGTGCAGAAGAATTGCTGGAGCGGGTCAAGACGGGCGAGGTGACCGAGGTGATCGTGGCAACGAATCCCACCATCGAAGGCGAGGCGACCGCGATTTATCTGACTCGACTGCTCAAACCATACAATGTGCTGGTTTCGCGGATCGCCTATGGCATTCCGGTCGGTATGGACATCGAGTACGCGGACGAGGTGACACTTATGAAGTCTATCGAGGGGAGACGGGCACTCTCGTGATAGGCGGCCGGCCGAGGATGGCGATGGTGCCGTTTGCCCAGTCAGATCAGATTGACCCTCACTGTTTGAGGCTGGTATAGTCGACCTGCTAGACGGGGTCTGGAAGCGATACCGGCGTATTATCACCGAGTAGCCGATGAAGACTCGAGTAAAGCGTGCCGCTCCGGTTCGTGCGAAGCGTAGCAAGGCGAACGGGGTCAAGTATCCCGATATTCAGCGGGACTTGGAGCGTCAACGCCAAGCCATTATTCAGGAAGTGGAAGGTGTCCTGACCAAACGGTCGGGCATGGAAAGCTTTCCCGACGTCAGCGACCAAGCTTCCGCGGAAGCTGACCAAAACTTCTCCTTCCGCATTCGCGACCGCGAACGAAAACTCCTAAAGAAGATCGACGAGGCCTTGAACCGGCTCTCTACCGACACCTACGGGGTTTGCGAGCGGTGCGAAGGGGATATCCCCTATAAGCGGCTCAAAGCCCGTCCGGTCACCACCCTCTGCATCAACTGTAAGACCAACCAGGAAGAAGAAGAAAAATCTCGCCGGTAGTGCGCGGCCCTCTCTCCCATCCCCTTCTCAGAAATGCAACGCCGCGCCGGCGCTGATCAAGTTCGTCGACACGGTCCAACGTTCGCTGTACCCCGGCGGAGTGATCGTCGGCGAATAGTCAAATGTGTGCCGTGACCAGATGCGTTTGTATTCCGTGAACAACGCAAGGTTTCGCGTGAGAAAGAACTTCACGCCTGCGATCCCCTGCAGGGCCGGTGCATAGTCGGTCTCTTGAAATCCTCCCGACGACGGATCTGTCAGGTGTGCCCGCTGTACCCCCACGCCACCGCCGATGTAAGGCGACAATCGTCCCTGCGGGAGTTGCGGGGTTGCCGCAAGGGCGTATCGAAAGAGCATATTGACGGTCAGGTTCTGGATGCTGACGTCACGCCCGGACGTAAATATGACACCCGCCAGCTCAAAGCCCGGTTGGCTGACGGTGCCTGAGGCTGGGGCCCTTTGGGGGTGCAGATCTGCAGTGAATCGAGAATAGTCCAATTCGAATCCAACTTGTGGCTGCCAATCGTACTTTTTGGGGAGGTGCCACGCCGAGATCTTGGCTCCCCATGCCCCCGAATCATTCAGATTCACCCGATGAATCGTTCCGTGGAATGGATCGCCGTTGTCCCCGGAGTTGATTTTCATGTCTTCGTTGGAGTGGAAGGCTTTCCCGCCGTACCCGGCGATTGAAAACTCCCATTCGCGTTCCGCCCGTACCTCCTGGACGCTCCACGCAAACAGTATCACGCTGAACCAGCATGCCCACGCGATCAAGCGGTGGTGGCACATTCTGCACTCCCTGGTTGCTTGTAATACTGGTAAGTGTAGCACCTACCGTAGGAAACGCTAGGCGGTGATGCGGGGCGACATGTCGAAGGAGTCGCTACGTAGTGTGTGTGGGTGCGGCTGTCAGCGCTTCAGCTCTTTGACGCGCGCTTGGGCGAGGGCGGACCGGTCGTCCTCCTCGGGGTCGCCCTCGACTAGGGCAAGGTAGGTCTCGTATTCGGTGATGGCACGACGAGGATTGTCCCGCTCAAGGGCTTCCGCCAGATTGAAGCGAGCCCTGGCGTAGTTGGGACGGAGTGTGACGGCTTTCTCGAAGGATGCGAGGGCGTTCTTCTTGTCTCCCAGCTTTCCGTATACGGTCCCAAGATTATTCAGGACTTCCGGAGTATTCGGTCGTAGGGTCAGGGATTGGAGCATCTCAGATTTGGCCTTCTCCAGGTTCCCGGCGGCCTCCCACGACACACCCAGCCGGTGACGCAGTTCCGCCTGCCAGACTTTGTTGGTAAATCCGCTGGCTTCGGCCTTCTGATAGGCATCCAGGGCAATCTTGTCGTTCTTGGCGCCGCAATAGGCCAGTTGGGCTGCTTGTCCTCGTGCGAACTGCTGCAGGGAAGGGAATGGCTCCTTGTCCTCGGCCCCTTGGCTGTCCAGCCGTTGGCCGCCGGCCTGGCCCTCGACATTGCGAAGCCGGTCCAGGAATTCTTTCCGGTAGGGGGAGAACAATTTCACATAGGGGTCGATCGTAAAGGAGGCTTCCAGCAGGCGTTGGTGGCTCCGGTCTCCCAAGACCAGATAGCGCGTGGTGGTCTTTTCGTCCCCGGTTTCGTAGAGCGTGCTGGCCTCCATGTTTTGCCGATCCGCCAGCTGCGCCACGGTCAGATAGAACTCAAGTGCCGGTTTGAGACGCGACAACGTGTAACGAAGCGTCTTATAGGGGCCGAGATCCAACCCCGATTTATACACGAACAACAGTCCGACGAGGGTCCCGTCCTCATCGAAGAAATAGGACTCATCCGCCTTTGTGGCACTGTTGTCTGCCGGAATACGGAGTTCCTCGCCACTTCCCCAGGGTCGCGTCTCTACTATGATGCCGGAGTGTGCCGCGCGGAATGCGGTCTTGGCGTCACAGAGCTTGGTGGACTTCAGAAGATCCAGGTCGGACTCTGAAGGGGGGAGCGGTGGCTTGACAGGCGGCGTCTGGCATCCTGAGACAATCAGCCAACCGGCGGCCACAAAAGTGAGGAATGCGCGTCGACCATGCATGCAGGGTTGGTTGCCTGGTGCGGTTCAGGAATTGCGTTGCTGAGAATATATCAGACGTAGGGGACTGGGAACAGAAGGAGAGCGAGGGGTGGAGCCGCCCCGCCTGCCGGTGGCCCGGAGGCAGGGCGACACAGACGACTCTAACGGCGCTGTGAATCGACCATCGCGTCTTCGGACGTGTAGCCGAAGAGCCGCGGGTTGATCGATGAAAGGGTATACAGCGGACGATTGACGGTGTAGTCGAAGAATTGCCCGACAGGATGCAAGATGAATCCCATCCACCGATAGGGGTTGTCACCCACCGGAGCGGCAGCTGCCGGGTCCGTATAGACCAAGGAGGTGCTGTCCATCGCGCTGTAGATGCTGACCGGAGCATTGTAGCTTTGGTCATTCATCGCAGGCTGCTGGGTGCTGGCGCAGCCAGTGGTGAGGAGAATACCGAACATGAGAGCTGCCATTGTGCCGCGCATACAGTCCCTCTCTTTCTCTCGTGACGGGAGATCGGAAGCTGGAAACAGCTATGCCTGTTGAAAAAAGTCTAGCCGAGGGGGCTGATTCTGTCCAGCCGAAGCGTAATCCCCGAGCCTGCTCGAGGCGCCTAGGAAAATCGATAGGTTAGAGCGGTGGTGCGGGATTCAATGCAAGGGATGAAAGGATGGTGGGCGATACAGGTATCGAACCTGTGGCCTCTTCCGTGTGAAGGAAGCGCTCTCCCACTGAGCTAATCGCCCACGCCGGCGGAGTCTAACACGGTCTACTGAGCCTGTTCAACAAAGAGCGCAGGACTCTCGTTTCCCAATCGCCCACGCCGGCGAATCTTTGTTACAACGACAGTCAGCGGGGGATCGGGCAAGCGCGATGCGGCAACAGGAATCGTGCGGCCGGCATTCCTTGACATCAAGAAAACGTGATTCCTAGAATGGGCGTCTTTTCACCTGCCTGAGGTCATCAGTTCATGCGCGAAGATATTGTAATCATTGGGGGCGGCTTGGCCGGGTCCGAGGCAGCCTGGCAGGCTGCCAACCGAGGGGCCAAGGTCACGCTCTATGAGATGCGACCGAAGGAAGCCACCAAGGCCCATAAGACCGGCGATTTGGCCGAGTTGGTCTGTTCCAATTCCTTAGGGTCGACGGATTCGTTCAGCGCGCCTGGAATCCTGAAAGACGAAATGCGCCGGCTGAATTCCCTGATCATCCGTTCCGCGGAGGAGGCTCGGGTTCCTGCCGGTTCTGCGTTGGCCGTGGATCGTGAGCGATTTGCCAGGGCCATCACTCAGGCGTTGGAAGGCCACCCAAATGTGCGGATCCTTCGTGAGGAGGTCACGGACATTCCTCACGATGCGGTGGTCATCATCGCGACCGGACCTCTGACCTCTGACAAGTTGTCCAAGGCCATTGCCGACCTGACCCACGAAAAGCATCTGTATTTCTTCGATGCCATCTCGCCGATCGTGGACGCCGACTCGATCGATATGACCGTCGCATTTCGGGCGTCGCGATACGGCAAGGGCGGCGATGACTATTTGAACTGCCCGATGGACCAGGCGGCGTACGATGCGTTCTACGATGCGATGATGGCGGCCGAGAAGGTGCAGCCGAAAGATTTTGAAAAGGTGCCCTATTTCGAGAGCTGCATCCCGATCGAAGTGATGGCGGAGCGCGGACGTCAGACTATGCAATTCGGCCCGCTGAAGCCGGTTGGCTTGCAAGACCCTCGCACAGGAACCCAGCCCTACGCCGTCGTCCAGTTGCGGACAGAAAACGTGCACGGCACTTGTTATAACCTGGTCGGCTTCCAAACCAAACTGACCTATCCGGAGCAGAAGCGTGTCTTTCGGATGATTCCTGGACTCGAGCAGGCGGAGTTCTTGCGGTTCGGCAGTCTGCACCGAAACACGTTCATCAATTCCCCCCAGGTCTTGCGCAATACCCTGCAGTCGAAAATGCGAACCAGCCTTTTCTTTGCCGGGCAGTTGGTCGGGGTCGAGGGGTACACGGAATCGGCCGCCATGGGGGGGCTGGCCGGGATCAATGCCGCGAGGGGACTCAAGGAGCTGCCTCTTGTGACCCCACCGCCGAACAGCGCGCATGGTTGCCTTGTCGGACACATTGCCGGAAGCGACCCGAAGCACTTTCAACCGATGAATACGAACTTCGGATTGTTTCCGCCTTTGCCAAACAGGGTGCGTGATAAGGAACAAAAGCGCCGACTGATTCAGCAACGGGCTCTCAAGGATTTCGACGCATGGATCGCGCAATCCGGGCTTTCTTAGGCTACCTCGAAGTGCAACAGGGTGCGTCTCTGCAAACCATCCGTGCCTACGGTTCCGATCTCCACCAGTTCCACCTGTTCGTGAAGGCGGGGCGTAAACCCGTCTCCCCCGCGGCCATTGTTCCCGAACAGGTGCGCGGGTTTCTGGCTTCGTTGGACCGGCAAGGAGAGAAGAAGGCATCCTTGGCGAGAAAGCTCGCCTGTCTCCGAAGTTTCTATCGCTATCTGATCCGAAACGGCGAGGCGAAGGATAATCCGGCGGAAGACGTGAGGGCACCGAAGCTCCCCAAGCACTTGCCCCGCGTGTTGACGAAGGATGATGCCGCCGCTCTGATGGAATTCCCCTCGCCTGGCACCGGGCAGTTTCTGCGTGACCGAGCCGTATTGGAGACGCTCTACTCCACCGGCGCCCGCGTGAGTGAGTTGGCGGGGATGAATGTCGCGGATCTGGACCGGACCCAGGGCATCGTTCGTCTTCGCGGTAAAGGAAACAAAGAGCGTATTGCGCCGATCGGATCCGTTGCCCTAGCGGCGATCACGGAGTACCATGCGCAGGCTTCGGCCGGGGTCGGCCGAGCCTCAGGGCCCATGCAGGGGCAGCGTCCGGTTTTCCAAAACCAGCGCGGGGGGCGGCTGACGGCGAGAAGTATCGCACGTATCGTCGGGCGATACTCGCAGCAGCTTGCGGGCGGTGCCGTCAGCCCGCATACGTTGCGGCATTCCTTTGCGACCCATCTGCTCGACGAAGGGGCCGATCTTCGTGCCATTCAGGAGATGTTGGGGCATGCGTCGCTCAGTACGACTCAGAAATATACCCATTTGGCTACCGACCAGCTGTTGGCTGTCTACGATCGGGCGCACCCACGGGCCGGGAAATCCGCAGGCAACAAGAAGCCGTGAAGGAGAACCATCTCGCATGATCATCCGTTCGACCACCATCCTGGCAGTCAGAAGAGACCATCAGTTGGCGATGGGATGTGACGGCCAGGTGACCGTCGGAACGACGGTCATGAAGCACAATGCCAAGAAGATGCGGCGGATGCACGGAGATCGCGTGTTGGCCGGTTTTGCCGGCGCGACCGCCGATGCCTTCACGCTTTTCGAGAAATTCGAGGCCAAGTTGGCCGAGTACCGCGGCAACTTGACCAGAGCGGCGGTGGAGTTGGCCAAGGATTGGCGGACGGATCGCGTCTTGCGCCGCTTGGAGGCGTTGCTGGCCGTCGCCGATTTGGAGCATTCCTTCATCATTTCCGGCACCGGCGACGTGGTAGAGCCGGAGGATGGGATCCTGGCCATCGGCTCAGGCGGCCCGTATGCCTTGGCGGCCGCCCGGGCGCTCCTGGGCCATTCGTCATTGCCGGCGCGGCAGGTGGTGCAGGAGGCAATGTTGATTGCCGGAGCGATCGACATCTACACGAATCAACAGATTGTGATTGAGGAGTTGTCGCGTTAGGATGCCGACCCATGAGTGCTGAAACACCCTCGTTGCCTGTGAACGTAAACAATTTGACGCCCCGGCAGATCGTCGCCGAGCTGGATCGGTATGTCATCGGTCAGCGGGAGGCGAAGCGCATGGTGGCGATTGCGTTGCGGAACCGATGGCGCCGTCAGCAATTGACGCCGGAATTGCGCGACGAGGTCATGCCGAAAAATATCATCATGATCGGCCCCACCGGCGTGGGGAAGACGGAGATCGCGCGGCGATTGGCCAAGATGGCGGAAGCCCCGTTCATCAAGATCGAGGCCTCGAAGTTTACCGAGGTCGGCTATGTGGGGCGTGACGTCGAGTCCATCATTCGTGACCTGACGGAGCTGTCGATCAATCTGGTCAAGTCCCAGCGGCTCGTCGACGTGCAGCAGCGGGCGGAGCGGATGGGGGAGGAACGGTTGTTGGATCTGTTACTGCCGGGCCCCGCCCCGAAGACGACGCCGGGATTCGTCGATCAGGGCGAAGCGAAGCCGGACACGCCCGACCAGGCGGAGTCCACCGATGCCACACGTTCCAAATTACGGCTGCTGTTGCGGGAAGGTAAACTCGACCAGCGATCCGTCGAGGTCGAGGTCAAGGAACGGTCGCTGCCGGTGGGCGTCGTCTCGAACGTCGGCGGTCTGGAGGACTTGGAAAGCAACCTCCGCGACATGCTGGGCGGAATGTTCCAGGGGAAACGCAAGAAACGATCCATGAAAGTGCCGGACGCGCTCAAGCTGCTCACGCAGGAAGAGGCGCAGAAGTTGATCGACATGGATGAGGTCGTGCGCGAGGCGATTCGAAAAGTGGAGCAAACCGGCATCGTATTTCTGGATGAAATCGACAAGATCGCCGGCCGCGAACGAACCGCCGGTCCGGACGTGTCGCGAGAAGGGGTGCAGCGCGACCTCCTTCCCATCGTGGAAGGTTCCACGGTCAACACAAAGCATGGCCCGGTTCAAACCGATCACATCCTGTTCATCGCCGCCGGCGCGTTTCATGTGGCCAAACCTTCCGACCTGATTCCAGAGTTGCAGGGGCGGTTTCCCATCCGCGTCGAATTGGCCGCGCTCACGCAGGAAGATTTCGTGCGCATTCTGACGGAGCCTCGCGGGGCGCTGGTGCAGCAGTATAGGGCTTTGATGGCGACCGAAGGGCTCACGGTGGAGTTTGCGAAGGACGGGCTGGATCAGATCGCCGCGACCGCCGTCCAGGTGAACGAACGGACGGAAAATATCGGCGCGCGCCGCCTCTTCACGATCATGGAGCGATTGTTGGAGCAGGTCTCCTTCGACGGATCCGACAGCCCCGAGAAATCGATCATGATCGATGCGCGGTACGTGACGCAACGGTTGCAGGATATCGTGAAGGATCAGGACCTCAGCCGGTATATTCTCTGATCGCCGGCCGGAAGGAGCGACGCATGAACAAACTTATCAAGAAAGCCAATGTCCTGATCGAGGCGCTGCCCTACATCCGGACGTTTCAGCGCAAGACCGTCGTCATCAAGTACGGCGGCCACGCCATGACGGACTCGTCCCTCAAGGAGCGGTTCGCGCAGGACGTGGTGCTGTTGAAGTACGTCGGCCTGAACCCGGTGATCGTGCACGGCGGCGGTCCTCAGATCGACAAGATGCTCGATCGGCTCGGGATCGAAGCCAAATTCAAACATGGCGTGCGGATTACCGATCCCGTGACCATGGAGATCGTCGAGATGGTGCTGGCCGGTCGCATCAACATGGAAATCGTTGATCTGCTGAACCGCCACGGCGGCAAAGCGGTGGGGCTCAGCGGTAAGGACGGCGGGCTGATGCTCACGAAGCCGTTGACGGTGAAGGCTTGGGCGGAGAGTCTGGAAAAAGACCTGGATGACGAAGCGGGAGACTTCGGGTTGGTGGGTGACGTGAAATCCGTTGATCCCACGCTGCTGCTCAAGCTACAGGAAGACCATTACATTCCGATCATCGCCCCGATCGGCACCGATCGGGAGGGCAACACGTATAACATCAATGCCGACCTCGTGGCCGGCGCGATTGCCGCCGCCTTGAAAGCGGAAAAGTTGGTGATGTTGACCGACGTGAAGGGAATCCGGGATGCCAACGGCCGTCACCTCTCGACGGTCTCCAGGAAAGACGTGCAGCGGATGGTCAAACGGGGCACGATCAGCGAGGGGATGTTGCCGAAGGTCCATGCCTGCTTGGACGCACTCGCGGGCGGAGTCGGGAAGGCGCATATCATCGACGGGCGAGTGCCGCATGCCATCTTGCTGGAGATTTTTACCCACAAGGGCATCGGCACCGAGATCGTCTCGTAGGTCGTGACGAACCGTCTGCTTGCCCACCTGCGCGCCCTCGTCGGAGAACGGCACCCCCACACGGCTGCTGCTTCCCTGCTCGCCGCCGAAGAGTATCTCAGCGACCAGTTCCAGCGAATGGGATATGAAGTCGAGCGCCATGCCTTTGAAGGTATGGGAGGCGTCTATCGCAATATCGTGGCGGAGCTTCCGGCCGCGGTTCGCCCTTCGGGTCCGCCCCTGTTGGTCGGAGCCCATTATGACACCGTGCCGGGTTCGCCAGGGGCCGACGACAACGCGAGTGCGCTGGCTGTGCTGCTGGAAAGCGCGAGCGTCCTGAGCCGCGAGCCCATGGGGCGCCCCATTCGGTGGATCGCGTTCTGCCTTGAGGAAGAGGATCTGATCGGCAGCCGGGCTTACGCGGCCGCTCTGAAGCGCGCCCATGAACAGCTGGCCGGCGCCATTATTCTCGAATGCGTCGGGTATGCGCGATCGGAAGCAGGGACGCAGATGGCCCCTCCCCACGTTCCCATCGCCGTTCCCACCGTCGGAAACTTTCTGGCCGTCATCGGTAACCAGACTGCCCTTCCGCTCGTCGGCCTGTTGACCGAAGCCGGTCGGCAAACGGTAAGCGAGCTTCCCCTGATTCCATTGGTCGTGCCGGGTCGGGGCGAGCAGTTACCTGATACAAGGCGTAGCGACCATGCGGCATTCTGGGACGAGGGATATCCGGCGATCATGCTGACGGATACGGCCAATTTTCGAAATCCTCATTACCATAAGTCGACCGATACGATTGACACATTGAATCTGGAGTTTGTTGCCCTGGTCACGCGATTGGTGACCGATACGGCGAGACGGTGGGCAGCAGTGGAGCGACATGACACCTAGCACCTGGACGATACAGCCAGCATCGAGACGGGCGGTCAGCGAAGTCTTTGAGCGCCTCGACTACAAGGCCTTGGGCCCCATCTACTGTGACGAAGGAGGCGACGAGTTTTGGTCGGTCAAACGGGAACTCTGTCGCCGGCTGGGGATGCGACTCGGTCGAGCTCTGCTCACTCGACTCGGAAGGAACGGGGCAAGTCTCTATGTGGGAGCTGGTGTGGCCGAGATTCCGCTGGTCGTCCTCGAGCAGCTGGAGTTGGGTCGAACCGTAACCGCGTGCAATCTACGAAAGAATGAAGTGGCGGTGCTGAATCGGGCCTGCCGAGATGTGTCCTGCCGCTTCGAGGCTCGAGACGGCGGCTCTGTTCGGGCGGGCTATGACCACCTGTGGTTGGTGAGCGTGGCGAACGACCCCGAACGATTTCCTGAGCTGTCGGCGCTGTCCTATGGCCGAGCCAACCCGGTGACATTCAACGCGCGGAGATTCCTCCCCGAGCAACGGGCGGTGGCACGCCTCGTCGACCGCTGTCTCAGCCGCTTGAAACTTCCCGGGCTGGTCACGACGACGGTCGAGGAGGCCGTCTGGATCGCCGAGTGGTGTCATCGACATGGGATTCCCTATCACATTGAGGAACGAACGTATCCGTCGCCAACGGTGGGCGATCCCATCTGTTTTGTTGGTCTTGGAACCAAGAGCGGACGGCTGAAGTCCCGACGTTGATCGTCCGACTCGGAAACCGGCAGGCTACACCCAGAAACCCGGGCGGCTTTTTTCAGGTCCGGACATATATTGGCGGGCGTACCGAACGTAGTTCTGCGCCGATTCTCTGATCCAGGCCAGCTCCTCTTCGCTGACCGGGCGCTTGACCTTCGCAGGAGATCCTAACACCAGACTCTTCGGAGGCACGATCGTATTTTCGGTCACGAGGGCGCCCGCGCCGATGACCGAATCCTCGCCGATCACGGCGCCGTCCATAATAATGGCGCCCATCCCGACCAACACGCGGTCCTTCACCGTACAGCCGTGCAGGACGACATGGTGCCCGATGGTCACGTCGTCTCCGATGATGAGGGGATGAGTATCGTGAGTCACATGAAGCATGCATAGGTCCTGGACGTTCGTCCGGTGCCCGATGCGGATGTAATTGACGTCACCTCGGATCACGGCATGAAACCAGGCGCTGCAGTCTTCGCCCATGATGACGTCGCCGATGACCACGGCGGTGTCTTCGATGAAGCAGGACTCAGGGATCGTGGGCTTGATGCCTTGAAACGTGCGGATCATGCGATTGAATCTAGGACAGGCCGACGGGGAATAGCAAGAGCGGAGGTTTGACAGGCTTTTCCGGCGTCTCGTAGACTGCTGGTCGTATGGCGTCCCCTCTCATCAAGCCAGGCCGGCCCACCGCCAAACCGACCATCGGATTCGTCAACCTCGGTTGTTCGAAGAACCAGGTCGACTCCGAAGTCATGCTGGGGACTCTTGTATCCGGCGGATTCGAGCTGACCGGCGACGCCAGAAAAGCGCAGGTGGTCATCATCAATACCTGCAGCTTCATTGAAGAAGCCAAACAAGAATCCATCAATAGCATCATCGAGCATGGGCGTCTGAAAAAGACCGGCTCTTGCCGCGTCTTGATCGCTGCGGGTTGCCTGGCGCAGCGTTACCAGGGCGAGCTGCTGAAGGAGTTGCCCGAACTGGACGGGGTGGTCGGCACCGGAGAATTCGGACGAATCGCCGAGATCTGCCGGAAGTTGCTCGCGCCTACACGGCGACAACAGCGGCTGTGGATCGGTGAACCACCCTATCTCTACGACGCCTCGACGCCTCGAATTCGATTGGGAGCCTTGCACAGTGCCTATGTGAAGATCGCGGAAGGCTGTAACCGGAACTGCGCGTTCTGTGCGATTCCCATCATGCGAGGGAAGCAGCGAAGCCGTCCCATTGAGTCTATCGTGGCCGAAGCCGAACGGCTGGTCGGCGAGGGCGTCAAGGAACTGAATCTCATCTCCCAGGACACGATCAACTACGGGGTGGACCTCGGACTCCGTCACGGGCTCGTCTCGCTCCTTCGTGCTCTGCTCAAGGTCGACGGCGCGCGCTGGATCAGGCCCTTTTATCTCTACCCGCAGCAGGTCACCGAGGAGTTGTTGGACTTGTATGCGGATGAGGCGCGGATCACCAAGTACATCGACATGCCTCTGCAACACATCAACAATGCTATGCTCAAGCGCATGCATCGGCTGGGCGACCGGAAGCACCTCACGGCGCTGGTGGATCGAATCCGGAAGAAGATTCCCGGCGTGTTTTTTCGAACGGCGTTCATTGTGGGGTTTCCTGGTGAAACGGACGCAGCCTTCGATGAGTTGCGGGAATTCCTGGCCGACATGGAGTTCGATCGCGCGGCGGTGTTTCTCTATTCCGATGAGGAAGGAACGTCGGCCATCGATCTTGGCGACAAGGTGGACTCCGATGTCATGGATGAGCGGCGCAACGAGCTGCTGGCGTTGCAGGAATCGATCAGCACGAGGAAGAATCAACAGTATGTGGGCAAGACCCTGCAGGTCTTGATCGACGGTCTGTCCGAGGACTCGGACCGCCTGTTGGAAGCACGGCACGAGGGATTGGCACCTGAGATCGACGGCGTCGTGTATTGCGATCGGGATGCCGGTTCGCCGGGGGACTTTGCGGCTGTGACCGTTACCGACGTGGCTGGGTACGATTTGATCGGGCATCCTGCTCAGGGGCGCGCCTCCTCCCCTGGTCCAACCCTGTTGACCCCCAAGAAACTCGGGCAGGGCTACCGCTGAGGCCAGGCCCCGGCGGTAGCCCTACTCGCCTTGCTCAGATCTTGGCACTGAGATAGAGCGAGGCCCCCCGTCGGTTGACCAGCACGAGCACCTGCTCGGTCTTCTTGAGGCCGCCCGCAACACGGTCATAGTCTTTGGTCGACGCGACCGGCTGCCGGTTGATCTCACGAATGACGTCCCCGGGCATGATGCCGGCCCGTTCGGCGGCACTGTCCGGCTCCACAGTCATCACCACGACTCCCTGTGTCTTACCTTTGAGCCCCAGCTCCTGTGCCGTGTTCCGATCGAGATCCTGGACGGCGAGTCCGGCCAGGGGGTGATCGGTCCCTCCGGTTTCAGCCTTGGCGACTTGGGTCTGCTCAGGAAGTTCCCCGAGGGTGACGGTCAGGTCTTTCTTGCGCCCGTCACGCATCACCGTCACCGACGCGTTGTTCCCTACGGCGGTTCGGGTCACCGCCCGTTGCAACCCGATCGCATCCTCGATGGCGGTCCCCTGATACGTCGTAATGACGTCCCCCTGCTTGAGTCCCGCTCGGTCGGCGGGGCCGTCCTCCTTCACGTCCGTGACGACCGCGCCTTTGCTGTCGCCGAGGCCGAAGGATTTGGCCAAATCAGGCGTCAGATCCTGGATGCCGACACCGAGATAGCCGCGCACGACTTTTCCGGTTTTCACCAGGCTCTCATAAATCGGTTTGCTCATCCCGGTGGGAACGGCGAAGCCCACTCCCTGGTACCCGCCGGATTGAGAAAAGATGGCCGTGTTGATGCCGACCAGCTCGCCCCGCGTGTTCACCAACGCTCCGCCGGAATTGCCGGGATTGATGGCGGCGTCCGTCTGGATGAAGTCCTCATATTGGGTAATACCCATGCGCCCACGTCCGAGTGCGCTGACGATGCCAAGCGTGACGGTGGAATTCAGACCGAATGGGTTTCCGACCGCCAGGACATACTCACCGACCTGCAGTTTCGATGAATCGCCCCAGGGGACGGTGGGCAGATTGCTCCCGTCGATCTTGATCACGGCGACGTCGGTCTTGGGGTCTGTGCCGATGACGCGCCCTTTGAATTCCCGTTTGTCGGGCAGCGTGACGGTCAAGGTGCGGGCGCCCGCAATGACATGGTTGTTGGTGAGGACATATCCATCAGGCGTGACGATGACACCGGAGCCTTGGCCGCCTCCCCTCGGTTCACGCGGCTCTGACGGCGGACCATGCCGTCGAGGCCCGGAGGGGCCCCAGGGCGATCCGAAGAATTCCTCCATGCGGTCCCGCGGGTTCCCCTGGTCCGAGATGCGCTCCGCTCCGGTCGTGACGATATTGACGACGGCCGGGGTGACGGATTTGGCGACATCGGTAAAACCGTTTGTCGGTAAGGCCGACTGCACAGTTGGCTGTTGTGGTTCGACGGTCGGCGACGATCCGGATGCATGCGACATCGTGAGTCCGGCATAGCTGGCGACGAGGGCCGTGCCGACGACGGCCACGGCGAGAAACGTGCCGACTGACTGGGTCATTCGTCTCATAGCTCCCTCCTCTAGATAGACGTTTGATGTGCGGCTGTGACACATCACGCATGAAGGCTAACAATCGGGAATGAGACGAGGATTAAGCCGGGATTAAAAGTGATTAAGATTTGGGGGGCGCGAGCGGGAGAGTGATCGTAAACGTGGAACCTTTGCCCGCTTCGCTTCGGACATCGATTCGGCCGTGATGGGTTTCGACGATCCAGGCGCAGATCGAGAGGCCGAGACCGGTCCCTTTTCTCGTGTGGGCACGGGCTCCATCCGTGCGGAAGAAGCGGTCGAAGATTTGCTTGTGATATTCGGGGGGGATGCCGATTCCGTGATCGGTCACCGCGATTCGGACGTGTCGACCTTCTTGCCGAATGTCGATGTTTACCGTTCCTCCGGTATAGGAATACTTCACGGCATTATCGACCACGTTCAACAGCAGTTCCCGGAGGCGCAACTCGTCGCCCATCACGGTGGCGGGCGAGGACTCCCCCAGGACGACCTCGACGCCGCGCTCTTGCCCAAGCAGGCAAGCCTGTCGTTGGATATCCTCGACAAGAGATTGGAGATTGACCGGCGCGAACTCCATCTTGATTTGTCCCAGATCCGCGCGCGACAAAAACAGCAGTTCGTCCACGATACGGGACATACGGTCGATTTCTTCGAGATTACTTTCGAGCACCGCCACGTATTCGGCGACCGGCCTGGTGCGTCGGAGGACCAATTCGGTTTCACCCTTCATGACCGTCAGCGGCGTCCGCAGCTCGTGCGAGGCGTCGCTGCTGAATTGCCGAATCTGCGCGAAGGAAGTTTCGAGCCGGGCGATCATGTTATTGAACGTGTCGGTAAGCCGGCCGATTTCATCCGCCGAGCGAGGCGGCGTGAGGCGCTGAGTCAGATCGCCGCCGGCAATTCGCTGTGCCGCCACCGTAATCGCGTCCATCGGCCGTAGCGCGCGTCCAGCCAGAAACCACCCTCCCACGAGAGAGACGGCCACCGCCAGGGGCGCCATGATCAACAGCACGATGAGGAATCGGCGCAACGTTTCTTCGACGGCTTCCAGTGTGGTGCCGACTTGAATGATGTAGAGCAGCGAGCCTCGATAAATGATCGGGACGGACACCATGCGCAACGGTGGTTCGTTGGGATACTTGGCGGACTCGAAGATGGTTCGGCCGGTGAAGGCAACTTCCAGGGCATGGCGGCTTAAGGGCACGTCGTGCTGCCGGATGTTCGGGCTCCGGATCGTAATCGTGCCTGTCGGGCTGAAAATCTGAAAGAACTTATCGATCCGGGCGAGTTCAGGAAATTGGCTCAGCAATTCTTCCTCGTCGAGCAAGGGGAGGAATCCGCGTTGCTCGAGGGAGCGCACCGCCGCGGTGGCGGTTTCGTCCAGGGACTCATCCACCTGATCGCGCAGGGTACGGGCCGTAACTGTGTAGAGGATCAGCGAAAATGTGAGCAGGATCAGGGCGAGGGCCGTTCCGTACCAGAGGGTGAGTCTGAGGCGCAGCGGCATCAGTCGACCTTCAGCATGTAACCACTGCCTCTGATGGTATGGATCAGCTTATGCGACCGGCCACGGTCGATCTTGTTGCGCAGATAGTTCACGTAGACGTCGATCACATTGGTAAAGGTGTCGAAGTCCTGGTTCCATACATGTTCAGAGATCATCGGCCGCGTCAACACGCGACCGGCGTGGCGGAGGAAGTACTCCAGCAATGCATATTCCTTGACCGTCAGGTCGATGCGCTGTCCCCCTCGAGTCACCTCGCGCGTGGCGGGATTGAGGATCAGATCGTCGATCTGCAAGACGCCGGGGACATCCGACGTCCCCCGCCGCAAGAGCGCTCGCACGCGAGCCAGAAGTTCGTCGATGGCAAAGGGCTTCGTGAGGTAGTCGTCGGCGCCGGCGTCGAGGCCCTTGACCCGCTGATCGACCTTCGACTGGGCGGTCAGAATCAACACGGGTGTATGGATCTTCTCCTTGCGCAGACGTGTGAGGACTTCCAGCCCCGGCAGCCCCGGCAACATTAAGTCGATGACGATCAGGTCATAGTTCCCGCTGAGAGCCATGTCCAGCCCTTGCGCACCGTTCTCGCAGAGGTCGACGGCGTAGCTCTCCTCTTCAAGCGCGCGCTTGATGAAACACCCGACTTTGGTTTCGTCCTCGACAACGAGAATTCGCATAAGAGCTCGTAGGTGAGGGGATTATACCAGAGGCACTGCAGAGGAAAAGCCCGGGCAGCGGAGCGCGTCCGGTGTCAAGACGGCGTTGTGACGGAGGACTTCTGCTTGATGCGGCAAAGCGCGCGGATGTCTTTCCACTCATCGGTTGAGAACAGTGTGGATGGCCGTGACGAGGTGGTGTCCGCCAGGGTCAGCAGCGTGACGATACGCTGAGCCATTTCGGGATGGGTTTCGAGGAACGCAAAGGATCCGTCATGATCCTTCGACTCCCGCTGCATGATCCCGTAGAACGCGATCATGGCGTTTGAATCAAGCCGAGCAGCCTGCATCATCTTGATCCCTTCGACATCGGCTTCGCTCTCATGGGAGCGGCTGTAGTGAAGGGTGCCGACGGCCCGTGCCCCTTCCAGACCCCAGGCCATTCCGCCGGAAAAATCACCTGATACCGCGGTCAGCAAGAGCGTGCCGGCGGTCTGTTCGAGGATCGCACGCGTGGTGTGCCGGTGATAGACGTGTTGTAGTTCATGCGCCAGTACTCCGGCCAACTGTTCGGGGCTCTCGGTCCGTTCGAGCAGTCCTCGCAACAGCAGCACGTGGCCGCCCGGGGCTGCAAAGGCATTGATCGAGGGGTCGTCGACCACGTAGAGCCGGATTCGATAGGGCGCCCCTGGGACGGTGTCGCCAAGCTTCCGCACGATCTGAGAGAGTTTTTCCAGCCGTTCTGGATCCAGGCACTGTTGGTCTATGGGAGCGATGCGGTCGACCACCTGTTGTCCGAGGCTCTCCTCCCAGGCCACCGGGACGAGAGGTGTGACGGCAGCGGCCACGCCTGGTATGCCCCATCGGTAGAGACCGGCCATCAAGATGATGACCGTCACGGCCGCGGCGATGGTCCAACGCACTCGGGCTTCGCGCCGGGTCGGGTTGTGGAAATGGCCAGCCAGCGACGGGGCCACCTGGTGAATGTGTTTGAGAAACGAGGCGGATGACACCACGACCGTCTCCGGAGGATCATCGCCGCATTCGAGCCGCGCCGTCTCGCCGACATACGTCCCTTGAGTCTGTCGGATGTGGTCGTAAGGCCAAGTCTTGATCTCGCCTGTCGGAATGACGATTTGGAGCGCCTGCGGCGTGATGTGGAGAATGACCGGGAGGCGGGTTGCGCTCCGTCCATCCAAGTAGTGTGCGGTCCAGGATGTTGCCATCAGCGGTTAGTCCATTTCGAAGCCCGTGTCGAGGAGGTTAGACAGGCCTTCTCCTGTGACGGATGATCCGGCCGTTTCCTGAAGGATGTTTTCCAGATTCACCGGTCCCTCGAGGGTGAGGGTCGAGGCAAAGAACCGTGTGTTTCGGATCGTTACCCAGGGCCAGGCGAACCCCACGGTGACCAAGAGCAGCACAGCATTTCCCAGATAAAGGGTGAAGAGCCGTTGCCAGGTGATATTGGAGCGGAATCGAGCCCGGCCGAAGGTGGTGTGGTCCCAAAAATACTTTTGCTTCTTGCCCAGCAGCCAGATCCAGAAAGGCCCCAGGATGAGGGGGATGAGCAACAAGGCCAAGACGGCATTGGCGAGGCCAAGGGCAAAAGTTACAGCGCAGAAACCGAGGACCAGATAGGTGATAAAGAGAGTGACGGCAAACGGAACCACCAAGCCCGATCCGTGGCCAATAAACTGAAACCGCTGATTTCCGAAGTACGTGTGGGAATTCAGAAAGGCTTGTCGTCTGGTTTGGAAGTAGGGGTAATAGGTCCCGAGGGAGAGCGCGGTCAGCAGCCAGCCTTGGCAATAGAGCTTGAGGAAATCCCCCGGCCTGCCTCGGAAGGAGAAGCGGATACCCCGCCAGGAGGTTCTCGTGCAGCGATAACGTCTCGCACTCACGATCGCGATGGGAACGTAGATGAACAGCACCATGCCGGCCAGCCAGCGGATGATGCGTGTTCCCCAGGGGCCCAGGTCAAGGAACTCATGCGCCGCGGTCAAGCCGAAGTATGGAATGCCGAAGACCAGCATGGCTTTGAGGAAGCCAATGTACAGTTCCTTGCCTGTCCCGTGATAGGCGAATCGGTCGCCGGCGAAGGCGGTCTGACTGAACATGTATCGGCGAATCTTTGCCTTGGCCCAGAAGTGATAGAGCCCAAGGGTCAGGATTGTCAGGCAGACGTTCACGATCTGCATTCCGAAGAGCGTCCCGCCGACGCCGTGAAATGAAAGGCCCATACGAGTCGGGCGCTCCGGCGCTTCCGTCTCCGATGTCTCCGAGGGCACCGCGGATAGGACCGCGACAGGCTGGTCGCCGAACCGAGGAGCAAGGGGCGCATCAGTGATTCCCATCACGGCGAAGCGTGCCCCGCACGTGGGGCAGGTGCTGCGCGCAGACGGTTTCAGCTTTGCGGGAGTCCGAACCCGATAGCGGGTCTGGCATTGGTGGCAGTCGATTCGAGGTGTCTCATTGTGCGGGGGGGCAACAGGGTGGGACATCTGGCTTCCTAACAGGCTTTTTGGAACCCGAGGGTGCAGGCTCGTTGCAGGTCGTCCATGAAGCCCTTGGTATTTCCGCTGGCCCGCTTGAAAAATGATCGTTCGTACCAGCCGTGGCCATCCGTGGGTTTGAGTGCCACATACCGCTCCCACAGCGCGAGGCCTTGGTCCCACTGCTTGCGTTGGCCGAGAATCCAAGCCGTATGCCCGTAGGCGTCGATGCGAAACGGATCCATCTCCATCACGGTGCGGAAGGCGATGATTGCCTCATCATGTGAGCCCTTTGCCATGAGGGCCATGCCGCGATTGAAATAGGCGTCGGCATAATCCGGGTCCAACGCCAGGGCTTCCGCATAGGCCATGAGCGCGGCGTCGTAGAGCCCCTTCTTTTGAAGACTGACTCCTCTGGCCTGGTGGGCCTTTGCAGCTTTGAAATCGAGACCACCGTGAAGGCGTAATAATTCGATGATCTCCTGATCCTCGTTTTCCTCGGCCAACTCCAGCGCCGTCTGGCCGTGTGACTTCCGGTTCACGCCGATTCCGAGATCAAGCAACGTCTCAGTCGCCGGCACGTGTCCGTGGCGGACGGCCCGATGGAGCGCGGAATCTCCACAATCACAGGTTGCGGAAATGTTGGCGCCCTTTGCGGCGAGAAGCGCAATGACGTCCGCGTGCCCAAAGTCGGCGGCTGCCAAGAGGGGGGTGAAGCCTTGCATCCCCGTGACGTTTGGATTGGCGCCACGTTGAAGGAGCAGGGTCACGACCTCGACATGGCCTCGTTTGGCAGCCTCATACAGTGGGGTGCGTCCCCTGCGGTTGAGGGCATCGATCTCCACGCCGTCGGCCAACAACGCGCCGGCGGTTTCAAGGTCGCCGCGAGCCGCCGCGAGATGCAGCGAAGTCCAGCCGTTGGAGCGCAGGATGAAGGGGGAGAGGAGTGCTTCATCCACGTCGTAGGGGTCGTGGGTCTCTTGCGCTTGCGTAAGTACCGCTCCTGCCAGAGAGGCGATCATCAGATAGTTCAGGAGGCCGGCCAAAATGGCTACCAGCACCCCAAGGCGCCGCTGCGCGAACGGAATATCCGGGGACATGGCCGGTTCGGCCGGCTCGGTTGGGGGCGGTGCTGGGTGCTTGACTGGCGCCTGGTCGACGGCCTGCGGCAGGAGAATCAAATTATTTCCGCAGGATCCGCAGGGGATCTGTATGCAGTTTCCCTCTCCATTCGACTCATACGGTGTGGCGCTTTGGCAGAACGGACAGTCGACCGTGTAGATCGGGCCGGATGTGTGAGGAAACGAGAGCGCCGTAGATGCGCCGCCTGGGGAAACGGTTGCCATGGTGCCTTCTTACTCTTTGCCCAGGCCGCGGTATGGATGGACGTTTCGAACCGTAAAAGGCCGACTGGGTGACCTGTGAAAAGCATAGCTGAAATCGGTAAGAGCGCAACCAATCGAGGGATGGGGAAAAAGGCAAGGCAACGCCACGAATTACCAAAGAAAACAGCCGGAAATCTGGTGGGAGGCGTCGGAGCCTAGGCCGGCTGAAACCGCGTGATGGTGACGGGAGCGTACTGCACCGCCGGTCCCTCGGGGCGTCGGTAGGCCAGGGTGTGCCGGAGCCAGGCAGCGTCGTTGCGTTTGGGGAAGTCGGATCGGTAATGGGCTCCGCGACTTTCTTCGCGCTGCAGGGCGCTTACAACGATCGTATCCGCAATGTCCACCAGACATTGGAGTTCGAGGGCTTGAATGAGATCCGTATTGAAGATGCGGCCCTTATCCTCGATCCGTACCTGAGTCGCGCGTGTTCTGAGGTGATGAAGGGAGGCCAACGCCTCCTGCATAGATTCCTTGGTGCGGAAGATTCCCAAATTGAGGCTCATGGTCTTGCCGAGATCGTCGCGTACTTGCCAGGAGCGTTCAGGTCCGTCGTTGGCCAGCAAGGAGGTCAGTCGCTGTTCTTCCCGGTGGAGCAGGTCGCTCGACACGGAGGGCACCGCACGATCATTGACGAAGGCCGCTGCCCGGGCACCTGCGCGGCGTCCAAACACAATCGTTTCCAGGAGAGAATTGCCGCCGAGCCGATTGGCTCCGTGGACACTGACGCACGCGCACTCTCCCGCTGCGTACAGACCGGGGCTCGTGGTTTCGCCCCAGCTATTCGTCCGTACGCCGCCCATCTGATAATGGGCTCCCGGACGGATCGGAATCGGTGTTTCGATCGGATCGAGGCCGGCGAACTCCAGGGCCAATTCACGGATTTGCGGCAGCCGTTCAAGGATGCGTGCCCGGCCCAGATGGCGCAGGTCCAGCAGGACGCACCCGTCGACCCCGCGGCCTTCCAGGATCTCCTGTCCGATGGCGAGTGAGACAGTCGAGCGTGTGGCCAATTCCATTTGTTCGGGCGCGTATCGTTTCATGAACCGTTCGCCAAGGGTATTCAGGAGATAGCCCCCTTCTCCTCGGGCTCCCTCGGTGATGAGAATGCCGGTATCCCGTAAGGTGGTGGGATGGAATTGCACAAACTCCATGTCCTGCAACGGCAGGCCTGCACGATAGGCCAGGGCCATCCCGTCGCCGGTATTGATCACGGCGTTCGTGCTGGTGGAGAAGACGCGCCCGCTTCCACCGGTAGCCAGAATGACCGCCTTCGCACGCAGGATTTCAAGGCCGCCGCGCACGAGGTCCCAGGCCACGACGCCGCAGCATTGCCCTTGTTCGATGATGAGGGCGGTGACGTACCACTCCTCGTAGACGCGACATTGCCGTTTGAGCAGTTGTTCATACATGGCGTGAAGCAAGGCATGGCCGGTACGGTCGGCGGCATAACAGGTCCGGGGAAACCCCGCCCCGCCGAACGGCCGCTGGGCGATCCGACCCTCCGGAGTTCGGCTGAAGATTACCCCCAGTCGCTCTAGTTCGAGGATGTCCTGAGGGGCCTCCCGGCACATGGCTTCGATGGCGTCCTGATCGCCAAGGTAGAGGCCACCCTTGGCTGTGTCGTATGCGTGTGCTTCCCAGGAGTCGTCCTCGCCGATGGCGGCGTTGATTCCGCCTTGCGCGGCGACGGAGTGGCTGCGAACGGGGTGGACCTTCGACAGCAACGCGACATCCAGATGAGGAGGGACAGCCACGGCTGCTCGCATCCCAGCTAGTCCGGCGCCGACAATCAATATATCGTGGGTGATCATGGATGACGTTGTCGGATAATTCGTTGTTGTATGTCCGATGACCCGCCGAGGTTACCTCCGGCCAGTATTACCGTACGAAAATGGGGAATACAAGCCGCATGGCTATGGCATAGGATGCTTGGAAAACTGTGTCTCGCGTGGTACGTTATCGCTCGCTGCCTCGTGAGGCCGTACTGATCTCCACCGGGAATCCACGCCATGCCAGAACCGAATTTTTTAGACTCGACCGACTCGTTTGTTCCGCGCCATATCGGTCCCACGGATTCCGAGATCCAGGATATGTTGGAGTCTGTCGGGCTTCCCTCCTTGCAGGCCCTCGTGGATACGACCGTTCCTGCCGATATCCGCTTACAAGGCCACCTGAATCTTCCGGTTCAGCGAAGCGAGCAGAGTGTGCTGGGTGAACTTCGGGAGATCGCGCGAAGAAACCAGGTGTATCGATCCCTCATCGGCATGGGCTATTACGATTGTGTGACTCCGCCGGTCATTCAACGGAATATTCTCGAAAATCCCGGTTGGTATACGCAGTACACGCCCTATCAAGCCGAGATTGCGCAAGGTCGGCTGGAAGCGTTGGTGAATTTCCAAACAATGGTGTCGGACCTGACCGGCCTCCCGCTGTCCAACGCGTCATTGCTCGATGAGGCGACGGCTGCCGCCGAGGCCATGGCCGTGTGTTTGGCCGCATCGCGGTCGGCAGGCCACGATCGCAAGAAGTTTTTTCTGTCCGAGGACTGCCACCCGCAGACGATTGCCGTCGTGCAAACTCGCGCGGAACCGCTCGGCATTGTCGTGCAGGTAGATTCTTTAGCCTCGCTGGATCTCTCGGCCGGCGACTGTTTCGGGGCGTTGCTCCAGTATCCAACGAGCGATGGCTATATCCGGGACTATAGCGAGTTTGTTGAGCAAGCCCATGCGGCAGGTGTTCTCGTGGTAATGGCGACCGATCTGTTGGCGCTGGCCCTCTTGCGTCCGCCGGGAGAATTCGGCGTGGATGTCGCGGTCGGCTCCAGTCAGCGGTTCGGTGTTCCGCTCGGATTCGGCGGACCGCACGCAGCGTTCATGGCGACGAAGGATGAATTCCGCCGGCAGTTGCCGGGTCGGATCGTCGGTGTGTCAAAGGACGCCACCGGCCACGCGGCCTATCGACTTTCCTTGCAGACCCGAGAGCAACATATTCGCCGGGAGAAGGCCACCAGCAATATCTGCACGGCGCAAGTGCTGTTGGCTATCATGGCCGGGATGTATGCGGTCTACCACGGTCCCGACGGATTACGACGAATCGCCGATCGTGTGCGGGGAATGACCCTTCTCCTGGCGGAGGGCCTTCGACGCCATGGCTGCACCGTCGGGCTCGAACCGGTGTTTGACACGCTGCGTGTGCCGTTGTCGGGGAAGCAAGCCGACACGATCCTCAACCGTGCGCGCCAGGAGCAGATCAATCTCCGCCGGTATGAAGACCACAGTGTAGGGATTTCTCTCGACGAGCGAAGCGACCTTGGCGAGGTGAGCCGGCTGATCGCGCTCTTTACCGGTCACATTATGTCGCAGAGCGAACTGGAAGCCCTGGGGCGTTCTCTCGACACGAGTTATCCCAAGAACCTGGCCCGTACCAGTTGCTATCTGACGCACCCCGTGTTCAACCGTTACCATGCCGAGCATGAGATGTTACGGTACATCAACCGGCTGCAGGCTCGGGATCTGTCGCTCGTGCATTCGATGATTCCGTTGGGTTCCTGCACGATGAAGCTCAATGCCACGGCCGAAATGCTGCCCGTGACGTGGCCGGAATTCGGCGGGATGCATCCGTTTGCGCCGGCTGATCAGACGCTAGGCTATCAGGTGCTGTTCCAACAGCTTGAGGCCTGGCTGGCCGAAGTCACCGGTTTCGCCGGCATTTCTCTCCAACCCAACGCAGGATCCCAGGGTGAGTACGCAGGATTGATGGTCATCCGCGCGTACCACCGGCATCGTGGCGAATCCCAGCGCAATATCTGTTTGATTCCGGTCTCCGCACACGGAACGAATCCTGCCAGTGCCGCGATGTGCGGGATGACGGTTGTTCCGGTGGCCTGCGATACCCACGGAAATGTGGACGTGGGGGATCTGGAAACAAAAGCCACCCTGCATCGCGACCGGCTCGCAGCCTTGATGATTACCTACCCCTCAACTCACGGTGTGTTCGAAGCCGACGTGCGCCGGATGTGTCAGATCGTCCATACCCACGGCGGTCAGGTGTACATGGACGGGGCAAATATGAATGCGCAGGTGGGGCTCTGTCGTCCGGCGGACTTGGGCGCGGACGTCTGCCATCTCAATTTACATAAAACGTTCTGTATCCCCCACGGGGGTGGCGGGCCCGGTATGGGCCCGATTGGCGTCGCGCGGCACCTGATGCCCTATCTGCCCGGACATCCGGTCACCGGTTTGGGGGGAACGCAATCGATTGGTCCGGTGTCAGCTGCTCCGTACGGCAGCCCAAGCATCCTCACGATCTCGTGGGTGTACATTGCCTTGATGGGGCGAGACGGATTGACCAAGGCGACCCAGGTGGCGATCCTGAACGCCAATTACATGGCGAAGCGCCTGGAGAAGCACTACTCGATTCTATATACGGGGCAACGTGGGTTTGTCGCGCATGAGTTCATCATGGATCTTCGTCCCCTCAAGGAGTCCAGCGGTGTTGAGGCGATGGACGTGGCTAAGCGGCTGATGGACTACGGATTCCACGCGCCGACGGTGTCCTTTCCAGTAGCGGGCACCTTGATGGTCGAGCCGACAGAAAGCGAATCCCGAGCGGAACTCGATCGATTGTGCGACGCGTTGATTACCATTCGAGGCGAGATTCAGGATATTATCGATGGGCGGCAACCGCGCGGGGGCAACTTGCTGAAGAATGCTCCGCATACGGCCGCCGCGGTGACGGCCGATGAATGGAACAGACCCTATAGCAGGAGCCAGGCGGCGTTCCCGGCTCCGTGGGTGCGGAACAACAAGTTTTGGCCGAGCGTTGGGCGAATCGATGAAGCCTATGGTGACCGAAATCTATTCTGCACCTGCCCGCCGATGGAGGCCTCGTCGTAGTACGCAACGACGTTGGGCCACCCCAGTCCGCTTTCTCACCTCCGGGTTGCTGTTCGTCGTCGCCGGAATCTCTGTGGGGGCGACGGTTGCATGGCCTGGAGAGCTACAGCCGGAATCCGGTTCAGCCTTCCATCCGAAGGAAGCCGAGGTTCCTTCCACTGATCTACCTGTTCAAGCCGAGCCGGGCCAGGTCTACGGTGCTGGGACGAGATTGCTGATCTCGCCGACCGGTTGGTCGTTTGCCGTTCCGGATGCTTGGAAAAGTAGTCGTCCACCTGAAGCCGATTCGCCGCTGCTGATGTCTGTGGACGGGCAAAGTCTTGGACTTATTTTCCCTCTTCGAAATATGACGCGCGATGCGATTCGCGCACAACTCGAAGAGCCCCTGTCTCTCCTGCACGGACTCGCATTTGTACCAGCCGGATCGCTGAAGGAGACAAATGAAGCGATCGGCCGGTCCTACTCAGGCGAAGGCATGGTCGGGCAAGCACTGGCCGTGTTCGGTCCGGACGATGTCTGTGTGATGTATTTCATCATGGGGCCCGTTGACGAATTGTCCACGAATGAAACGGTGTTGCAGGCCTTGCAGCGCACGACGCGGTTTGAGAGTGCAGGGCAGAAGAGCACGGGAGAGGCGGCTCCCTTATGACGGAACGGTTCTACCGCTGACCGTTTGCTAATGGCCGCCCACGCGGGATTGTGACCGGACATGATGGCAGGATTTCCTCCCACTCGGGTCGTCATCGACACAGATCCAGGCGCTGACGATGCAATAGCCATCCTGTTGGCCGTCACCTCGCCAGAACTCGAGGTGGTGGGCATCACGACGACTTGTGGAAATGTTCCGGTCGGCCAAGCCACAAGAAATCTCCTTCGTGTTCTGAGTCTGGTGAAGACGCCACCCTCCCTGCTCCTTGGGCAGGGGGCGGCGCGACCTCTTGAAGAAGAGTTGGTGACGGCCACCCAGGTCCATGGAAGCGATGGGCTGGGAGACTTGGATCAATTCCTGGACGCGCAGGGTGCGCCACGGTACCCTCAACCGCGTTTGCCGAGTGTCCTTTCCACCGCGCAAGAAGTCTGGAACGAGTCTCTGCGTCGATATCCCTCCGGGCTCTCCCTCATCATGCTTGGTCCGTTGACCAACCTTGCGGTTGCGCTGAGGGTGAGTCCAGCCCTCGTGCAGCGATTTCACTCGATCATCGTGATGGGAGGGGCGGTGGGTGTGGCTGGGAATGTCGCACCCGGAGCCGAATTCAATATGTATGTAGACCCTCATGCCGCGTCCCGGATTCTCCAGGCCTCCCTGCCGACCACGTTGGTCCCATTGGATGTCACCCACAGAGTGAGGGCGGATCGTGCCGCGGTGGCGGCCTGGGCCGCCGAGTCCCGTGATCCGCTTGCGAGATTTCTTGTCGACGTGACGGGCCGCGCCTTTGATTTTGCCGAAAAGGTGGAAGGGCACGGGGGCCTCTATTTCCATGACCCGCTGGCGGTGCTTGCAGCGATTGATCCGACGCTGTTCAAATTTGAGCCGATGCACGTGGCAGTGGAAACAACCGGGCGGGTCACGCGCGGTATGACCATCGCCGACCGGCGGGCCTTGAAGCCGGAATACAAGTCTCGCCCGAACGTTCGAGTCGCGGTGGATGTGGATGTCGATCGGGCGGCGGCTGTCATTCGCAATCGCCTATGTCCAAAGTCATAGTTGTCGGTTCCAGCAACATCGACTATACCGTCTCGGTGGAACGGCTTCCCAGACCAGGCGAGACGGTCATGGCCAGGGATGTCGTCCAGTCGTTTGGCGGTAAGGGAGCCAATCAGGCGGTGGCGGCCAAACGGGCCGGGGCGGATGTGGTGTTCCTGACGAAGCTTGGAGCCGACGCCAATGGAAAACTATTGGAGCGTCACTTCTCGGCTCAGGGATTGCCCCTTACGGCGATCCTGCGGGATCACAAGGCGGCCAGCGGCGTCGCGTTCGTCTGGATCGACAACAAGGGGAACAATCAGATTGCCGTCGTCCCGGGCAGCAATCGGTTGCTCACGGCAGAGGATGTGCGGCGGGCCGCTACGCTCATGGCCGGTTCCCGGGTGCTGCTTGTGCAGATGGAAATCGAGTCGGCGACAATCCACGAGGCGCTGACTCTCGCCCGACGCAACCGACTCATGACGGTCTTGAACCCGGCTCCAGCCCGTCCCTTGTCTTCCGATCTCTTGAGCTTGGTGGATGTGTTGACGCCCAATACCGCAGAGGTGCAGGTGCTCGCCGGTCAGCCTCATCCCGAGGACGCGGCGAAAATACTTGTGAAGCGTGGTGCCGGGAGCGTCATTGTCACTTGCGGCGCAGAAGGCGCCTTGCTGGTTGGCCGTCAGGATACCCGGCGCTGTCCCGCCTTCGTCGTCGACACCATCGATTCGACCGGCGCGGGAGACGCATTCAACGGGGCGTTGGCCTGTGCGCTTGCCGATGGCGAGTCCATGGAGACGGCCATTGAAATCGGTGCTGCGGCGGGGGCACTCGCGACGACGAAGCGGGGAGCGCAAGAGGCCATACCGAGCAGGCGAGAGATAGAAGAACTTCGCCGATGCGGTTCCCGCCGTCTTCCCTCCTGACCGATGGGTGAGCAGCGTGAGGAATTCCGGTCTCTCCTCATATCGTGCCCATGAGAGGACCTGCGATGGACATGATTAATCGACGCCAGGCCCTGACTCGGACAGGTTTGGCGCTCGGTGCAATGCTTCTGGCGCGTTCCGGTTCAGCGTTCGCTGCCGGTGCGTCTTCCCTCTCGCGTGAAGGGGCGCGCTCGTGGGGGCTGATTCGAGCGCAGTTCTCGTTGAACCCCGCCCTCATTCACATGGCCGGTTTCTTTCTTGCGTCTCATCCTGCTGCGGTGTCCGCCGCGATCGAGCGGCACCGAAGAGGATTCGATGCAGATCCCATCGGATATTGGTTGGAGCACGAGGCATCGGCGGAAGCCTCCGTATTGCGAGCCGCTGGGGAATACTTGGGCGTGGATCCGACAGAGATTGCCCTGACGGACAGCACGACGATGGGGTTGGGCTTGTTATACGGCGGGCTTGCGGTTCACTCAGGCCATGAAATTCTGACCACTACTCACGATCACTACTCGACCGACATGTCTCTCCGCCACCGGGCGGAGCGTACCGGTGCGACGGTCAGACAGGTGCCGTTGTACCGTGACCTCCACGCTGTTTCGAAGGACGAACTGGTCGAAACGTTGCTCCGTGAAGTCCGTCCAGCGACCAGGATTGTGGCCGTGACCTGGGTCCATTCGGGCACGGGATTGAAGTTGCCGATTCGCGACATGGCGGCGGCGCTCGCACAGGTAAATATGCGACGGACGGAAGCAGACCGCCTCATCTTCTGCGTCGACGGCGTTCACGCTTTGGGGGTGGAAGATATTCGGCTGCCTGAAGTGGGATGTGACTTCTTTATTGCCGGCACCCATAAATGGATGTTTGGGCCTCGAGGCACCGGTTTAGTCTGGGGCCATCCGCGCGCCTGGCCGATCGCGAACCCCATCATCCCCACGTTCAATACCGAGGCCTACGACATGTGGACGCAGGATCTACCGGCGCGTCCTCTCCCGCGGTCCGTCGCCATGACACCGGGCGGATTTCATTCCTTCGAACATCGGTGGGCCTTGGATCACGCATTTGCTTTCCATGAGGCCATCGGGAAGAAGCGCGTTCGTGATCGCATATACAGCTTGAATGTCCAGCTCAAGACCGCCATGGCAGGCATGTCCCATGTGACGCTCCACACTCCACTGAGCCAGGAGCTGTCGGCCGGGATCGTCTGTTTTGAAGTTCGGGGCCTGAGCCCAGGTGTCGTCGTTGAGCGGTTACGCCAACGGGCCATCGTGGGCAGCGTAACGCCCTACGCCACGCATTACGCCAGACTGGCGCCTGGGTTGCTCAACAGTCCGGAGGAAGTGCAGCGGGTGATCGACGCGTTGTATGACTTGCGGAGCGGGTAGCCGATTCAGACGTGATTGGGGCAGTGCGTGGGAAAGCTAGTTGCCTTTGACGGCCTGAGCTCGAAGTTGAGCCAAGACCCGACGGGCTTCCGGGATGAAGTCGGCTCGTTGGAGGGACTGTGCCAGGTCGAGCGCTTTGGCCGCCAACGTGATGGCTTCTTCGTGTCGTCCGCCAGCGCAGTAACTTTTTGCCAAGCTGAGACGGGCGTTGACCGCCATCGGCTCCCGTTCGATGACTTGGCGAAGCAGGGCCTCGCCCTTGTCTCTATCCCCACCCAGCAAGCCCGGCAAGCGAACCAGGAACGTGCCCTTAGCGGATAGGGCATCCAAATGATCGGGAGACAATTCGAGAGTCCGGTTCAGCTCCTTCATCATTCTTCGAAAGCCAAGCACTGAGGCGATGCTGGTCTCGCCATCGATTCGCATGAGTTCCCCGAGGTTGCAAAACAGGGAAAAATGAGCGGCGGGGGAGTGATCATCTGCGGCCACCGCTTGTTCGCCGTAGGCTTGACCCTTTTCGAAGTGGTCGACTCTGGACGTTCGGTCTTCCGCGCGTCTTCCAAGATCACATTCGTTCATCGCTTGGGAGGTATATTCCTGCACAGAACCGGCTGCATAGGCCTGTCCCGCCACGAACAACAGGGTAGCGAGACATCCGGAGGTAAGACAGGCGCGCTTCACGATTCGTCCCTCGGTGGAAGTAGGTCCTTCAGAAACTAAATAATTTACAGCAACTCTGATGCCAAATGCCATTCGAGAATAGTACCGCGAACCAGAGGAATTGCAAGCAGCTGCTTTGAGCCCAAAAGTCTCTGCGCAGGCGGCTCCGTGTCCAGTCCGCCACGCTCGGGCCACAGGTGTCTCGCAATTGAATCTGATCCACTCGCAATACTCACTGCTGCGGAGGGTTTTCCGCCAACCATCGGGCTAGTTGCTGAAACCCTTCCAACATCGACCCATAGGAATAGCCGGCGTTGCGCCCACTTGGGTTCGGTAAGAGAAATACATGGCTGTGACCGAGGAGTTCTCGTTGGAGTCCAAGGCTCGGTCGAGGGGGCTTTCCCCGGTCTGGAAAGAGTTTGGGATACAGGGTAATTCCCAAGAGAGCCACCGCCTGGGGTTGAAACCGTGTGATTTTCTCAACGAGTTCAATCCGACCCCGTTCATAGTCGGTTGGTAGCAGTTCGTTGCTGCCGCCGGTTGGGCGCCCTGCCATGTTTGTGAGCCCGATTCCCCAATGGAGTACCTGTGCGTCCTCGCGATAGGTCAACGGTTTGGAAACCAGCCGCGCCTCATGCAGGAGCTTCCAAAATCGATTCGACGGTCCGGCGTAGTGATGGCCCACTGCCGCAGAGCGTAGTCCAGGATTGATGCCGATGAACACCACTCGTAGATGAGATGCGAGGTAGTCCGGCAGAAGGGGAAAAGCGGGGATGACTGGATAGTGAAGCGGTTCAGGTGTCATCACCGAAGAAGAGGTATCACGTCTTCCGGTATCCATAGATTCCCGCTTTCGCCTGGACTGGAACGTGGATGAGGCGGTTTAGTGTGAACCTCACCATTTTGCCACAAGATTCACGAGGTCTCGCAAGAGCGTGATCGCGCTCCATTTATCTGCTCCGAAGAAAAACAATGAGTTAGGTGCGCATGGTATTCGGCAAGGAGTTTGCTCATACGCAGAGCCGTCGGTAACGACAAACCAAATCTGAAAGGGGGTGACGTAGCATGCAGAAGCTGATCTTGTCGGTGATGGCAGTCGCGATGCTGGTCGCGTTCAGCGCTCCTTCCTTCGCGGGTGAGGATAAGAAGAAGGAAGAGAAGAAGGGCGGACATCTGAGCCAGACGGTGTTTGGCGAGGAGAAGAAGAAGGAAGAGAAGAAGAAGAACTAACTCGAAGTCTCTTGGCGAGGCTAGCTGGCTTGGGGGGTCTCCCTCCTTCGTGGCGGGAGACCTCTCCGGTCCTTCACCTACCGCAGGTCTGTTGGATATAGACCGCCTGCAATCCCACAATCGTCTTCGCGTCTCGGATCGATCCGTCTTGGATTTTCCCAATCGCCTCACGTAACGGCATCTCGACGATTTCCAGGACTTCGTCCTGATCGAGATTCTGTACGCCTTTCACGAGCTCGGTTGCCAGGTATACGTGGATGACTTCATCCGCAAATCCCGGCGCGGTGAAAATGCTCGAGAGCAAGTCGAACCGCCCGGCTCGATAGCCGATCTCTTCTTCCAATTCTCGGCCGGCACATTCCAGCGGATCTTCGCCCCGGTGCAGCTTTCCTGCCGGAATTTCGTAGATGAACCCGCCTGCGGCATGGCGAAACTGACGGATTAGCACGACGGTTCCGTCGGCCTTGAGGGGGACCACCGCTGCCGCCCCGGGGTGTCGAATCACTTCCAGATCAATCGTGACACCATTCGGCAGGCGAACCGTGTCGACATTGAGCGTGACGACTTTGCCGTTATAAATGTTCTTGGTCATATGAGCGAATGGCCTATAGCAAATAGCTTTTGGCATGAGAGAACTCGACAGGTTTTCCCGCTTGTGCCGTACGCCATCTGCCATTAGCTCTTGGGTTTTCTATAGAAGGGGGTTTTCACGACAACTGCGGGACAGGCCTTGCCTCGGATATCGATTGTAATCGCAGTGCCTGGCGTTGCGAGCGCCGGAGGAAGATACCCCATGCCGATTCCCTTCTGAAGCAACGGAGACAGATTTCCACTGGTCACCTCACCGATCTTCGCCCCGTCACCTTGTTGAGGGTGAATCGGGAATCCGTGTCGAGGCACCCCCTTCTCCACCAGTTCGAAACCGATCAGACGCCGTGAGAGGCCCTGCGTTTGCTGGTCCAACAGTTTGGCTCGACCGATGAAATCTCCCTTGTTAAAACTCACGACCCACTCTGCGCTTGCTTCCAACGGTGTCGTCTGCTCATCCATGTCGTTGCCGTATAGCAAGTAGGCCATGTCGAGGCGCAGCAGATCGCGAGCCCCCAATCCGGCTGGCTTTATCCCTTGCGGCTTGCCGACTTGGAGAAGACGGTTCCACACTCCCTCTGCCTGAGCAGTCCCGAGGTAGAGTTCGTAGCCCAACTCCCCTGTATACCCGGTTCGTGTCAGCAAGAGCGGAGTTTCGAATGCATGGGTCTCCATGCAATGCCGCAGTTTCAGATCGGCGATGGTCGAGACGCCGGCGGCTGCGAGGATGTCCCGAGAGGCAGGGCCTTGGATGGCGATCTGGGCCAATTCCGCCGAGCGGTCTTGCACCCGACAGCCTTGGGCATGGGCAACTTTCTCACGCAGCCAGGCGACGATTTTCTCGCGGTTCGAGGCGTTGACGCAGACGAGAAACTCATACGGTTTGACGTGATAGATGAAAATGTCGTCCTTGATACCTCCGTCCGGCGCGCAGATCATTGAATATTGCGACTGCCCGAGGGAGACCTTGGCGACGTCGTTCGTCGTAACGTATTGCAGGAAAGCCAATGATCCGGGGCCGGTGACGCTGATCCGGCCCATGTGGCTCACATCAAACAAGCCGGCTTTGGCGCGGACCGTGTGGTACTCGTCGAGGACTCCGCTGTATTGGATCGGCATTTCCCAGCCGGCGAAGTCGACCAGCTTGGCTTGGGCGGCACGATGGGCGTCGATCAAGACGGTGTGTTTCATCGTAGTCCCGGCCTATCGGACTTCCAAGAGCTCCACATCGAAGACCAAGGTGGCGTTCGGCGGAATGACTCCCCCGGCTCCCCTGGCTCCGTACCCCAATTGAGGCGGGATCGTGAGCTTTCGCTTTCCACCCACCTTCATGCCGACCACACCCTCATCCCATCCGCGAATGACCTTGCCGCCGCCCAGGGGGAACGAGAATGGCTCTCGGCGGTCGACTGAACTGTCGAACTTCTTTCCGTTCGTCAACCATCCGGTGTAGTGGACTGTGGCCAAATTGCCCACGGCCGCTTCCCGTCCTGTTCCAACTACCAGATCAACGTATTTCAAACCGGAATCGGTGGTGACTTCCGCATTGCTACCGCCTGATTCAGACTGTGCCATGGATGCGCCTCCTCCTGCCGTCAATAGAACGGCTGCCATACCCCATGCAATGAAACGGAAACGAGTGATCATGCCTGTCTCCTTGTTCCTCGCGGGGCCCTGTCCGTCTAAGCCGGGGCCCCGTGTTCGATCAGCCGTCAGGGGCCGGGTTCCGAAAAAATCGCGATGCTGGCCGTATAGCCGTGAAGGAAATTGCGGCCGCCGACCGGTCCGACCTCACCTTGGGCAAAAAATCCTGAGACCGGAATCTGTCCCAGTTGTTCGCGAATTGCGGCGGCGTCGTGGTCCGCATGGCCGAATAGTCCACGGCCGCGTCCACAGCAGCTGAAAAGCAAGGCGCCTACGGGAGCGTTGCGATCGCTCGTGGGAGAAGCGGCCAATAATTGCCGGAGATCCTCATCGGCTGAATCCGCATCGCGGACCTGAAACTGTACCGTCTGTCCCTCTTGTACCACGTCACCGATGACCACGGCGCCGGTCTGTTGGTCGGCCCCGATGAGATTGCGGACCAGGAAATCACCGCGTCCGAATTCCGCACGGTGTTCATCCATTGCGATCCCGATATGGAGTGCCCGCTGTGCAAGGGTTCGTTCGGACGAACTCAATTCGGCGAAGACCTTCTCCAGGCAGGAGAGGGCGGGCTCGCCACCCAGTTCATGGATCACATTGTGGTCTGACTTCGTCACGATGAATCGATCACCGATGGGTCGGCAGCCTTGGGAGATGATCGTGCGAATCGAGACACGTCCGGCCAACGCGACGCCGACCAGACCGTCAGAATAGACCTCATCGTTCAGGAGCAGGCGATTTTCCCCGAGATCCTTGCCTCCCCCAGCCAACCCTCCGAGGGCCAGTGCCCTGGGATACCGTTCTTCCGTCAAGGACAGCACGTCCTGCATGGGTGTGGAGAAGGGATCTGCAAAAAGGAGGAATACCGGAGATTGCCCGCCCCCGAACTGCTCTTCCGGCCATTCCTTCAGGGAAAACTGATCGTGCACGCTCGAAAACGCGAGTCTGACGGGATGCAGCGATACCTCCGGCAGGTGCGCCGCCCAGAGGGTTGCAGCCGGTCCCTGCTCGACTTCCTGCGTCGTCGCAATCACGCCTTCTCCGGTACAACCGACCAGGGTCTGAGGATTCAAGGCTTGCCGGATGGCTAAGGAGAGGGTCTGCGCCTCGCCGGCGTGGTGCGCGGAGAGGAACAGGAAGGCCAAGTCGATACGTGCTGAACCAAGTTGGCCGCGGACGGTGCGAATCAGCTCTTCAGCGATCGCGTGAGGCTCGGTCTGTCGGCTCAAGGCAGAGGCGATGCGCAAAGTGGATGGTGAAGCGGCAATCACGGCGGTGTCTCGCAGACAAATTGTGAATACTGGTGCGATGGAGAGGTCTAGACTCCGGGGTTCATCCGTTCCGGCCGGTCTGTCGCCAATTTCTTATAGTACCGCCACATATACGAATGGAAATCGTCGAGCTGTGCCAGGAGGTAATGCAATTCCGTGGGGTCCTGAGTCTCTAAGGCCCGAACCATACGCTCCTTGAGAAACTCGGAAAACTTTCCTGTTTTGTCGAGCGCCGTCATGAGATTCAGACCGCCCCCGATATGATAGTCAGCCATGGTTCCTCATGTCCTCCGGCAAAATCGAGGTAGGAGAATAGCGACCAGGCCCGGCAAAAGCAAGCGACCGTGAGGGGCCATCAGGCCACTGCATCAAGGCTTTGCGGCTAGTGAGTCGCCTCGGATCCGAGGAGCGAGCGGAGGCGGGACAGGGAGATGGCTTCGGCGCGATGGCCGTCCCTTCCCACGGTTGTCGTTGCGGAAGTCAGCGCGTTAAGCACGGCCTCCTCGGTCGCTTCAATCGTGGCTGTGATGAGAGGATTCAAATGGGTATCGGCCAAGTGAGTCATGTTGAAGGTGGCATCTTTCGGATAATGCGGGATCACGTTTGCGGTGGAGAATGCCAGCATGAAGTCGCCGCTCCCATGCCGCGCCGTGGCGCCCGTCCGTGCCAGGCCCAGCGCGGCTCGTTTGGCCAGCCGTGTCAGCTGCCGGCTATCGAGGGGGGCATCAGTGGCGATGATCACAATGATGGACCCCTCGGCACTGCCGGAGAGGAGTGGGCCATCCGATGACAGCAGAGCGGGGGGGAGAGCCGGCGCGGCTCCTGTCCGGCCTGCCGGTTCTTCGTAGCGCCGGCCCACCGGGATCCCGTCGACCACCAATTCCGGGCGCCGCCCATGGTTTGCGTTGACCAGCACACCCACGGTGTATCCCCCGTCGGCAGAGAGCAGTTTTCGTGAAGAGGTGCCGATGCCTCCTTTGAAGCCGTAGGAAATCATGCCCGTACCGGCTCCCACACTTCCCTCTGGTACCTGGCCGGCCGTCGCTTCATCGAGGGCGCGCATCACGTCGGCCTCCGAGACGTGGCGACCTTGAATGTCGTTCAGACGGCTGTCGTCACACTCGGCAACGATGGGCGTGAGCGTATCGTCGGTAATGCCGATTTCAGGATATTGCCGGATCATCCAGCTCATGACGCCGTTAGCCACTCGCGGGACGTTGAGGGTGTTGGTCAAGGCAATCGGGTATTCGAGGAAGCCGGATTCCGCAACCCAGGCGAGTCCTGTCATTTCTCCCGTCCCATTCAGAACGAACGAGCCGGCTGGCACCTTCTTGTGCCAGACATCCTCACGGGGGATGACGACGGTCACGCCTGTGCGCACGGGTCCGATTCCCGGTTGAAGTGGCCCCTCTCCGCGCTGAAGGGTGATGTGTCCCACCCGGATACCGGCCACATCCGTAATAGCGTTGAGGGGGCCTGTCGGCAGATGCCCGACTGTAATGCCGAGGGCTCGGAGTCGCTCGCGCACTGCCGTCGACTCAGCGGGGATCCCCTCGATGGACCATCCTGTGTTGGGCGTGCCCAGGAGGCTGAGGCAGACAGAGGCGACAGCTGCGTACCAACGTGTCATGAGCATTCACTCCTCGGTATCAACCATGAACGATCGGATGGCTTCGGCGCCTCGGGGTCAGATGTCGTAAACCGGTCCGGATGATGGCACGATTACCTCCATCCGCGGATGTTCGGTTTGAATGGCGGCGCCAAGCGAAAGCGCTTGCTTCTCTTCACCGTGGACGACAAAGACCTTCGCGGGCGCCGGTGAAATGGCGCGCACATAGGCGAGCAGATCATTACGATCGGCGTGGGCCGAGAGGCCATTGAATACGACGACCCGGGCACGCCGAGGTGTGGGAATCCCAAAGATCGGCACGACGTCCCATCCTTCGACAAGCCGCCGGCCCAGGGTATGTTCCGCTTGAAACCCGACAATCGCGATGATGTTGGCTTCGTCCTGAATCGTGTGCTTGAGGTGGTGGAGAATGCGGCCGCCTTCGCACATGCCGGAGGAGGCGATGATTACACAAGGACCCTTGAGGGTGTTCAGGCGCTTGCTCTCTTCAACTGACGACACGTATCGGATGAAGCGTGCCGCGAAGGGATCGCCTTGCGAGGTGAAGGTCCGCAGGGTTTCCTCGTCGTAGCATTCCGGGTGTTTCCGAAACACCTCGGTGGCCTTCGATGCGAGCGGCGAGTCAATATAGATAGGGAGTGGGTCGATTCGGCCCTGCGCGACGAGGTCCTTGATGCGCATGACCAAATCCTGCGTACGACCGACGGCAAAGGCCGGGACGATGATTTTGCTGTTATGCGCCCTGGCATGTGCGACGAGCTGTTGAGCCTTCTGCGTCAACGTCTCGCCGACTTCCTCGTGCAGTCGATCGCCGTAGGTGGACTCGATTATCAAGATGTCGCAACTGGGCGGCGGTTCGGGGTCTCGGAGAATCGGCATTCTCGAGCGGCCAAGGTCGCCTGAAAAGAGGACGGTCGTGCTGTTGCCTTTCGTAGAGTATTTGACCCGGATCGCGGCGGACCCAAGGATATGGCCGGCGTCATGAAAGGAGGCGGTCAAGCGCGGTGCGATCTTGACGGTGTCTCCATAGCGGGCGCCCTCAAACCTGCGCACGATGGCTTTGGCGTCCCGTGAATCATAGAACGGATGGAGGCACCCTTTGCCCCTACGGCCCTCTTTGCGATTGAGATAGGCGCAGTCGTTTTCCTGCAGACGTGCGGAGTCCTCCAGCATGACTGCGGCCAGGTCAGCACTGGCTCTCGTGACGTGAACTCGCCCGGTGAATTGGTGTTTGGCCAAGACCGGCAGGGCGCCGGAGTGGTCGATATGGGCATGGGAGAGCAGAACGGATTGAATCGATCGCGGATCGAATCCTAGGTATCGATTTAGTTTGTCGGCCTCTTGGCGCCGTCCCTGAAACAGGCCGCAATCCAAGAGTAAACGGTGGCCGGGGAATTCGAGGAGATGGCGGCTACCGGTTACCGACCGAGCGGCACCGTGAAACGAGAGTTTCATCGCGACGGCCCTCCATGATTGCGGCTGATGAGATCCCAGGCTTCTTGGGCCGATTCTGCGAAATGGAACAAAGAAAGGTCGCTTGGACCGATCAGGCCGTTCTCGGCCAGCATCCGCCAATTGATGAGGCGTTCCCAGAATGTACGGCCGATCAAAACGACTGTGACTCCCGTGACTTTTCCCGTCTGGAGCAGCGTCAAGGTCTCGAATAACTCGTCAAGCGTGCCGAACCCTCCCGGAAATACCACCAGGGCCTTGGCGCGAAGGAGAAAGTGCATCTTCCGTAGGGCGAAATATCGAAACTGAAAGCACAGATCCGGCGTGATGTAAGGATTCGGGAACTGTTCGTGCGGCAGGGTGATGTTAAGACCGATCGACTTGGCGCCGGCATCGGAGGCTCCGCGATTTGCGGCTTCCATAATGCCCGGTCCGCCGCCGGTGACGATGACGTAGTCGCACTGGCCGTCAAGCTGGCAGGCCGAAGAGACCAATCGTCCGAATTCGCGCGCCATGCCATAGTATTGGGACAGGGTCGCTCGTTGCCTTGCGACAGCGGCCTGGTGTTGAGCATGTTCGTTTAGCGGTTCGGCAGCGGCTTCGCGCTGCGTTCGCTCCAGTTCTTCCCGTGCAACAGCCGGTTCGGCGACACGGGAACTTCCGAATACCACGATCGTGGACCGGATGCCGTGTTCCTTTTGCAGAAGCTCAGGTTTGAGCAGTTCCAGCCCGAGCCGCAATGGACGCAACTCGTCCCGTTGGAGAAAATCGGTGTCGCGATCCGCCGGGATATACGAGGTAGAGCGAACGAGGGGATCAGATGAGGGGACACGGTCAGCGGAATCTGAATCCATGGCGGCATTATAGCGACCAGGATATATTCCGGCAATGAGGCGCATCGCTCGCGAGCGATGACGCAACCGGTGAATGGAATATCAGGACGGGCGCACGGGACGCCGGTCAGGGGATGTAGCGGCTGGCCTGCTGATGGTGAGCAAAGGCGTAGTACACAACCACCCAATCTCTATCAAACTCCACCTGGAGTTCCTCCGTGCCTGATCCACCACCGGTGAATGTCAGCTGGTAGAGATCGCTGGGCACGAGTTGTATAGCCGGGAAGATAAACGGCAGCGGTTTGGTGATATTGATAGTGAAGTACTTGGTGTCCAAGAAGTGATAGCGAACGACGGTGCGGTTGTCCACCGACCGTATGCTGCCCGGCGCCCCCAAATACTTGACGACTTCGGAAATCGTTGTCGTTCCAGGAACAATAAACGCGACATCTTCTGGACGAATGATGTCATTGAGCGTCGCGCGTCTCCAGGCTAAGGGACAGCCTTCTAGGAGAATGGCTAAGAGACAGAGAATGATTGGTAGCAGCTGCCGCGTCGAAGGCATCGCTCTCTAGTCTCCAAACGGCCAGAATTGGAGCTTGGGCGGGGGCTTTTGCCGCCCGAACAAGACCTGCTGGACAATACCGTCCTGGCCGAAGAAGACGTACAGATCGTTGCCCACGATATTGGTGCGGGAAAAGAACAACACCGTGCCAGATTTGAGAGTGTAGTTGTAATAGTGAAAGATTTCCTGACCATGCACTTCGATGACCCGCTCCGGCGCTCCCAGGAGGCTGGCCACCTCCTGCCTGGTCGATGTCCCAACCTTGATGTTCTCCACATCTTCCCGGCTGAAATTATCATCGTAGTTGCCTCGGACAAACGCACAGCTCGAAGTCAGGATCGCCACGACCAGGATGCCGGCAACTGAGAATGACCTCGAAGATTTAGCCCGGCGATTGCTAGAGAGCAAAATCCACCTCCCAAATTTCGTACGGAGTCCGGACCATTTTCAGAGTGCGGTATGCCGCTTGGGCTGTCTGATTGTTGCGTTCGACGTAAAGCCTAAGCCCACAGACGTCGGATTGACTCCGAGCCAGTTCATGAATTCGTTCATGCATTTGCCGGTATACACCTCGTCTCCGCCAGTCCGGTCGAACGTATACGCTTTGGATCCACCAAAATTGGGCATTCCTCCAATCACTCCATTCGAAGGTAATCAGCAATTGCCCGACAATTTGAGGCTGCGTCCCGTTCGTCACTTCGGCGACATAAAATTTGCCACGTTCGGGCTGCTGGATCACGGCAAGCGTTCCCGCTCGCAAGCGAGCTCGATCCAGTACACGGTGCTCCGTTTCATTCGCCATGGCGGCGCTGAATGCCGTCAACTGGTCCACGTCCTGTTCCGTGGCCGGTCGAATCATGATTTGCACGGATTTGGACATCAGGGCAACCGGGGCGGTGTGGTCAGCCATCCGGCGAGCGGTCGATAGAGTCCGGCCGAGAATTCCATCTTCAACGCTTCCTCCGGAAGAAGATTGAGGAGATGCAGTTGGGGTTTCGGGACCAGCGCGAGATATCCCGTGAACGGGTGGATGGCGGTCGGAACGAACACCATCATGAGGTCGGTGCCGGTGGCGGCGTTCAGAGAGGTTGGCGGCGGTCCCATCACGAATCCCAAGGCCCAGAGACCGTCCCGTGGGAATGGAAATGCGACCACCGCACTATTGCCAAAACGGGAACGGTAATTCAGCAGGTCGGTCATTCCCTTGAGCGTGAGGTAGATGCTGCGGATAATGGGAATCCGCTCCATGGTGGCCTCGGTCCAGGCGAAGAGCCGTTGTCCCAGCACATGGGTAGCGATTGCCCCGATGCTCATGACGAGAGTCAGCAGCAACAGCAAACCCAGTCCTGGTATGTAGGCCTGCAATTGTGCACTGAGGAGATCGGAAAGCAGCGCGTCGAGGGTTCGGACCATTGCGGATAGGATCAGAAATGTTCCCCAGGCGGGGACGAGGATCAACAAGCCAGCGAAGAAGAGGCGGTGAATCTGGTGGGGCGCTGCCATACAGCCTCAGAGAGTTTCCGCATTTGAGAGGGTATTGATGGATGTAAGATATCAAATGTCACATGCATTTGATATCTTCTTGATCTCCCATTGTATTTGGAATATGTTTCGATTCTAGTGGAAAGCGGGTTTGTAACCTTTTCCTAGGATGCATGATGGCCGAAGACAGCCGCAAATCGGTGAACCTCGATAAGGAATTGTTGGCGATTCTGTGTTGCCCGGACACGAAGCAGGTGGTTGTGCTTGCTGAAGATGCATTGATTCAGAAGCTCAATAACGCCATCGATCATGGGACCCTGAAGAACAAGGCACAGAAGCCGGTGACAGAACGCCTGGATGGTGGTCTCATTCGAGCCGATCGAAAAATCCTCTATCCGGTTCGTGAGGACATCCCCGTCATGTTGATTGACGAAGGTATTCCGCTCGAGCAAGTCTCTTAGCGCCTTCCTTCCCACGTCTTGCCTCCACAGCTCTCGAAAGCGATTTGCCCGATATAGCAGGCCTAGGAGCACTCCTTCGAAGGGGTGTGATTTGGCTGAAACCGTGGTGCGAACGATCGCGGTGGCGTATCTGCAGGGTAGTTATGGCGCCAGAATGCCGCCGTCTGAGGACGATTCCGTTTTCGATCCGGTGGAGGTGCCGCAGTGCGCGCAGAGGTACTCGTAAAGATTCCCGCTGGGCAAGACCAGCAGCAATCTCTGGCGGGTTGGTGTGGCCTGCCGGCAAGTCGCGCAGTACAGCAGTGAGGCATTAAACGAATCGTACTGGCCTTGCGGCTTCTGGGTCCGCTGTCCCACGCCCGTTCCGGGGCGTGCCGATTGCGGAGGCCATCCTGGTTGAGTAGAGCGTCGATTCATGTCGACATTGTACTGGGGCATGAGTGGGCGCGCAACAGGTGGCCTATCGCCGATTTAGACTGGGACGGCTGCCTTACTGCGGTTCATGATCCCCATCCGCGTCTCCGCGGCGGAACCACCAGAGGGAACGAACGACTTGGACGACGACGTAGAGGGCTAGACCGGAGAGGAGTCCGTACAGCCATGCCTTGCTCCAAGGCCAGAGATCCGGCGCGTGAAGCACGACGGCAAGCGCAATATGGCCTCCTAATCCGAGACAGATAGCGAAGATGATCCATTCACGGGCCATCATCACCCTCGGAGGAGGCCATACAAGCAGAAGCCTTGTGTGGAAGCAAAAGGCGGCTAAACGGAGGTCTTCGCGGATTCAATCTCGGTGGCCGTAATCAGGCTGGAGAGGTAATCGGCGACAAACGTCAGCGCTTCCTCCCGTCCATCGGCTCGACGACCCTTTTCTCGGCGTTGAACCGACAGCTCGTGGTCCAGATCCGATTTGACCTCGGTCAGCACTCGCTGCAGCGTCGTCGGGGTAATGTTGGCATCCATATCCTCGAGTTCCTGGCAACGGTCCAGGACCCAGTTCAACCCCTCGATGCGCCCAGCATAGTGTTCTTGTTCAGCGGTGTCGATTCGGGCCATCGTCGTGGCAAACGTTTGAGCTTCGTAAACCAGATTGTAGAAGCTCGTCACGGCGCGTTGCAGCGTGGGATTCATAGTTCTCCTTGGCTCATAAGAGTGTGTCTTGATTATACCTGAGAATAGTCGGGCGACAAGGTCTTTTTTTGTTTGCCCAGGTGTTAGGTGAACAGGAGGGAATGGAATTCGTTCATAAAACCGTAGTACAGCGGGGCAAAGTCTTTGAGGCTCTCCGGACTGTTTTCCTTGAGTCGCTTGAAGAAAAATACCTGCGTGCGCGGATCGAGCTGCTCAAGAATCCTGCTGAGCTGCGCCATGGTGTAGCTGCCCGCCGGGACGCTCAGGACGTAGTGCACGAGTCGCTCGACGAATTGCTCCCCGATGTACTCGCTGGTAATTAACCCCTCAGGGATCTTTCCCGATGCGAGGTACTCGTCAAAGGGAATCGCCTGTGCAGCAAATGGTGTAGAGTGCTGCGGACGGCCGGTCACGCTTGGGATACCTCGGTGTAGGAGTCGTCGCTGTGGAGAGACTGAATCACGCAATCACTGTACTGGAGGCTCTAATGTCCGTCAAGTGCGCAGATGGCACGGTATGCTGAGCCGAAAGACTGATGAAGCGTGCGTGGGGTAGGGCCAAACAGGCCAGGCGCTTCAAGGCGGATGCCTTCGGACGGAGACTCCATATCAGGATGAATATTCCGATCCGTTAAATGAAAGGGGGCGGAGCCCCGAAGGAACTCCGCCCCCAGTGAAGCGACCCTGACTTAACTTACAGCCAGGTCACGCGTTCGGCCGGCCGAATGTAGATCGGCTCTTCGACCTGAATCCG
>JAHBWI010000004.1:300000-521967 GCA_019637075.1 Nitrospiraceae bacterium | reverse complement strand
TACGGGTGGCGGCATGATTCTCTTCAACGACCTGGCGGCCCAATATCGATCGGTTCAGGGCGAGTTGCAGCAAGCGGTCCTGAAGGTATTGGAGAGCGGACAGTATGTCTTGGGGCAAGAGGTCGCAGCCTTCGAACGGGAGTTTGCGGAATATGCCGAGGTCTCCCAGGCCGTGGCTGTGAATTCTGGAACCAGCGCCCTGCATCTCGCGCTCTTGGCGGCAGGAGTCCAACCGGGCGACGAGGTCATCACGGTCCCGTTCACATTCGTGGCCACCGTGGCAGCGATTCGTTATGCCGGCGCCATTCCGGTATTCGTCGACGTACGGCCCGATACGCTGACCATGGACCCGGCGCTTCTGGCACGAGCCATGACCCCGAAGACCAAAGCGATCATTCCTGTCCACCTCTACGGTCAGGCTGCGGACCTGGATCCCATTCTCGCGGTTGCGAAAACGCGTGGAGTGGCCGTGATCGAGGATGCGGCTCAAGCCCACGGGACCAGATACAAGGGGCGTCGAGTCGGGGGCATCGGCGACCTCGGCTGTTTCAGTTTCTATCCCGGAAAGAACCTCGGTGCCTGCGGCGAGGGCGGCATCATCACCACCACCAACCCGGCTTACGTGAAGAAACTGCGCATGCTTCGTGACTGGGGCGCGGAGCGGAAATACGACCACGAGCTGTTGGGGTTCAACTATCGCATGGAAGCGGTGCAGGGAGCGGCGTTGCGGGTGAAGTTGCGACGGCTTGAAGGGTGGACTGCAGCGCGCCGGAAGTTGGCTGCAGCCTATGACCGTTCCTTGAAGGTCGGTGCGATCGGGCATGTGGCTAAGGCCGGGTACGGCGATCACGTATACCACCTCTATGTCGTTCGTGTGCAAGAGCGGCAGGCCATCATCGATGGGCTGCAAGCGAAGGGGATCCAGACCGGCATTCACTATCCGGTGCCCGTGCATCTTCAGCCTTGGGCCGCAGAGTTGGGGTATCGCGCCGGTCAGTTTCCGGAGTCCGAGGCCGCGGCCGCAACCGTGCTCTCGTTGCCGTTGTACCCCGAGATGCCCGAAGGCCAGGTCGCGCAGGTGAGCGCGGCCCTCTCGAGCCTGGTGCGTGAACAGACGTCGGTGGAGGGCCATGCTGCAGGTTTTTGATGTCGACCTGAGTCAACGCACGCTGGTCGAGCGCTATGAGCGGCTCTTCGACGAGTGTCCGGACGCCTGCATCCAACAGTCGATGGCCTGGTGTGAGGCCATCGGATCGCTGGGGCCGGATGAGCCGCTGTTTCTGCTTTGCGCGGATGAGCATCGGGATCTCGGCGCACTCCCGCTGTACCTGTATCGTGGGAGCGCCGGGAATATCCTCACATCGGTCCCGCAACCGGGCCCGCTCGGGGGGATCTTGTGCCGGCCTGGCCTTGAACCCGCCACCAAGGCCGAGGTGTATCGACTCCTGCTCGAGCGGGCATTGTCTTTGGCCGAGCAGCACCGCTGTCTGACGCTGAGCGTCATCACGAACCCGTTCGCCGATGATTCGGCCCTGTACGAGCGGACTCTCCAGCCCGATTTCGTCTTTGAAAACTTCACGCAATACGTGCCGCTCGATCAACCGGTACGCCGCAACCATGGCCATCGCAACAACGTCAACCGTGGACGAAAGGCCGGCTTCGACATCAGCTTCTGCAAGTCGGACGAGGACCTCTCGGCCTGGTATCAGATTCATCGGAAGCGCCATCAGGAGATCGGCGCGACGCCCCTCGAGTTGCGCTTGTTCGAGCAGCTGTTTCATACCTTGGTACCGCGCGGGAAGGCGCAATTGCTGCTTCTCAAGAAGGATGGAACCATCGTATCCGGCGGGCTGTACGTCTACCACCGCCGGGTCATGGACGTCTTCATGTTGAGCTTCGACAGCGCCTGGGAAAAGGCCGCCCCCAATTTTCTGAACACCGATTACTCCATGGAATGGGCCAGGGGACAGGGGCTGACCGTCTACAACTGGCAGTCCTCGGCCAACAAGCGCTGCGGCGTGTATGAGTACAAACGGCAGTGGGGCAGTCTTGATCGGCCCTATCACTTCCTCACCAAGATGTTCGGATCGCCTGATCGCATCAAGGCCTTGGGTCCGGAGGGGATCAAACGCGAGTACCCGTGGCACTACGTCGTGCCGTTCGGCGTGTTCGAAACAAACTTCGCACAGCAACGGTTTGCCAAAGGATGAGTGGAAAAGGAGACGCAAGCATGGCTACACCGAGTCCCGTCTACAGTTTTGCAACGCCGGCAGCGGAGGACTTCCCCTCCATCATCACGTTGGAGAACACCAACGTGTGTAACCTGCGTTGCGTGCATTGCCCGCAAGGGCAAGGGTTTCCGGATCGGCCGGATTACCATGCCACGTATATGGATTGGGATATCTACACCAAGGCCATTGATGAGATCTCGCGATATCCGATCACATTGTTGCGGTATTCGCCGGACGGGGAGGCCCTGATCCATCCGCAGTTCCTGGATCAGACCGCCTACGCCAAGGCAAAGGGCGTCAAGCCGGTCGGCCTGACCACCAACGGCATGTTGCTGGACAACCCGGCGATTGAGCAGGGGAAGCGGCATCCGCGCAAGACCATGATGGAACGGCTGCTGGAAATCGGCATCGATTTGATCGACATCAGTCTGGATGCGGCGAAGAAGGACTCCTACGAGCGCATTCGCGTCGGGGCGGACTATCACCGGGTCTGGTCGAATATCCATCGGCTGCTCTATCTTCGCGATCGCTTGAAGGCTCAGACGAAGATCATGTTGAGCATCATCGTGCAACCGGAGATTACCCAGGCCGAGGTGGATGAGTTCGTGAAGTACTGGACGCCCTTGGTCGACAGGGTGATCGTTCGCGGATACCTCTCGAACCTGGGCCTCACACCGGACAAGCCGGGCACGGTGGTGGATCAGATGAAGGGTGTGGAGCGCTGGCCCTGCCCGCAGCTCTGGAAGCGGATCACGATCGGTTGCGACGGCTCGATTCGGTTCTGTGTCGTGGACTGGCTGGAAAAAACCGCCATCGGCATGGTCGGGACCCACTCGATCCGGGAATTGTGGCACAGCGAGGAATACGCGCGGCTGCGCAAGGCGCACCTTGAGAAGCGGTTCTCCGACGCACACCACCTCTGCGGTCCCTGCACCGATTGGATGGGCATGCGCTGGGAGTGGGGATTTGAGTTGGCCGTGGATGCGGTGATGGGCAAACGTAAGGTGGCCGATGCTCCGCCTCCGATGCCGGCTACCGGTTCGCAGGGCAATCTCGTCCCTCTCGCGTCCATTGGACGGAACGCGGCCTGACCAAGGAGAACGTATGAAGGGCACAAGAATCCTCATCACGGGAGGAGCCGGCTTGATCGGCTCCCACATCGCGGACCTCCTGGTTCGTGAAGGGGTCGGAGAAATCGTTGTGCTCGATAATTTCTCGCGGGGACGTCGCGAGAATCTGGCCTGGGCCATGCAGCATGGCAAGGTCACGCTGATCGAGGGAGACATCCGAAATACGGACCAGGTCGCTCGGGCCATGAAGGGGATCGAGATCGTATTTCATCAGGCGGCGATTCGGATCACGCAATGCGCCAAGGAGCCACGGCTGGCTCTCGAAGTCCTGGCGGACGGGACGTTCAATGTCCTCGAAGCAGCGGTGCAAGCAGGGGTCAAGAAAGTCGTCGCGGCCTCTTCCGCGTCGATCTACGGACTGGCCGAGGAGTTTCCCACGACCGAACACCACCACCCGTACAACAACCGGACGTTGTACGGCGCGGCCAAAGCTTTCAACGAGGGGCTGTTGCGCAGCTTCAACGACATGTATGGATTGCCGTACGTCGCACTGCGCTACTTCAATGTGTATGGCCCGCGCATGGACGTGTACGGCGCCTACACCGAAGTCCTGATCCGCTGGATGGAACGCATCGCGCAAGGACAGGCACCGATCATTCTGGGCGACGGCACGCAAACGATGGATTTCGTCTATGTCGAGGACATCGCGCGCGCCAACGTGCTGGCAGCCAAGTCGTCGGTCACCGACGAAGTATTCAACGTCGCCACCGAGGTGGAGACCAGCCTGAATGACTTGGCCAGGCAGCTGCTGGGTGTCATGGGGTGTTCGCTCAGGCCGGAGCACGGGCCGCCGCGAGCGGTAAACCCGGTGCCGCGGCGTTTGGCGTCCACGGAAAAGGCGGCTCGGATGCTGGGTTTCAAGGCCCAAACTTCGTTGGAGCAGGGCTTGCGCCGACTGGTCGACTGGTGGCGTGCGACCTTGGCCCTGGAGCAGGACGCGAAGAGGAGGGCGGCATGAAGCGGGCACTCATCACGGGCATCACCGGGCAGGACGGTTCCTATCTCGCCGAGCTGTTGCTTGGAAAGGGCTACGAGGTCCATGGGATCGTGCGGCGGGCGAGCACGTTCAACACCGGCCGGATCGATCATCTCTTTCAGGATCCGCATGAGGCCGGCGCACGGCTGCATCTGCATTACGGGGATTTGGCCAACAGCGAGCAACTAGCGAATGTCGTGTACAACATCCGCCCGGATGAGATCTACAACCTGGGCGCGCAATCCCACGTGAAGGTCAGCTTTGATATGCCGGAATATACCGGTGAAGTGACCGGCATGGGCGTCACCCGGCTGCTTGAGGCGATTCGCCGCAGCGGTATCACCACGCGGTTCTACCAGGCGTCGAGTTCCGAACTCTATGGCGATTCACCCGCTCCCCAGAGCGAACTCACCCCGTTTCGTCCCAGAAGCCCGTATGCCGCGGCCAAACTGTATGCCTATTGGATGACTGCCAACTATCGTGAAGGCTACAACCTCTGGGCCTGCAACGGCATCCTGTTCAATCACGAGAGTCCGCGTCGCGGCCCCACCTTCGTGACTCGGAAGATCACGATGGGCGTGGCTGCCATTCTGGCCGGCAAACAGGACAAGCTCTATCTTGGAAATCTGGATGCCAAGCGTGATTGGGGCTATGCGCCCGACTACGTCGAGGCCATGTGGCTGATGCTGCAGCAGGAGCGTCCCGACGACTTTGTGATCGGCACCGGGGAGGTGCGAACCGTCAAGGATTTCGTGCAGGCGGCGTTCGACCATGTCGGATTGGACTGGCGCGAACATGTGGTGGTGGATCCGCGCTACTACCGTCCCACCGAAGTCACTCATTTGCTCGCCGACGCATCGAAGGCCAAAAGTCAGCTCGGCTGGACTCCTCGCGTCACGTTCACTGAACTGGTCAAGATTATGGTCGATGCCGATGTGCGAGCCATGCGGAACGAGCCGGAGGGCCGGCGCATGCGGCCGATCGAATCATTGGCGGCGTAGGTTGCGAGGCGGACGGAGCGCAGGAGCACCATGGGATTCTGGCAGGGCCGTACAGTGCTCGTCACGGGTGGTAACGGCTTCATCGGCAGCCACTTGGTGGAAATGCTCGTCCATGAAGGAGCGGTAGTGACCTCGACCGCCTCGTCTGAGGCGACGCGTTGGCGGTACCTCGAAGCGGTGCGATCGGACGTTCGGACGGTGGTCGGTGATTTGGCCGATGTGGAGACGGCCCGGCGTGCCGTGAACGGCCAGCAGATCGTCATGCATCTGGCTGCAAGGGTCGGGGGGATCCAGTACAACATGGATCATCCAGCCTCCATTTTCAGGGGCAACATGACGGCCTTCCTGTCTGTCATCGAGGCGGCCAGACTCGAGCGGGTCGAGCGGTTCTTGGTCACCAGTTCAGCCTGCGTCTATCCCCGCCATTGCACGGTACCCACTCCCGAGGCAGAAGGGTTTCGCGACAGACCTGAGCCCACCAACGAAGGGTATGGATGGGCCAAGCGCATGGAGGAGTTTGTCGGCGCCGCCTATGCCGATGAGCACGGGCTCTGCGTGCGCGTCGCGCGTCCCTTCAACGCCTATGGTCCGCGGGACAACTTTGATCAGGCGTCAAGCCATGTGATTCCCGCGCTTATTCGGCGGGTGGAAGCCGGGGAAAATCCCTTGTCGGTCTGGGGAGACGGCAGCGCGACAAGAAGCTTCTTGTATGTGACCGACTTTGCGCGCGGGTTGATGGCGGTGGCGGAACATGCATCCGACCCTGCTCCCATCAATATCGGGAGCGACGAAGAAGTGTCGATGGCGGAATTGGCCCATATGGTCGTGGAGGAATCGGGACGAAACATGTCCATCCGTTTCGATGCCTCGAAACCAGCCGGCCAGCCGCGCAGGGCCTGTGATACGACCAAGGCCAGCCGACTGCTGGGGTTCCGTGCTGAGGTGCCCCTGCGGCAAGGACTTCGCCGGACGTTCGAATGGTACCGCGCGTGTCAACCGGCGAAGGCAGCGTGATGCGACGATTGTTGCCCCAAGAAAATCTCTCGGGTCAGCAGGATCATGGCTTGTCGGCCAAGGCGATCCGCCGGCGCCTGCATGCCCTGGTCAGGGAGCATGCCGCGGCGACCAGCGATACGCCCATGACTGACGGGCTGCCGTTGTCGAGGACCACACTGGCTGCGGAAGAATTGATTGCAGCGCTCGACGTCCTGCTGGATGGCCGGCTGACCATGGGGGCGCAGACCGCCGCCTTCGAAGCCGAGTGGTCTTCCTGGCTCCCCGCGGCGTTTTCACTGATGGTCAATTCCGGCTCGTCGGCCAATTTGCTGATGTTGGCCGCGCTCGCCTTTCCGGGCGGGCCGCATCAACTTCGGTCCGGAGATGAAGTCATTCTGCCGGCGGTGGGGTGGTCGACGTCATTGTTTCCCATCGTCCAGATGGGGTGCGTTCCGGTCTTGGTCGACATCGACCCGGTCACGTTGAACCTGGACCCGGCACAGGTTGAGCAGGCTCTGACGCCTCGCACTCGCGCAATCCTGGCGATTCATCTCCTGGGCAACCCTTGTGACCTGCCCCGGCTGCAGGAACTGGCCGACCGCCACAACTTGCTCTTGCTCGAGGATTGTTGTGAAGCCCACGGCGCCGCGATCGAAGGTCGGCGGGTCGGCACGTTTGGGGCTCTGTCGTCATTCAGTTTCTTCTATTCCCACCACATGACCAGCGTGGAAGGGGGGATGGTGTGCGGCGCGGATCGACGCACCTGGCATGATCTCCTGGTTTCCCAGCGGGCCCATGGTTGGATCCGCGGCCGCAGCGACGCCGCGGCCTGGTCCGCGGCTCACCCGGATATCGATCCTCGGTGGCTGTTTGTCACGACCGGCTACAACGTGCGGCCCACCGACATCAATGCGGCGATCGGTCGGGTCCAATTGCACAAGCTGTCGGATTTCGTAGAGAAGCGGCAGGCCATCCGCCGCCGGCTGTTGGCCAGGCTCAGACCGTTTGAATCCTGGCTGGCGTTTCAAGGAGAGCTGCCCGGGCACAGTCATTCGGCGTTCGGTTTGTCTCTGGTGGTGCGACCGGATGCGCCGTTCACCCGTCAGGCCTTGCAGTCCTTTCTCGAGTCGCGGCGGATCGAGACCCGGCCGATCGTCGGGTCCAATCTTGCCAGACAGCCGGTCATGCGACATGTGCTGCATAAGATCGTCGGCCCATTGACGCAGGCCGATCTGGTCCACCGTAACGGGGTCATGCTTGGAAACCATGCCGACCTGACCGCAACGCAAGAAGACTATCTCGTCGGTTGTATCGATGAGTTCATCCGGCAAGCAGGGAAACGGGCGGCCTGAGCCTCCCGAGGACGAGAGGCGAGGCATACATCATGGCGATTCCCCTGACAAAGGTGATGATGGGACCGGAGGAACGGGCTGCCGTCGAGGCGGTCTTGGACTCTTGCTGGTTGACCCAAGGGCCGCAGGTCGCGGCGTTCGAGCAGGAGTTTGCGGCGGCGGTCGGCGCGCCCCATGCCTGCGCCGTGTCGAACTGCACCACGGCACTCCATTTGGCGCTCCGGGCCCTCAACATCGGCCCCGGCGACGAAGTGATCACGGTCAGCCATTCGTTTATCGCTACGGCTAACAGCATTCGCTATTGCGGCGCCGTCCCGGTCTTCGTGGACATTGCGTCGGACAGTTGCAACATCGACCCGGACCTGGTGGCTCGCGCGATCACGCCTCGAACGAAGGCAGTCCTGTGCGTGCATCAGATCGGGATGCCCTGCGATCTCAACGCCCTGCTCCCGATCGTACGGGCACAGGGAATTCCCCTCATCGAGGACGCTGCCTGCGCAATCGGCAGCGAAATCCTGATCGACGGCGGCTGGCAGCGGATCGGACGCCCTCACGGGGACATCGCCTGCTTCTCATTCCATCCTCGCAAGGTCATCACGGCGGGAGAGGGCGGCATGCTGACGACTGCCAATGCGGAGTATGACCGCCGCTTCAGGCTCTGGCGTCAACACGGGATGACGGTCAACGACCGTCAGCGGCATGAAGCGAACAGGGTCCTCTTCGAGGACTATGACGAGCTTGGCTACAACTATCGGATGACGGATCTGCAGGCCGCAGTCGGTCGCGCGCAGCTGAGGCGCTTGCCGCAGATCGTGGCGCAACGGCGCGCCATCGCGGCTCGGTATCTCGACCGTTTGTCGCAGTCGGGGCTGCACCTGCCGGTGGAGCCGGCCTGGGCGCGGAGCAATTGGCAAAGTTTCTGTGTAGGACTTCCAACGGAATGCGGACAACGGGAGACGATGCAGGCTCTGTTGGATGCCGGTATCGCAACACGGCGGGGCATCATGTGTGCGCACCGCGAACCGGCTTATGCGAAGGAGCCTTGGCGGCCGGGAAGCTTGCTGGAGAGGAGCGAGGCAGCACAGGATCGTTCGGTGATCCTGCCCCTCTATCCCGGAATGACGGTGGACGAACAGGACGAGGTCGTGCGTCAGGTTCGGCTTGCAATGGTTGCGACGAGCGCGGTGCGAGGTTGATATGAAAATCGTGTTTTGCGGGCCGGCGTGCAATCAGCCGAACGGCGAGGGTTCCTACGCCTACCACAATATGCGTGCACCCCTCCTTGAAATGGGGCACGACATCATCGACGTCGATTTTCGCGCCGAGCTGGCGCAGCGGGGGAAAGACGGATTTGCAAGGATGGTGCGGGACATCGTGGATCGGGAGAAGCCGGAGCTGTTCTTCCACATGGTGTGCGAAGACGAGCTGTCTCCCGAGACGGTGCAATACATCTCGGCGAAGACCTCCACGCTTGCGGTCGCATTTTTCAGCGACGACGACTGGCGGTTGACACACTCCTTGAGCGTTGTGGCCCCATACAACTTCGGCGTGACGACGGCCAGCCAGGCCGTGCCGGTCTATACCAAAGCCGGTTTCACGAACGTCATATTCAGCCAGTATGCCGCGAATCCCAAACTGTTCCACCCTATCGTCGGGGTGGCGAAGCAGTACGACGTGACCTTCGTCGGTCAGGCCTATCAAGGCCGTCCCGAGCTGGTGACGTGGTTGAAGGAGCAGGGACTGTCCATCCATGTGTGGGGACAAGGGTGGGAGCGGGTTCCGGCCTTGCGAGAGTGCTCGGGTGGCTTCCTTCCACAGAACGAAGTCCTCAACGTGTTCGCAGCCAGCCGTATTGTGTTGGGCATGTCCTGGACCTCCGATGCCAAGGCGTTGCAGATCAAGGGGAGGATTTTTGAGTATGCCTCGGCCGGCGTGTTTCAGCTCAGTACCTATGATGCCAGACTGGCAGATTATTTCGCGTTGGGCCGGGAGATCGAGCTGTATCGGGACCAGACCGAACTGCTTGAGAAGATCCGATATTACCTTGTCCACGACGAGGAACGGGAGCGCATCGCGCAAGCCGGGCGCGCACGTGTTCTCAAGGACCATACCTGGACGCACCGGTTTGAGCAGCTGTTCGAGGGGATGAATCGCCGGTTGCCGCCGGGCAAGCAAGTGTTGCGATCGACGGATGGCGCCCCTGTGTCGCAACCGTTGCCGGCTGATGCCGAGCACGAGCCCAAGGTGTCGATCATTTGCACGGTCCTCAACGGCGAACGCTATCTGGATGAAACGATCCGATCAGTCCTGAATCTGGACTACGCGGATTGGGAGTTAATTCTATTCGACGACGGGTCTACGGATGGGACGCGCAACATCGCGATGCGTCACAGCCACGACCCCCGAATCCGATACATCTACCACACGAACATCGCGCAATCGGGACGGTATTTCGATCTGCTCCTGAATACGTGCATGGAGTATGTGCGGGGTGAGTACGTTGCGTTCATCGGGGCCGACGACAATTTCATGCCGGAGAAGTTGTCCGTGCAGCTGGCGGCGATCGAGGCGGATCCGACCATCGACTTGGTGTTCTCGGACGGTATGCACATCGATGCCTCAGGACGCCGCTTACCGTCTGATTTTGGGTTTGCCGAATCCAAATGTTTTACTTCACGGAGTTTGTTGCGCACCCTGTTCAAGAAGAACATCGTGGCTCATCCGACGGTCTTACTGCGCAGGGATGCCATCGAACGGCTGGGTGGGTTTGAAACAGGGTTTTGCCCGGACTATCAGTTCTGGCTCAAGGCGGCGCGGTTTTTGCGGTTTGCCTACATCGACAAAAAGCTCGTCCAGTACCGGGTCCATGACCAAGGGGTCTCGACGGGGAAGGCCAGCAAGACGCTTCCCGAGACCGTCAAACTGCTGGGCATGATGCGCGAGCGTGTGACCATCCATGACCTGTACCCGGAGCTGGATGCGTGCAGCGACAAGTCTGCAGCGTTGTACAGTGCATACCTTCATTTCGGGTTGCTCCTTGCCATGGCGAATATTCCGGTTCCGCAGCAGGCCATCCTCGAATGGCAGCGGGCATTGGAGCATCGTCCGGATGGGATTGAAGCCGTCAACAATATTGCGGTTGTGCTGGCATTGATGGGGAGCCCCGAGAAGGCGGAACGATGGTTGAAGACGCGCAACGTCCGATTCGATCAAGCTCCGCCGGCTCAGGAGAACCGGTCACTGCTGAAACAGCTTGTTCAGGGGGCGAAGACCCTTCCCAAGGCCTTTATGTTCATGAGCGAAGACCCCGAGGACAGCGAATTGCTTCGACGGATGGATCCCCCGGCGCAGTTGGAGATCAATCGGCATTACTACGGTCGGTTGGTCGCCGGGATCCAATCGGTGAAACGGGCTTCGGCATCGACTCCGGCGGAGCCGGTTCGCCAGGCGCCCGTCACGCAAGGTCCATCGAAAGCCGAGAGTCGTCGCCCTGCTTCGATGCCGCCCCTTAAGCCCGTTCAGGCCAGTACACCGCTGGTCTCCGTGATCATTCCGACGGTCAATCGTCCTCAGCAACTGATGGAAGCCGTGAAGAGCGTGCTTGCCCAGACTTTGCAGGACTTCGAAATCATCGTGGTCAACGATGCCGGGAGCGAAGTCGAACCCCTGCTGGCGGCCTGTAGCGGCTCTCGAGCAATTACATACATCAGACACGGAACGAACCTCGAGCGGTCGGCGACACGCAACCATGGACTCAAAGTCGCGAGAGGAAAATACATCGCCTACCTGGACGATGATGATCGCTTTCTCCCTCATCACCTGGAAACCCTGGTCGGCTTTCTCGAAACGCATGACTACCGGGTCGCCTATAGCGATGCCTGGCGTGTGACCCAGGTGAAGGAAGGCGAGCAGTACAGAGAGGTGGGCCGAGACGTACCCTATTCCAGTGACTTCAATGCGCAACAACTGCTGATCACCAACTATTTCCCGATACTTTCCGTCGTCCACGAACGCGCCTGCCTCGATGAGGTGGGCTACTTCGACGAGTCGCTCAGCTCCCATGAGGATTGGGATCTCTGGATTCGCTTGTCGCGCCGATTCGCTTTCGCGCACATCAAACAGACGACATGCGAATTTACCTGGCGAACGGACGGCAGCTCCACCACCAGTCGAAACCGGAAAGATTTCTTGCGGACCGCCGAAATCATCTATCGAAAATACCGGGACATCTCCAAAGCGATCCCCGGGGTGTGCGAGCTGCAAGCGCAATCGTTGCAGGCATTGCGGGAGGCCACTGAGGGTAAAGACAGAACGTATGTGTGCTCCATCATCATTCCGGTGTGGAATAAGGTCGAACTGACGCAGCAGTGCGTGACGGCCTTAGCCGAAGTCACCGACGAGGTCGACTATGAAGTGATCATCGTCGACAACGGTTCGACCGACGGAACCCCTGCGTTTCTCGGGCAATTGAGCGGGGATGTGCACATCATCCGCAATGAGGAGAACCTGGGATTTTCCAAGGCCTGCAACCAGGGCGCCAAGGCGGCTCGGGGGGAGTTCCTGGTGTTCTTGAACAACGATACGATTCCGTTGAAGGGGTGGCTTTCTGCCTTGGTCGAGGAGGTGCAAACCCATCCGGATGTCGCGGTGGTAGGCAGCAAATTGCTGTACGAAGACGGGACCATTCAGCATGCCGGTGTGGCGTTCTCACGCGAACAATACCTCCCGTACCACATTTATGCGGGGCGGGATGCGAATCTTCCGGGGGCCTGTCATCGGCGTGAATTCAAGTGCGTGACCGCCGCATGCATGCTGGTGCGGCGGGAAGTGTTCTTCTCAGTCGGGGGCTTCGACGAGGGCTATCGAAACGGGTTTGAGGACGTCGACCTGTGTCTACAGATCGGCCAGCAGGACTGGAAGATCGTCTATCAGCCTAAGAGCGTGCTGTACCATTTGGAAAGTCGTACGCCGGGGCGGAAGGCGCACGAAAAGGAAAACAGCCGCAGGCTGCTCGAACGTTGGGGGCATTGTTGGTGGCTGCCGGATGAGGATTTGATTCATTTCGAAGACGGCTATGCCTTCCATACGATCGCGAAGGACGGCAAGTTGACATACCGGCTTGAGCCGATCACATCCGAACGGATGCGACGCGATCGGATGATCGTGGCAGAAGTGCAACGGGTGGCCCAACGGCAAGATCGCGAGGCAGTCGTGGCTTGCTTGAAGCAACCGGATGAGTGGCCGGCGGACGTATGGATTTTGCGTTGGGCGACGCTGCTCTGCGTGGGCGTAGGCCGTCCGGATCTTTCGCCTGCGTTCTGGCAAAAGGTGTTGCTGTCGGAAGAGGACGACCGCGGCCGGATTGTTTTGGCCAAGGCGGCAATCGGGGGCGGTGACGTGGCGGAAGCCGAACGACAATTGAGCATCTTGCTCGCCAACCATCCCGATCATGGTGAAGGGTGGCTGCTCCGGGGCGTGATGGCCATGCAGCGTCAGGCCTATGCCGATGCGGGTGCGGCGTTCGCTGCCGCTCGTCGCTATGGTGCCGATGACCGCAAGGCAGGATTGGGGATAGTGATGGCGGCCGTAGGGGAAGATCGCTTTGAAGCCGGCTGGGAGACGGTGCGACCCCTCTGCGAGGCATATCCCGACGACGAGGAATGTCTCCATTGGCTGTTGCGCTGCGGGACACCGCTTGCTCAGTGGAGTGCACTCGAGCTTAGGCTGAAGACATTTGTTTCTCGAAATCCCGCGAATCTGGCCATGCGTTTTGCCTGGGCGGGGGTATTGCTCCGGTTGGGACGGGTGGTCGATGCGCGGGCAGAATGTGATCGGATCAGGCTATTGGATTCAAGTCTGGAAGGCCTTGAGGATTTGGAGAAACAGCTCAGGGATGCGGAGCAAGGGGCCGCGATCGGACATGTCGCCTAGCGCGGAGGTCTTGCACTCGCGTGCGTTGGTCGTGCAACTGGCTCGGCTGGGAGATCTCATCCAATCGGTCCCGGCGATCGATGCCCTGCGTCAGGCCTATCCGACGCGGGAGCTCGATGTGCTCTGTGCCAGTCCGCTGGTATCAGTGCTGGGCCAGTATCCCGGTGTGCGGCGCGTATTGGGTTGGGACGGCGGACAGTGGCGCGGACTGGCCGAGCAATGGACCGATGAGCCCGGGCTGGCATTGCGTTCGGTACAGGCACAGCTATCGACCGAGGGGGTTGCGCCTTACGAGGTGGTCTATAACCTCAACCAGCACTCGCGAAGCATCATCGCAGCCCATTTGTACGGCGGACGGGTCGTGGGGGCAGGGGCGGCCGGACCCCTTGATCCGTCGCTGTCGCTTTGGGGCGAGTATCTTCGAAGCGTGGCCAAGGATCGCAGCGGGAATCGGATTCACTTGGCTGATGCCTGGTGTGGATTGTGCGGTGTCAAACCACTCGGACGTGCGCCGCGTCTGACTCGCGGGGCGGAACGATTGCCTCATGACCTCGAGGGGGTTGGCAAGGCAAGGGGGTTGTGGTGCGCGTTAGCCGTTGGGGCTGGAGACAGGGAACGCTGTCTGAGTGCGGGCGACTGGGGGAACTGGGCCCAGGCCTACCTGACGCATTTGCCCGAGGCGCATCTGCTCCTGGTTGGGAGCGGAGCGGAGCGGGAGGTCGGTCGAGCCGTTGTGGAAGGGCTCTCATCCTTATCGCAAGGACGAGTTTGGGATGCGACGGGCCGGACAACCCTGCCGCAATTGATGGAACTGTTATCCCGTTGCAGCTGGGTGGTGGGGGCCGATACCGGTCCCTTGCACGTGGGGACGGCCGTTGGGGCAAGAGCCTTAGGGTTTTATTTCGCGCGGGCGCGTGTGCATGAGACCGGGCCGTACGGGGACGGGCATTGGGTTTTTCAGCACGATACGACGGAGCACCCCGCGTCCTGGCCATGGGACGCCAGCGTCGAATTGTTGGCCGGCCGATCCGGAGCGCCGGAGCGAGGATGGACGCTCTGGAAAAGTCATATGGATGAGTGGGGTGCGTTGTACACGCATGATGCGGAGAGCGAACGAGCCGCCGGGATGCGAGAGTCGATCTGGCGGTCGCTCTGTCCTTGGGTTGAGGAGAAGATAGCGGTATGACGCTGTTCGAGCGGAACTGCGCCGTGGTGACCGCCGGCAATCCGGAGCTGGTCGCAAGGATGAAAAGTGGGGAAGGAAGCGTCTTGGAGATCCTCGATGCGCGAAGCGGAGTGGCGTCCGCCAAGCGGGGAGGGCGATGGCTCCATAGCGCCTACGATCCGGTGCGAGAGGCGGAGACCTGGGCTCAAGCTCAGGCAGCTTCGTGCAAAGAACGAGAGCTGATCGTCGTGGCCGGCGTCGGCTTGCTGTACCACGTCGAGGCGCTTCGACGTGTGTTGCCGCCGGACCAAAGAATTGCAGTGGCGGTGCCAAGTGTCGCTGAGCTGCGGGATGCGTTGACTGTGCGCCCCCTGGGATCGTGGGGAGAGGCACTCCTGTGGTGTGCGGGCTCACCGGAAGCCTCGGTCGAGAAGCTGTTGCAGGAAAATAGGCCAATCCGGATGTTGAGCTACGGGCCGGCCGCCCAGCCGGAGGCGGATTGGCTCGAGCGCTTCGGTAAAGCACTCACGAGCATGGCGGCGCGCAAGCAGGGCGGACAATTGACGATCGCCGTCGTCGGGCCGATCTACGGCGGTTCCCTGCCGATTGCCGGTTACGTCAGACGTGCGCTCGAGAGCTTGGGACACAAAGTGCAGTGGATCGATCACAGTGTCCACGCCCGCAGCTACGAGACGATGGGGGGGCTGAAGGACGCCCGCAACCGGCAACTGCTGCAGAGCCGCTTTGCGGAGGTGCTGAGCCAGTACACGATGGCGTCGTTGGCCGATTCTCCGCCGGACCTTGTGCTCTCGCTGGCCCAGGCGCCTCTCACCTTGCCGGTATTGCAGCACTTGCGAAAGAAGAAATTCCTGACCGCAATGTGGTTCGTCGAGAACTATCGCCACCTGACCTATTGGCAACAAATGGCGGCCGGCTACGAATTCTGGTTCGTCATTCAGAAAGAGCGATGCCAGGAAGCCCTTCGGCAGGCCGGTGCCCGTCAGGTCCATTACCTGCCGATGGCGGCTGATCCGTCGGTCCACCGTCCGCTCGAGTTGACGGAGGCGGAGCGGCAACGGTATGGGGCCGACGTGGCCTTCGTCGGAGCGGGCTATGCCAATCGGCGGCAGCTGTTGCCGTCGCTGATCGGCCATCCCTGGTCCTTCAAGATTTGGGGCAATGAATGGGACGGGGCCACGGACTTGTTGCCGGCGTTACAACTCGGCGGTGCACGCATTGATACGGAGACCTGCATGAAGGTCTTCAATGCCACCAGGATCAATGTGAATCTGCACTCAACCACCGGACTTGGCTTGGATCCTCAGGCCGATTTCGTGAACCCGCGGACATTCGAATTAGCGGCCTGCGGTGCGTTTCAACTGGTGGACCATCGTTCCTTGCTCGACGACGTGTTCTCATCGGAGGAAGTGTCGTCGTTCCGTGAGTTTCGCGAGGTACCGGGCATGGTTCCCAAGTGGCTATTGGACGATGCGGCCAGGACTGCCATGGCGGCGCGGGCCAAGGCGCGTGTATCGGCGGAGCACACTTACGTGCATCGCATGTCCGAACTGTTGGCGCAGGTCGGGGTCGCGCATCCGGATCGGGTAGGGGCCGTGCTGCGGGGAGATCGTCAGCAGGCTGCGTTGATCGATCGCTCCGGCGACGTGCCCGAGCTGCAACGGCTGCTGGCTGGGTTTGCACCAGGGCAGCGGGTCGAACTGAAGGATGTGGCGTCGAGCATCCGGGCAAAGGGACCGGGGGCGTCCTTGAAGCGTGAGGAATTGATGGTCTTGATGTTGGATGAATACCGTAGCGAAACGCGGGATCTGTTATGAAGCGGCAAGTCCTCCTGATCAACATTACTCGAATGGGTGATCTGGTTCAGATGGGAGCGTTGCTGCACCGTCTGCAGCAGGAGCAGCCTGAGACCGCCGTGGACCTGGTTGTCGATGATCGATTTGCGCCGGTGGCGGCCATGTTGCCCCATCTTCGCCGCGTGGTGAGCTACGATTTCCATCGTCTGATGGATGAAAGCCGGGCGCAGGCGTTGGACGTCGTGAGTTTGTATCGTGACATGACGACGTGGGCAGCTCCGTTGGTTGAGGCCGGATATGACCGCGTCGTGAACCTCACCTTCAACCACCGTTCCGGCTTGCTCGCCTCCTATGTCGGCGCACGGGAAATCCGCGGAGTGGCGGCGGCCAAGGATGGCGACGTGGCCATCCACAATCCCTGGATGGCGTATTTAACCGATATGCATCACCATCGGCGGGTGAATCATTTCAATCTGGTCGACATCTATGCGCTGGGAGGAAGCGGTATCGGAGCCTTCGCGCCGCTGTCGCTCACGGTCCCTGCCGATGCGATGGATTGGAGTGGGCGGTTCCTTGCCCAGGCCGATGGCCAGGCCGTCGACTGGATCGCCGTGCAAGTCGGCGCCAGCGATCCGATGAAAGCCTGGCGAGCCGAGTCCTTCGGTCAGACATTGGCGTCGATCACCAAGGGGACTCCCGTCGGGCTGCTGTTCATCGGGACTCAGGAGGAACGTGAGGCGATCGAGACGGCGCAGCGTGCCTACCGTCAGGCCGGGGGCATCGCTCCCTTGTGTAACGCGCAGGGGCGAACAAGCCTCCCCCAATTGGCGGCCCTCCTTTCACGCTGTCGCCTGTTATTGAGCAACGACACCGGTCCGATGCATCTCGCGGTGGCGGCCGGTACTCCGGTCGTCAACCTCTCAGTAGGGCATGTCGATTTCCGGGAGACCGGCCCCTACGGACCGGGGCATTGGGTGGTGCAACCGGACATAGCCTGCGGGCCATGCGGTTTTGATCAGGTCTGTTTTCACCATGCGTGCAAGGACCAGGTCGTGCCCGGGCAAGTGGCCGAACTGTGCCGGTATCTCCTCGGCAAGGCCGATCGGCCTGCGCATTGGACCGGCGTGCGAGTCTACGAGTCCTGTGCGGATGAGGATGGACTTGGAGGGTATCGTTTGCACGCCGGCATTGAAGAACCGATGACGGCCTGGTATGGACGATTTTGGCGACGCTTCTGGTACCGGCAATTTTCAGGGCAGGAGAGCAAGGTTGCCGCACCGCCGGGAGACCCACCCGACATCCGGATGTTGCGGGGACTTCTGAACGGCCTGACTCCGCTCGCCGCGCAACTCGTGGCGCAGGCCGGCGAATTGGCTCGGCTCAGCCGCCAGCGGCCGCTTCCTGCGCGCCTGTTGCAGCAGGCGCAACTGACCGAGGGAACGTTGCGGTCCCAGGCCCTCGCGATGAGCAAGCAGAGCTATGCGACGGGCCCGTTGGCCGCGGCGCTCCTGCGCGATCTCCATGCCGATGACGGTGACGGGTTGACCGGCATGGCCCATTCTCGCACGGCCACCTATCAACGATGGCAGACACGGCTTCGTGCGGTTGCGGCAGGCTGCATCGGCTCGAAAGACCGGTTCGATCTGGCGCGTTCCGCCTAACCTCGAAAGGAGAACGTCATGGAAATCGTCCTGGATCAAGAACGTTGGCAGGTGGCCGATGATCGAACCGTGATGGAGGCGCTCGGCGAACTCAGCGACCGTGTGGATCGGGACAAACGAATGGTGGTGTCATTGACCATCGGTGGAAAACCCGTGACGGATCGTGACTTGGTTCCGGCCTTGTTGGAAAGGCAGGTGAAGGAACTCGGGACGATTGAAGCCCGCTCGCGTTCGCTCCACGACATCGTCGTGGAAGCGAAGACCGCGATCGATGCCTATGCACTCCAACTCCATCGGGACGGAACCTCATTGGTGTCTTCCTTGAGAAGCGGTCTGGGCGGCGTCGCCTCGATCGATTCCTGGTTGGGCCGGTTGGCTGATTATGCGGAGCTTTTGGAAACCGGGCGGGCGCAAGGCGTGCACGGTTATGATTCGTCCCGGCTGGCTCCTTGGATTCGGGAAGTGCTGGAGGCGCGGTCCTGCGTGGATGCCATCCGGATGGCCGATCTGCTGGAATACGAATTATTGCCGCGCTTAATTGAGCACGATGTGGCTGCTTGATGTCGGTTGCTGCAGGCTCCTGTCCACTGCCGCGCAGTGGGTGAATGATCCCACGCACGGAGGTGCGCAATCCCGCTTAAGTCTGACCGGGGGATGCCGATAAGAGCCCCAGAGGATGGTGTGGAAGACGGCGGGGATGTGGCCACTCTTCGATCGGGAGCCGCACCAAATCATCGGCACGGACGCTGATGATGCAGGGAATCCAGTGCAGCAGCTTCAGGAGGAAGTAAGTCATGGGATTAGTAGTCAATACCAACCTGGCGTCACTCGCAGCTCAACGCAACCTGACTGTGAACAACGGGCAATTGGCGAAGTCGGTTGAGCACTTGTCTTCAGGCCTGCGGATCACGCGTGCTTCAGACGATGCCGCCGGATTGGGCGTGTCAGAAACGTTGCGCGCCCACATTCGCAGCATCAACCAAGCCAACCGGAACGCCAACGACGGCATCAGCTTGACGCAGATCGCGGACGGCGCGGCCTCGTCTATCGGCAGCTTGTTGTCGCGCATGCGTGAATTGGCGACCCAGGCCGCCAGCGGTACGGTCGGCACGACCGAGCGTTCCTATCTGGACCAGGAATTCGTCGCCTTGCGTTCGGAAATCGACCGGATCGCGAGCGTGACCGAATTCAACGGCCAGGCGTTGTTGAGCGGTTCGAACAACACCTTCTCGGTGTTCGTCGGATTCAAGAGCGGTGCGGACAACTCATTGTCCCTGAATCTCGACGACCTTGATGTCGCCTCGGTGGGCTTGACCGGCGCCTCGATTTCTTCGTCGGCGGCTGCCCAGTCCGTGTTGGCGACGATCGACGGCGCCATCAGCACCGTCGCGACCGCCCGCGCCGAATACGGTTCCATCCAGAGCCGGTTCGACGTCGCGATTCAGAACCTGCAGGTGACGTCGGAGAACTTCACCGCGGCAGATTCTCGGATCCGCGATGCGGACATCGCGTACGAGACGTCGCAGTTCACCAAGAACCAGATTCTGACCCAGTCTGGTATCGCAGTGCTGGCTCAAGCCAACTCGTTGCCACAGCAGGCCCTGGCGCTGTTGCGGTAAGGTAAGGTCAACCTCCGTAGGGCGGCTCTCTCTAAGAGGGCCGCCCTCGGTCAATGGAGGCTCTCATGCTACACGAAGTCTCTAGTCAGAAAGACCTTCTGGCCACGGCAGGCCAGGTGAGCCAGGCGACTCCGCAACGTATCGGCGAACAGAAAGACCCATCAACGGAAAGCGGTGAAGCTCAGGCAGAACATATTTCGGATAAGGATCTGCAGCAGGCACTGTCGCGGGTGCGCGAGGTGTTCCAGAAGGCGGATCCTCGGTTGGAATTTTCGGTTGATCAGGATACCGACCGGGTAGTCGTCAAGGTCGTGAACGGGGATTCGGGCGAAGTCATTCGCCAGATTCCACCGAAAGAGGTGCTCGATATGGCGAAGAGCCTCGAGCAACCCACGGGATTGCTGCTGCACCAAAAAGCTTAGATCCCGAGACGACATGAAAGGGATGTCATGGCGGCGATCAGCTTCGGCGGATTAGGCAATGGCGTGGATTTCGGCCAAGTGGTCACCCAGTTGGCCCAAATCCAACGCCAGCCGATCGATGCCCTTAACCAGAAGAAGCAGAATCTCCAGTCGAAGCTGGATGACTATACGGTTTTGGGAACGAAACTTCTGGCATTTCAGAGCGCTGCCGACAAGCTGCGCCTCTCCAGCAGTTTCGATCAGAACAAGGCGTCGGTCAGCAATGAAGACATCTTGACCGCCACCTCGACCACGACGGCAGGTTCCGGCAGTTACTCCATTCAAGTCACCCAGCTCGCACAATCGCACCAGATTACCAACAAAGCCGCGAAGGCGGTCAGCTCCACCACCACAGACATCGTAGCCGGCTCGTCCGCCGGCTTTACCTTCAAAGTCGGAACCGGCGCTGATCAGACCATCAAACTCGGAGCCGACGCGACGCTCGAGGACTTGCGGACCGCCATCAACGACCTCGGGGCCGGCGTTACCGCCTCCATCATCAATACCGGAACCGAATCGACCCCGTCCTACCGGCTCACGCTGACTGGCACTAGCACCGGCGCATCAAATGTGATTTCCGTTCTGACGGACGAGACAAGTTTGGATTTTGCAAATGTTTCGGGGACCGGTGGAGCAGACACCTTGCAGTCGGCTAAGAATGCGACCCTCGTGATTGGAAGTCCAGACGATACGACCATAACCGTGCAACGTGAAAGTAATGTCGTCAACGACGCCATACCGGATGTCACACTGACGCTAAAGAGTAAAACTTCAGGCACCCCTGTTGCCGTGAATGTGAGCAGTGATCCGGGAAAAGTTCAAGAGAACATCAAGGCATTCGCATCTGCTTACAATGACATCGTGAAATTTGTGAATGAACGAACCACTTACGACACGACAACAAAAACGGGCGGAATATTCTTCAACGAATCCACCGCCAAATCGATGCTTTCTAGGCTTCGATCGGCGCTCTCGGAATCCGTAAGCGGAACCTCAACATATAGTAGCGTTGGGCAAATCGGATTCAAGACCGAACGAGACGGCACGATCACGGTGGATGATGCTCAATTGAGCACAGCATTGAATACAAACTATCAAGCGGTCCGCTCCCTATTTCTCAATCAAATCACGACCACTGGAGTAGCGCAACGTGTGACGTCTGCCGTCGATCTACTCGATGACGTAGGGGCTGGAAGCCTAACGATCAGAAAAAACTCTATCACGGATCAAATCAATAGGTTGTCAGATGATATTGCCAGGAAGGAAGATGCAGCGACTCGATATGAAGAGCAGTTGCGTTTGCAGTTCGCCCAGTTAGATAGTCTTTTGAGTCAACTTCAGAGTCAATCGAAGTCGCTGCAAGCGCTTGGATAGAGGTGGAGCATGGTCGTGAACGCGGCACAGCAGTATCGGCAGACTCAGGTCATGACGGCGAGCAAAGTTCAGCTGATCGTCCTGCTCTACGATTCCGCCATTCAGTCGTTGGAGTTGGCTCGGGAAGCTATCCTGACCAACAACTACAAAGACAAGGCGCGGTTTCTCGACCGTGCCATCGCTATCGTGGGCGAGCTGTCCAGTGTATTGGATTTCGAGCGCGGCGGTGAGATCGCGAAGTCTCTCCACCGACTCTATGACTTCATGGTGTATCAGTGCACGCAGGCGAACCTACACCACAGCGGGAAGCACCTGGACGGACCGATCCGCTGTCTGGTGACCCTGCGTGAGGGGTGGCAGGTCGTGGCACGGCAGGAAGCGGCAGTGCCGGTTGGTCGGTGAACGCGAGGCACCCATGGCTGACATGCATGCCGCAGAACGGTTGACCCACGACGCGTTGGCGGCGGTGAAGGTCGGTGACTGGGACCTGGTGGACCGCTGTTATGCCGAGCGAGGCATTTGTCTGACCACGATGCCGATGGACGCGAACTTGGCAGCAAAGCTCCTGGCACTGGATGGAGAAGTACGGAATGCCGCTGTCGTTGCGCAGACCGCCATTTTGAGCCTCCTTTCCGAAGCCGGCAAAACCCGTCAACATCTTCGTCGACTCAAGATAGCGCAGTCGCCTGCCGCCGATCAGGGCGTCGGGATCCATCTCAAGGCGTAACGAGATCCCTGCTCATCCAGAAGGGCTTCCCAGACGCTGTTAGGTTCGAGGTTTTCATGGCCGGCTCCTCCCACACATCCACTGCCTCTTCCATTCGTTCCGTCAAGAGCGAAGAGCGTCGAGAATGGCTCCGAATCGACGACCGTGTTCTCCTGGAATATGCCTTGGTGGGAGAGCCCTTGGACAGCCAGCATCCCGACTTGCCGCCCGTGACGGAAGAGGCGATTGCGACTGCGGTGGCCAAGCCGACGCTTGATTTGTTGTCTCGTGCCGGCGAAAGCCTGGCCGAGTCGCCGCTGTTGCCGTGGGTCTCCAAGATCGATTGGATGCTGGAGACCATCCTGAAGTCATTGGCCAAGATTCAGCCCGGCAGCGTGTCCATCGCGAGGCTGACTGAGGTGAATATCAGCGCCGGGGGGATAGGCTTCGTGACTCCCAGGCGATTCAAGGCGGGTGACTCGTTGGCCTTGCGCCTTATCCTGCCGCCGTTCACCCTCATCCAGACCACCGCGAAGGTCATTCGCGTGACGGCGGCTCCGGCCGAAACCGGCTTTCGATTGGCCACTCAGTTTGAAAGCCTGAACCCCGACGATCAGGAGCATCTGATCCGGCATATCCTTCAAGTCCAAGCCGAACGGTTGCGCGCCAGAAAAGCGGCACGCTAATCCCGCCTCCTCGCGACCTTGCTCTCTCCGCCGCGACAACTTCTCAACAACGCAGGTTGACGACATCACGGGGATACCCGTCGGCGATTCTCGAGCGTCGGGGAGTGTGGTTTGCTCAGGCAGCAGGAGCGCTTGGAGCGACGGGCGCGTCGGCCTTGGCTTCGGATTCCGCAGGCGTGGTTTCCGGCGGGAGGGGGCGGGCAAGGATCTGCAGCAGCGACTCGGCCGCTTTTTCGAGGGCTTTGGAGCAGGGGGCAGTCGGTTCAATTTCAACGACCGGTAAGTAGCTTCTCACGGCGCGCACCATGGCCGGGTCATCCGGGATTTCCCCCAGCATGGTCAGTTCGCCCCCGACATATTCCTTCAACAACTTCTTTAACTGTAGAACGTTGACGCGAGACTTGCCGGAGACGCGATTCACGATGAGGTGAGGCTGAAATCCTTGGAGCGTTCTGGCCGCCGTTTCGCGGGCATTGGGATCGGTCTCGGTCACCGCCTGAATGACTTCCTCGATACTGCTGAAATCTCGATCTGAAAGCACGTCGTTCACGGCATCGCGAACCAGAAAGGCAGAGAGGACACGACGAATCGCTGCTAACTTAATGAAACGGTAGAGGTCTAGGACCGATGTGGGGTCGGGGGTGGCCACGGTCAGGTAATGGTCGGCCATGAGGAAAAAGTCGAGGGCGTGGTAGCTGGTCCCGGCTCCGATATCGACGATGATGACGTCAGCCTGAAGTTGCTTGAAATGCCGAATGAGGCGCTTCTTTTTCCCGTAAGGCAGGTTGGCCGTCGACAAGGTATCGCCTGTTCCCGGTATGAGCTGGAGAAACGGGTGGGCCGAAATCGGTTGCAGGACGGCTTCCAATCGATCGACCCGGCGTTCGATGAAGTCCGTCAGGGTCAGCGTCGGATGGAGCATGCCGAATAAGATGTGAGCATCGGCCCCCCCCACGTCCAAGTCGGCCAAGACCACGCGTTTCCCCTGTTTGGCCAAGAGCATGGCCAAGTTCGCGGCGATGACGCTCTTTCCGACCCCGCCCTTGCCTGATCCAACCGAAACGATTGTTGCCATTGACAGCGGTCTTGCTCCGTTTCCTCCGATGGACTCTCTTCCTGTCGGTTGTTTTGCTGAAAAGTTTAGCAGGTCATGGGAAAGGGAGGATGTTTCCCTAAGCATACCACCGGGACCTGGCCGTCCGGCCGGTTCGGGAGCCCGGCATTAAAGTTTGCCAGGGGGACCTCCGATACCACATCCGTTATGAACGACGCAATGGCGACAACAACCAACGTGAACCTGGACAGTGCAGCACATTCGGATAGCGAGATTCTGACCGTGATGGAAGTGGCCCGGTTCCTCCGGGTGCCGAAATCCACCGTGTACAAGCTCGCGCGCCTTGGGCAGCTGCCGGCTTCCAAAATCGGGAAGCATTGGCGGTTTCTGCGGCGAGATATCCATGAATGGATGCACAGTCGCGGACAACAGGGCTAAGTCTCATTCTTCCAGGCTGGAAGGGTGGCGGCGCATGTCCGATTGGTCCCTGGCAATGGGTGTGACCTTCGACGGCCGCCGTCGGAAGGGCGAACACAATTCGGAGCGATATAAGGGAGTCTCATGACTGACGGGAATACCGCCAAGAAATTGAACGACGCGAGCGCCTCGATGGCGCCCGACACGTTCAAGCAATTGCGTGACCTGATTTATGAACATACCGGGATCTATTTTCAGGAAAGCAAGAAGTATCTCTTGGAGAGCCGGCTCCAGCCGCGACTCAAAGAATGCCGCTGCCGCTCGTACGAGGACTATCTCAACTTCCTGCGCTTCGATGCCTATCGTGATCGTGAATTCACGGGACTCTTCACCGTGATTACGACCAACGAGACGTACTTCTTTCGAGACGAGGCGCAGCTCGAGACGTTCATGAAAGTGATTGTCCCGGCGCTGATGAAAGTCAACGAAGCGAGTCGGCAGATCCGTCTGTGGAGCGCGGCCTGTTCGACCGGGGATGAGGCCTATACGCTGGCCATTCTCCTTAAAGACTATCCGCCGCTTGCGAACTGGACGATCGATATCCTCGCGAGCGACATCAGCGAAAGCGTCCTCGAAGTGGGACGAAAGGGCGTGTATAGCTCGCATTCGCTCAGGAAAGTGCCGCCGGGGCTCCTGGCCAAATACTTTTCCGGTCCTAAGGAAGAGCAATGCCTCGCGCCACACGTCAAGAGCGTCGTCAAGTTCATGAATGTCAATTTGTACGATCGCCCCAGACTGAAGTTGATTCGGGGTATCGACGTGATCTTTTGTCGAAACTGTCTCATCTATTTTGATGACAAAGCCAAGACCCAGATCGTCACTGATTTGCGGGATGCCCTTCGGCCGAAGGGCTTCCTGGTCATCGGGTTTTCGGAAGCCCTTCCTGACAAGGGTGGGGCATTCAAACCCATTCATTCCGGCCGTGCGGTCGTATACGAGAAACAGTAAGGAGGTTGCCCATGCCAGCAGATCCGAATATGAAGATTCTCGTCGTCGATGACATGTCCACCATGCGTCGCATCGTCAAGAACATCTTGAAGCAGCTCGGTTTTAACAATCTCGAGGAAGCGGAGAACGGCCAGGAAGCCCTCACGAAGCTGAAAGCCGACAACTATGGCTTCGTGGTGTCCGACTGGAACATGCCGGTGATGATGGGCATCGATATGCTGCGCGCGATTCGGGCTGATGAGAAGTTGAAAAAGATTCCGGTCTTGATGGTGACGGCCGAGGCTCAAAAGGAGAACCTCATTGAGGCGGTCCAAGCCGGCGTCAGCAACTACATCGTCAAACCATTCACCGCGGAGACGATGCAGGAAAAAATCAGCAAGATCTTCAAGTGAAGCTGGACCGAACCCTGTGAGGGCATGATGGCACAATCCCGTGTAGTACCGAAAAAAGCGGTGGAAATCGACGAGGATGCGCCGGAACCGGTCGATCCCAACGCCAAGCTGTACGAAGAGCTGGGTGAACTGGCGCGCTTCATCGATACGACGATGAAAACCTTGTCGGAGTTCAGCGCGCCGGTCAACAACTCGACCGAGCAGTTACCGCAGGCGATGACGCATCTGACCAACCTGAAGACGATGACCGAAAAGGGAACCCATGAGGTCATGCGCCAGGTGGAGGCGATCCAGGAGAACCATGCACGGCTGGCCAAGATCCTGAAGGAGCTGGCCCAGGCGGGAAAAGCGGATTCGGCTCTCATCAAGGGGTGTGCCGGAATCAGCGACGTGATGAAGGACGACGACAAGCGGCTCGTGGAGATCATGACGGCCCTCTCCTTCCAAGATCTGGTCGCCCAGAGTGTGAACAAGCTCGTGACGATTCTGGATGAGGTCGAACACAAGCTCCTCCAACTGGTCGTGGTCTTCGGTCCCTACCAGAAGCAGGCGGCCAAGGGCACCCAGGACAAGGCGAGCGAGATGTTGAAACAGCTTGAGGCGACCAAGAACACGTCGATGAATCAGGATCTGGCCGACGAAATTCTCAAGGAGTTCGGGTTCAACTGAGATGGTGCCGGTAACCGAGGGCGGAGTACGGGGCTCTGGTCCGATTACGAGTGTCGATAGGCGAATCGCGGATCCCCTTTCGGCGGTCGCCCTGCTGCAGCGGAGGAAGCCATGAGCGATGAAATGCAGGAAATTCTGAACGACTTTCTGACCGAATCCAACGAGATGCTCGAGGTGCTCGACCAGCGCTTCGTCGCCCTGGAGTCCGATCCCACCAACAAGGATCTGCTGAACGAAATCTTCCGGGCCATGCACAGCATGAAGGGCTCCGCGGGATTCCTCGGGTTCACGCATCTGGTGGACGTGGCGCATCGCGGCGAAAACATTCTCAACAAGCTCCGGCAGGGGGAAATGGCGGTGGTTCCGGCAGTGATCAGCGTCATTCTGGAAGCCGTCGACATCATCAAGGCCCTCATGGCGGACATCAAGGACACCGGAACGGACAACAACGTCGCCACAGCCGAGATTGCAGCCAGGCTCGACGACATCATCAACGGGAAGGTCGGCGAAGCGGCGATGCCGGCGGCGCCCCCGAGCGCCACGCCCGCGGCGGCCGCGCAGGCAGAACCTGCCGCTCCCGCTCCCTCCGAGCCGGCGCATGTCGCCCCTACCTTGGGCGAAATTTTGGTGAACGAGGGGCTGGCCAGCAAGGAGCAGGTGTTGGACGCCCTCAACGCCCAACAGCACCAGCCGGATCCGAAGCCGCCGCTCGGCGAAATCTTACTCCAGGCGAAAGCCATTACAGAACGTGCCCTGGATCACGCCCTTCAGAAACAAGAGAAGCCCGGGAAACCGGCCGAAGAGGATGCCACGATCCGGGTTGAAACGAAGCGCTTGGACAGCGTCATGAACCTGGTCGGCGAGCTGGTGCTCGGGCGAAACCGGTTGATCAAGATCGGAACGCAACTGGAACAGAACCATGAATCCGATCCCCAAGTGCGGGCTCTGGGTGAAACCCTCGCCCAGCTGAATCTGGTGACGACGGACCTGCAGTTGGCGGTGATGAAGACCCGGATGCTTCCCATCAAGAAGGTCTTCGCCAAGCTGCCCCGAATGGTGCGGGATCTCTCGCAGAAGCTCGGAAAACAGGTGCGCCTCGAAATGCGCGGCGAGGAAACTGAACTCGACAAATCCGTTGCCGATGAGATCGGCGATCCGCTCGTACACATTGTGCGCAATGCGATCGATCATGGCATTGAAACGCCGGCCGAGCGCCAGCAGAAGGGGAAGCAAGGCGAGGGAAGCCTGGTCATCGCGGCGAGCCAGGAAGGCAACAGCATCGTCATTCGCATCAGCGACGACGGACGCGGCATCGCGGTGGACAAGGTCAAGGCCAAGGCTCTGGCCAAGGGCCTGGTGAGCGAAGCCGAGTTGGCCACGATGGAGCATCGCGAGGTGCTCAACCTGATCTTCCTGCCGGGATTCAGCACCGCCGAAAAAGTGACGGACGTCTCGGGCCGCGGTGTCGGCATGGATGTGGTTAGGACGAACATCCGCAAGATCAACGGTACGGTGGATTTGGAGTCGGAGCAAGGGAAGGGCAGTCAGATCATCATCAAGCTGCCGTTGACGATCGCCATTATTCAAGCCCTGATGGTGGAAGTCCAACGATCGATTTTTGCGATTCCGCTCAGCTCCGTCATCGAAGCCGTCCGAATCACGAAGTCGGACATCAAGACGATCAACGGTCGGGAAGTCCTGCATCTCCGCGACCGCGTCCTCCCGCTGATTCGATTGGCGCAGGAATTCGACGTGCCGCACGAGATCGATCGGGATCGGTTCTACGTCGTCGTGGCCGCATTGGGCGACCGGCGGGTCGGGATCGTCGTCGACGAACTGCGATCGCAGGAAGAAGTGGTCATCAAGTCCATCTGGGATTACCTCGAAACCGTCAAAGGCGTATCCGGGGCCACGATCACCGGTGAAGGCAAAGTGGTCCTGATCCTGGACACCTCGGAATTGGTCCAAAACGCGCAAGCGTGGCACGCGGCGGCGTTCGCCGCATGATACAGCGTCGCAACGTCACCTGCGGGACCTCGGTCGCGTGCGAATGACGGCTTGAGGCAGCTGAAGGACGAGCGGGCAGCGGGAGGAGAACATGTCGAACCTCATTCAAGAAATTGATGCACGTACACGGTTAGCCGGCGCGAATCAGATGGAGTTGTTGCTGTTCAAGATCGGCACCAACGAGATCTACGGCATCAACGTGTTCAAGGTTCGTGAAGTCATGAAGCTCCCGGCGCTGACCCAGATCCCCGAGGCCGACAGCCGAATCGTGGGCATGGCCAACATTCGCGGGACGATGGTGCCGGTGGTGGGGTTGAAGCGCAGTTTGGGGCTCGGCGCGGAATCCGATCTGTACTCGAACGATCCGGAGCGGCCGCAGCCGTATCTCATCATCACGGAATACAACAACAGTCTTCAGGGGTTCTTGGTCGCCGGCGTCGACCGGATCATCCGCTTCTCCTGGTCGGCGATCCGCACTCCGCCCGCCATCGTGCGTGAAAACAACAAAGGCGCAGTGACCGCGGTGACGATGCTCGAAGACGGCCGGATGGTACTGATTTTGGATGTGGAAAAGGTCCTCTATGACATCTGCCCGAGGTCCGATGAAGAAGTATTTGCGGGTCTGGTGAGTTCACCTGAGTTGAAGGGGAAATGCCTGCTTTTTGCCGATGACTCGTCGGTTGCCCGCACCCAGTTGCGAAAGGCCTTGGAGCGATTGGGGATCGCGTATCACATTGCCACGACCGGCGGGGAGGCCTGGCAGAAACTGCAAGCCATGGCCGAGCACGCGACCGCCGAAGGCAAGCAGCATGTCGATCAGATCCACGGGGTCATCAGCGATATCGAGATGCCGGAAATCGACGGCTTTACCTTGACCAAGAACATCCGAGCCGATCCGCGGCTCGCGCATCTGCCCGTCATCCTGCATTCATCCCTGACAGGAACCTGCAATATGGAAAAAGGGCGCACGGTCGGCGCAACCGACTATATCACCAAGTTCGACGCGCGCATGCTGCGCGACAAGTTGACGCATCACTTGACTGTAGTGGAGGCGAGTGAGTGTTAGGACCGAGTCGGCCGCTCATGACGGCAAACCGGCGAGGGTTTCTGTACCGCGCTTAGTTCCATGATGGAGGGGAAGCATGGAGAATTTACGATGAAAAGGTTAGGCAAACTTTCCGTTCGATATAAGCTCATGCTTCTTATGGGGCTCTTCGTCGTGGGATTCGGTGCCTTTGCTCTGGTGGGACTGAATACTTTGGAAGAACTTAAAGTGACCGGGCCCATCTATCGGCATATTGTCGAAGGAAAAGACCTTGCCGCCGATGTTCTCCCTCCTCCGTTGTTTGTCGTATCCGGAAACGTGACGGTTCTGGAGGCGCTCAGTGAAACCAAATTGGAAGAGCAAAAAGCTCACTTGAAGCAATTGCAAAAGGTGCGGCGTGAGTTTGAGGATCGCGCCTCTTGGTGGGAAGGCCGGCTCCCAGAGGGACAGATCCGGGGGCTCGTCCTTGATAGGGTCATCCCGAGTGGACGTGAGTATCTGGAAATGGCCGAACACCAGTTCATGGTGTTGGTGTTATCCGGCGACGGGAACAAAGCGAAAGCCATGCATGAGACTACGCTGCTGCCGCTCATGAGAAAGCATCGTCAGTACGTGGATGAAGTGACCATGATGATCGAGGCGAAGACCAAACAGGTGGAAAGCGAAGCGGTTAGGGCCGCAAAGGACCGGGTTCGGTTTCTTTTGATCATTGCTTGCGGGGCAGTGATCCTTGTCTTTACTGTCGGCTTCATCATCGTGGCCGCCATCGTAAGGCCATTGGGCATGCTGTCCAATACGATGTCCATGCTGGCGTCCAGCTGGGACTTGACCCTACGGGCGCCGGTCAACGGAGAGGATGAAGTCAGCAAGGCATGCATTGCATTCAACCAAGTCGCGACTAAACTGCAGAATAGCCTCACCGCCGTGTCGGCTGCCACGATATCGCTGGCCGCTGCAAGCGAACAACTATCCACGAACGCGGAACAGTTGGCGAGGGAGAGCAAGCAGCAATCCGAACAGGCGGTGCATGCCTCGGCAGAGGCCGAGCAAATGTCCGCGACTGCCGCCCATGTGTCACGGAGTGCTCAAGGAATCGCCACGCAAGCGCAGTCCGCCGTCACCGCCGCCATGCAGGGCAACGACATCGTTACGCATTCCGTCGCCAGCATGTCGCAACTCGGGGATACTATTCGCATGTCCGCCGAACACATCCATCAATTGGGTGAGCGGTCCGAACAAATCGGACAGATTGTCCGGATCATCGAGGATATCGCCGATCAGACGAATCTTCTAGCACTCAACGCCACCATCGAAGCTGCCAGGGCCGGCGAGCAGGGACGCGGATTCGCCGTGGTGGCCGATGAAGTTCGGAAGCTTGCCGAACGAACCACGAAGGCAACGAGAGAGATCTCCGATACGATCCGCACCATACAAGACGATACGGGGCAAGCCGTGACAGCCATGAAGAGAGCTACCGGCGAGACACATAGCGGCACAGAACTGGCTCAAGCTGCCGGCCAGCGACTGAGTCTCATTGTAGCTTCAGTCAAAGCTGTAACGGACATGATCCAGCAGATTGTCGGATCGATTGATGAACAGTCTAGCGCTGCTCAGAAGATCGCTCACAATGTCGAGGGCCTCGCGAAGCGAAACGAGAGAGGACTTAGCCAGATCTGGGAAGCGACGGACAGTTTGGCGCGAATGTCCACTGACCTGCAGACGGTCGTCGGTGGGTTCAAGTTGGCCTAGTTTGGGAGTGAGCGCTGTCATGCGGGACACGGTCATACAAACGAAGGCGAATGGTGAGGCGGTTCGAGTTCTCGTTGTGGATGATTCCGCATTCATGCGCAAGAGCCTGTCGGGCATGTTGGATGACGGAAAGAGGATTCAGGTCGTCGGGGTGGCGCGCAACGGTGAAGAAGCGGTGCAGCAGGTCCATCAACTGAAGCCGGACGTTGTGACGATGGATGTGGAAATGCCGGGCATGACCGGTTTGGAGGCCCTGAAGCGGATTATGTCCGAGCGTCCGACCCCCGTGCTGATGGTCAGTTCTTTGACCACCGAAGGGGCCCAGGAAACCCTGCAGGCACTCGAATATGGAGCGGTGGATTTTGTCCCCAAACAGCTCGACGGCGTGGCCTCGAAAATCGCCGAGATTCAGAAGGAACTCGTGTCGAAGGTGTTGGCGGCCAAGTCTGCGGGGCCGCGGCTCAAGCGGATCCCGGCCGTCGGGGCGGCGAAGCCGGTGGCCGTCCCGGCCAAGGCGATCAGCAGCCATGCGGTCAGCGTGACCCGCGGCTTTAAGCTGGTGGCGATCGGCTGTTCCACCGGAGGGCCTCAGGCCCTGTTCGAGATCATGCCGACGATCCCGGCCGATTTTCCCGCAGGAATCGTGATCGTCCAACACATGCCGAAGAGCTTCACGAAACCCTTTGCCGATCGACTCAACACAATTTGTTCCCTCGAGGTGCGGGAAGCGGTGGACGGTGATGAGATCAAGCCGGGACGGGTGTTGGTGGCGCCGGGCGGGTGGCAGTTTCGGGTGGTGAGGAAGTCCATCACCTCCAACGTGGTGAAGTTGTCCTCCAATGTGGAAAACCATCCGCACGCTCCTTCGGCCGACATCATGTTGCAGTCGGTGGCGGCCCTGTATGGCGAACGGAGCATCGGTGTGATTCTGACCGGTATGGGGCATGACGGATTGGAGGGCATGAAGGCCATTAAGGCGGCCAGGGGAAGAACGGTCGCCCAGGACGAAGCGTCCTCGGTGGTGTATGGAATGCCGAAGGCGGTGGCCGAAGCGGGGTGTGCGGAGAAGGTCGTGGCATTGAACAAGGTGATCGGCGAGATCATGAACATGGTGTAGCAGGGAGCGCTGGTAACCCGTCAACAACGGAGGAGCGAGGAGGCCTTATGGGTACGTTGATGAAGAATATGACTATTGGGCCGAAGTTCATCCTGTCGATCGGCGTGAGCGCGTTGGTCGTCATGCTGGTCGGCCTGTTTGTGCTGTTTGAACAGGAAGAGAGCAAGATGGATACGATGCTGGAGGGGAGAATCAAATTGCTCTCCCAGCAGATCATGATCGGCCGTGCCTATATCGCGGCAAACTATGCCGGCAAGATCAAGAAGTCCAAGGCCGGTTCGGACATTCAAGTTCTGAAGGACCACGCCGGGAATCCCGATGCGATTCCCGTTCCTGCCACTGCCGTGAGGGAAATGGGCGAAGAGGCCAGCAACACGGGCCTCTACACGGCCAGGCTGGTGAGCCAGAATCCGATTAACCCGGCCAATACCCCGAAGGATAACTTCGAAAACGAAGCCATGCGGGCGATCATGACCGGCGCCGAGAGCTATGCGCGCCGCGATGAGGTGAACGGCGTACAGATGTTCCGCCGAGCGCTGGTCGACAAGGCATCATCCGGAGCCTGCATTACTTGCCATACTTCGAATCAGGTGGGCGACACCTTGGGTATGTTGATCGTGTCGGTGCCGATGGCTCAGGCGATCGCGCTGTCCAATAAGTCCATATGGCAGACCGGTGGGTTGATGGTCGGCATGGTCGTTCTGGTGCTGGTGGTGATGTGGTACATGCTGCGCAGCATCGTGCTGCAACCGTTGGCCAAGATGACGGAGATCTCCAAAGATATCGCGAAGGGCGAGGGGGACTTGACCAAACGCGTGCCGGTGGAAGGGGATGACGAGATCGCCCGTCTGGGTGGGTACTTCAATGAGTTCATCGAAAAGCTCCAGAAGATGATCAAGAAAGTCGCGCATGTTACGGACAAGGTTGCGTCTGCCTCTGTTGAGCTCTCCGCCACGGCGGAAGAGATCAGCAAAGGCACGGAAAACTTGACGTCTCGCGCATCACAGACGGCCGCAGCGGTGGAAGAGATGAATGCCACCGTCGGGCAGGTGGCTCAGAACTCCGGCAAGGCCGCCAGCCTGGCGCAGGATACGGTAAAAACCGCCCAGGAAGGCGGCGCGGTGGTGTCGAGCACGATCTCGGGCATGCAACACCTGTCCGAAGCGGTGTCGAACAGCGCGACCATCATCGCCGAGCTGGGTCGGTCGTCCGATCAGATCGGTGAGATCGTCCGCACGATCGAAGACATCGCCGATCAGACCAACTTGCTGGCCCTGAACGCGGCGATCGAAGCCGCCAGAGCCGGCGAGCAGGGGCGTGGATTTGCGGTCGTGGCCGATGAAGTCCGGAAGCTGGCCGAGCGTACCACGAAGGCCACGAAGGAAATCGGCGATATGATCCGCCAGATCCAGCATGATACGCGCGGTGCGGTGGACTCCATGCAGCAAGGGACCCAAAAGGTCACGGCGGGCGTGGACCTGGTCAATAAGACAGGCGAAGCGCTGACCAAGATCGTGCAGATGGTGTCCGAGAGCGCGGACATGATCAGGCAGATCGCCGTGGCATCCGAAGAACAGTCCGTGGCGACGCAGCAGATCGCCAGCGACATCGAGAATGTGGCCAAGGTCACCAAGGATTCGTCCTCCGGTGCCCACGAATCGGCCAAGGCCAGTCAAGACCTCAGTCAGTTGGCGGTCGAGCTGCAAGGGATCGTCGGCGGATTCAAGGTCTGATGCATCGAATCCAATGGGAAGGAGTGCATTATGAGTGTGGCGGAGCATAACAAGACCGCCGCGTCGGACGGTACGGGCACTGTCCCGTACCGCCTGACGGAGGGCGGGGGGGACGATCTACTGCAATTCGTGATCTGCCGCATCGGGGCTGAGGAATTCGCAGTCGACGTCCTGAGCGTGCAGGAAATCAACCGGATCGTGGAGGTGACCCGGGTGCCCAAGACGCCCGGCTACGTGGAGGGAGTCATCAACCTTCGCGGACGCATCATCCCGGTCTTGGATCTCCGTAAGCTGTTCGGCTTGGCCTCGGTGAACCAGACCTCACAAACCCGGATCGTCGTGGTGTCGGTTCAGGGCCGGCTGGTGGGGTTGGTGGTGGATTCCGTGGAGGAGGTTCTGCGGATTCCGAAGAATTCGATCGAACCGCCGCCCAACGTCGGCACCATGGCCGGGGCGGAATTCACCCAGGGGGTGGGCCGGATCGAAGACCGCTTGTTGATTCTTGTGGACTTGAACCGACTGCTCTTGAACCGCGAAGCGGCGGTCTAGGCGGTCGGTTCGCTGTGCGGGGTGTCCGGTGAGGCGGGTGGTGTCTGCTGGCGTTTCGCCCGGGCATCGATGACGCGCTGGAGGAGCTGCAAGGATTCCGTCAGGACGTCGGACGCACAGGTCAGCGTCACGTGGAATTGCTGCATGGCTTCCGGCCAGCGCCCCTCCTGCTGCAGGGCCTGAAACTTACGATGCTGTTCATCAAGGATGGCCTGCTTCGCGTCGAGCATCAGACTATCGGCTGGACCCACGAGTTCACCTCCAGAGACGCAGTGTTCATGGAGGTGGACGGTAGCAAACTGATTCTGACGGGCGCAAGCCCATCCTCCGCTTGCTCGTCAGTACTTTCGAAGGGGCTCCGCAGCGCCGTCGGCATGAAGATGAGGTAGGCACACCGTGGATATCGCAACCATACTGGGGATCGTCATCGCGATCGGATCGATCTTGGGCGGGCAGGCCCTGGAAGGCGGTCATGCCGGTTCGATCATGCAGCTCACCGCGTTCATCATCGTGATGGGGGGCACCATCGGTGCGTGCTGCGTTCAGAACCCGCTGCCCGTTGTGATCAAAGCGATTGGATCCCTGTCGCTGGCTATTTCCAGCCCTGCTCACGATGTCAAAGGCACCATCACCCAGATTTTGGATCTGGCGAACGTTTCCCGGAAACAGGGACTCCTGGCCTTAGAGGGGAAGATCAAGGAACTGCACGATCCGTTTTTTCAGAAAGGTGTGCAGCTGATCGTCGACGGAACAGATCCGAAGGTTGTGCAGGAAATCCTGGAGATCGATGTCGAGCATCATGAAGAAGAGGGCGTGATCGCGGCAAAGGTATGGGAGGCCGCCGGAGGGTACGCACCCACCGTCGGTATTCTCGGCGCAGTGTTGGGTTTGATTCACGTCATGGAGAATCTGGCCGACCCTTCGAAGTTGGGCGGCGGTATCGCGGTCGCATTTGTCGCGACAGTGTACGGCGTCGGGGCCGCGAACCTGTTCTTTCTGCCGGTGGCCAATAAGATCAAGCTGAAACTGAAGGAAGAAGCCGGGATGCGGACGATGGTGATCATGGGGCTGGTCGGGCTGGCCCAAGGCGAGAACCCGAGGCTGTTGCAGGAAAAGTTGGAAAGTTTCCTCCCGGTCAGTGAACGCAGCAAAGAAGAAAAGAAATAAGTCGTAGTTCGTGAGGCGCTGTTCGCGGCCGGCCGCCGACGCTTCACGCTCCCAACACGAGCCACGGTCTGCAGATGGCAAAGAAGAAACACGAAGAACACGAAAACCACGAACGCTGGCTCGTCTCCTACGCGGACTTCATCACCCTTCTGTTCGCCTTTTTCGTCGTCATGTACTCCGTCTCCTCCGTGAACGAGGGGAAATATCGCACGGTCAGCGATTCGATCAAGGCCGCTCTCAACCCGATCACGAGCGCGCCGGCTTCCCGGATGCCGTTCACGATCGGCGACAGTAAGCCCCGCCTCATCAATCCGGAGTTGGCCAGCGCCAACGAGCCCGTGATCAGGCGCATCCGCCAGATCATGAAAAGGTTACAGGCCGATCTCAAGCCCGAGTTGCAGGACGTCAGTATCATGGAGACCGGGAACGGGACAATCGTGATCAATCTTCCCGAGAGCGTGCTGTTCAACAGCGGGGAGGCTCGGGTCAAATCGGAAGCGCTTCCGTTTCTCCAGTCGCTCTCGGAAATCCTTGTGGAGATGGATCGGCACGTCCGCGTGCTGGGGCACACGGACAACGTCCCGATCAGGACGGCCCAATTTCCCTCCAACTGGGAGCTGTCAGCCGCCCGTGCGGTCATGGTCGTACGGATTCTGTCCGAATTGAATAGCGTCCCCCCGAGGCACCTGTCGGCGACCGGCTTTGCCGATTCCCGTCCGCTGGTTCCGAATGATACCCCCGAAGGGCGCAGCAAGAATCGCCGAGTTGAGATCGTGGTATTGGAGCGTCCTCCGGTGGACGAGTCGCCGAAGGGCACGAAAGATCGAGAGATTGTCCCGGGAGTGACATTGCCGACCGTCGGAATTCCTGCGGCACGGAGCGGCAATCTCGTTCAGACTGCGCCTGGGCCGGAAGCCCCACTCGTAGGTAGTCCTCCCTCCGGACAACACTAGGATTCTTAAGAGGCTTAAGAAAATGAAGGCACGAACCGATAGAGATGTTCGGATACTACTTACGCTGCGACTGCTTCTGGTGAGTTCCCTATGCTGAAACCGACCGGTGAGTTGACCATCTTCGAAGTAGGGTCGCTGTGTGACGCGTTGAAAACCGCTGTGGCCGAGGAGGCGCCGGTAACTCTCGATCTGTCCCGGGTGACGAAGCTGGATGCGTCCGCCGTACAGCTCCTCATCGCGGCTCACTTGTCCGGGCGGGTGGCCGTAAGCGGTCTGTCCGACGAATGCAGTCAACGAGTGGCGAGCTATGGGTTCACCAAAGCTCTGTGTCCGTCGGCCGGCAATAGATAACCTCGAGAGCCTGAACACGATGGGATTGGAAATCGTCCTTGCGGTGGCAATGCTCGTGCTCGGTGCGGCCTTGGCCACGTGGAATTGTAAACGAATACATCGCCGCCAGGTCGCCGATCTCGACGCGCGATACCGTCGCGAGCTGGATGAGCAGACGGGACGCGCCAGGAGATGGGAACGATTGGGGCATTGCGGCATACCCCTCATCCCCATCCTGAACGCGCAGATGACCTCCATCATCCATCAGACAGAACAGGCTGCCACCGACCTCGGAAATCGCTTTCGGGCAATGGCGCAGCGAGCCAGCGAGCAGGCGCAGGAATCATCGAACCTGTTTCTCAACGACGATCTGAGCCTTGAGAACGTGCTCAAAACGACCGAGACGATGTTGTCCGGGTTTGTGAGCGATGTCATGAAATCGTCGGAGATGGCGCTTCAAATCGCCACCGTGATGGATGAAGTCGATCGGAGTTCCAAGGCCATCACGAATATGGTGGGTGAAATTGAATTTATTGCGGACCAGACGAGGCTGTTGGCGCTCAATGCCGCCATCGAGGCGGCACGGGCCGGAGAGCATGGCCGAGGGTTCGCCGTCGTGGCGGACGAAGTCACCAAGCTCGCGAACCGTTCAGGTCAGGCGGCAAGCAGCATCAATGCCCTGGTTCATGAAGTGCAACGCAGCACCGTAGAGGCGTTGACGACGGTCCAGGCACTGGGGTCGGTCGATTTGACGAAAACCTTGTCCACCAAGAAGCATCTCGATCAGATGACCCACAAGCTAGCGGAGAAGAACGACTCATTGAGAGACGCGGTGATGAAATCAAAGGGGCATGCCGAGGAACTCTCTGCCGACGTATCCAGAGTCATCATGGCGCTCCAATTTCAGGACATTACACGTCAAAAACTGGAGCATGTGATCGAACCGCTGACCGAGATGCGGACGCTTATGGAAGCGTTGTCCGGCGGCGTGTCCGACGACCAGCTTACGCAGCTCATGGGAATCATGGAACGCTTGGAAAAAAGTTACACCATGCAGGAAGAGCGAGCCATCATGCATTCGTCGATGAAGGGACGTGCCCCCGCGGCCTCGGCCTCGCAGCCTGAAGAGATGAGCGTCACGTTGTTTTAGTCGTTCGGTACCAGAACCAAGGAGCGCACCATGCCGAAGACAGTCCTCGTAGTCGACGATTCCCCAACCATGCGTCAGATGGTCTCGTTTACGTTGACGAGCGCGGGCTACCAGGTCATCGAAGCCGGCAACGGCAAGGAGGCCCTGACGAAGGCCGGCGGCAGTAAGCTGGATCTCGTCGTGACCGATCTGAATATGCCGGAAATGGACGGGATCAGCTTGATCAAGGAGTTGAGAAAGAATGCCTCCTTCAAGTTCACACCTATCTTGATGCTGACTACCGAGGCGGCCGACGACAAGAAAAAGGCCGGCCAAGCGGCCGGCGCGACCGGATGGATCGTGAAGCCGTTCAACCCGGAACAAATGATGGCGGTCGTGAAAAAGGTATTGCCGGGTTGAGCCATGAGTACTGATCTCTCTCATTTCAAAGACGCATTCTTCGAAGAGTCTCAGGAGCACCTGACCACCATCGAAGAGGGGTTGCTGCAGTTGGAGCAGCGGCCCGGCGACCTCGATCTGTTGAACCGGATCTTCCGCGGCGCCCATTCCATCAAAGGCAACAGCGGCATGTTCGGGTTCACCGCGGTGTCGCAATTTACCCATAAGATGGAATCCGTCCTGGATCAACTCCGGAGCGGACAGATGGTGGTGACCGTCGAGTTGACCGATCTCTTACTGCGATCGCTTGACTGCCTGAAAAACTTGATCGAGTGCGCCAGGACCGGCCAGGAACCGGATCAGCCGACGATCGTTGAATTGGGCGGATTGCTCGAATCGAGCCAAGGCATACAACAGGGAGCGCCCCCGTCGACGGTATCACCGACTCATCGTTCCGCGGATCCTTCCGGAACGACACGGTATCGAATCTCGTGGACCCCGCCCTCATACCTCTTCCAACGCGGCCTTGATCCCCTGCAGTTCATCAAGGAGGCAGGCGACCTGGGGCGGCTTGCGACTGTGACGGTCGATTCCACTCGGCTGCCGGATCTGACGCATTTCGACGCAGAAGAATGCTATCTCACCTGGACCATTGAGATTGAGACGGCAAAAGACCGGAAGGTCATCGAAGGAATCTTCGACTTCGTCCGGGATGACAGCCAACTCACGATCGAGGCACTCGACGCGGTGGTGAAGGACGAGCCTGTCCGATCGGCGGTACCGGCCGACCGACCGTCACCGGATGGTCAGAAGCCGTTGGGCGAAATTCTGGTGGAGACCGGCGTGGTCTCGCGTGAGGCCCTGGATCAGGCTTTGGCTCAGCAGAAGCGCGTCGGCGAGATCTTAGTCGAGCAGAAAGCCGCAACTCCTGAGCAGATTTCGGATGCGCTGAGGAAGCAAGCCGAGGGCGCCGGCCCCGCGAAGAAGACCGATACGACGTCGATACGAGTCGATACCAGCAAGATTGATAAGCTGATCAACCTGGTCGGTGAACTCGTCATCACCCAATCCATGCTGAGCGATCTCGGGGCGCGGTTCGAAATGAAGCAGCTGCCGCTGCTCTTGGAGCGGATGGCCGAATTGGAGCGCAATACGCGTGAGATCCAGGAACGGGTGATGGGCATTCGGATGTTGCCTATCGGGACGGCTTTCAGCCGCTTCCCACGGCTGGTGCGCGATCTCGCCGGTAAGGCGGGCAAGAAGATACAACTGGTGCTCTCCGGCGAAGAGACGGAATTGGACAAGACCGTCATTGAATCGATCGGCGATCCGCTGACCCATCTAGTCAGGAATTCTGCCGACCACGGCCTCGAACCACCGGAGGAACGGCTGGCGGCAGGAAAGTCGGAGCAGGGCACCATCCGGCTGAACGCCTTTCATGAAGGCGGCAATATTTGCATCACCGTGGAAGACGACGGGCGGGGCTTGAACCGGGAGAAGATCCTGGCGAAGGCGGTCAAGCAGGGATTGGTCGGCGAGACCGAGAAGCTCTCCGACGATCAGATCTGGGGCTTGATTTTCCGCCCAGGCTTCTCCACCGCCGACAAGGTCACCGACGTTTCAGGGCGCGGCGTCGGCATGGATGTCGTCAAGCGCAACATCGAAGGCCTCGGCGGGACCGTGAGTATCAAAACTCAGACCGGAAAGGGCACAACCTTCACGCTCAAGTTGCCGCTGACCCTCGCCATCATCGAGGGCATGACGGTTCGCGTCGGGCGGGATACCTACATCGTTCCGCTGTTGTCGATTCTCGAATCGATACAGCCGAAACCGAGCATGGTGAAGAAAGTGGTCGGGAAGGGGGAATTGGTCAACGTACGAGACGTCTACCTCCCGATCTCGCGGCTGTATGAAGTGTTCGGATTGCAACCGGAAATCAGCGACCCTTGCAAGGCCATTTTGATCATCCTGGAAACGGAAGGGGACCGAGTGGCCGTCATGGTCGATGAGATCCTCGGCCAGCAGCAGGTCGTCATCAAGAGCATGGAGCAGAATTTCAGGAAAGTGGAAGGAGTCGCGGGCGCCACCATCTTGGGCAACGGCACGGTGGGATTTATTCTCGACGTCCGCGGCGTCCTGGATATCGCGCGCCGCGGCGCGGCTGCGGCGGCGTGAGCGCCTCCGCCCACGACTAGAATGCGAGGAGCCGATATGGTCTCTCCGTTTGACCGAATTGAGGAAGTGATCGGTGACATCAAGCGGGGACAGTGCGTCATCTTGGTGGACGACGAGGATCGGGAAAACGAAGGAGACCTCGTCGTTGCCGCTCAATTTGCCACCGCGACCGCCGTCAATTTCATGGCCCAACATGCCCGTGGGTTGATATGTCTCGCATTGACTCCCGAGCGGGTGGAACAACTGCATCTGCCGCAGCAAGCGGCAGACAACACGACCGCGTTCGGAACGGCCTTCACGGTATCCATCGACGCGAAGCACGGGATTACAACGGGGATCTCCGCCGCCGACAGAGCTCAAACCATCCGGGTCGCCATCGATCCCAAGAGTCAGCCCGCCGACCTGGCACGGCCGGGGCATGTTTTTCCGCTCAAGGCCAAAGAAGGAGGGGTGTTAAAGCGCGCCGGACAGACTGAGGGTTCGGTCGATCTGGCTCGCTTGGCCGGTTTGTATCCGGCAGGTGTCATCTGCGAGATCATGAATGAGGACGGCACGATGGCCAGAGTTCCCGAGCTTCAGCGGTTCGCCGCCAAGCACAAGCTGAAGATGACCACCATCAAGGCACTCATCGAATACCGTATGAGACGCGAATCGTTCGTCAACCGGGTGGCCAGCACGCGGTTGCCGACCAAGTTCGGTGCGTTCGAGGCGGTCGCTTATCAGAATACGATCGACGGCAGCACGCATCTGGCGCTTGTGAAGGGCCCACTCGATGTGAACAGCCCTACATTGGTCCGTGTCCACTCTGGCTGTCTGACCGCCGATGTGTTCGGTTCGCTGCGTTGTGACTGCGGTGATCAGTTGCACCGCGCGCTGGAATTGATCCAGCAGGAAGGCAAAGGTGTCTTGCTGTATCTGGATCAGGAGGGACGCGGGATCGGCCTGCTGAACAAGATCAGGGCGTACGGACTTCAAGACGAGGGCTGCGACACGGTCGAAGCCAATTTGAAGTTGGGCATTCCGGCCGATCTACGGGATTACGGTGTCGGCGCTCAGATTCTTGCCGACCTCGGCCTCCGATCCATCAGGTTGATGACGAATAATCCTCGCAAAATCGTCGGGATCGAAGGGTATGGATTGAAGGTCGTCGAACGAATTCCGCTCGAAATTCGACCTGGTCGGAACAATCGGAAGTATTTGCGAGCCAAGAAAGACAAGCTGGGACACATGTTATTGGCCGTATGAGTCGGACGGCGCGAGGGCTTGTCTAGGGGCACGATGATGGTCTTGCCGATCGAATGCCCGATCCAGGAGGCACTTTTATGGCGTTACTGATCAATAACAATTGCATCTCCTGTGACGCCTGTCTACCGGCTTGTCCCAATCAGGCGATTTTTGAGAAGCGCAACGATGCCGAATCCAACGGCTACCATGTCAGTGGGGGGCAAGGATCCGACGGCACCACGTATGTGATTTCTTATGACCGCTGTACGGAATGTGTCGGCCATTTTGCCGAACCTCAGTGTGCTTCAGCTTGCCCGATCGGTGACTGTTGCGTGCCGGATCCGATGTTCCCGGAATCCGAGGAAGTGCTATTGGATCGGGCGCGTCGTCTCCATCCCCATAAAGAGATTCTGCGCGACATGGTGTGGAAGGGGGCCAGGAACTAGCTGGTGACGAGGAGGGGCGCTCGGTTGGATCTGTGGATTGAGAAGCGTAGCCACGCAGTATTGTGGGTGTCGATCCCATAGAGCCGAATCCATCGTGATGTTCGGCTGGCCGCATTGAGTTCCGGCAATCGGTATTGAGGCAAGGTACGTTGTGCAACAGGGGCAGGCGCGATGAAGGAGGACTTATGGCGGGAGCACTCGAAACCGGAACCAAGGAATTGAATCAGCAGATCGGGCTCACCACGGACGGAAACCAGTTCTTGACCTTCAATTTGGGAGATGAACTCTATGGACTGGATATTCTCCGCGTCCAGGAGATCAAAGGCTATACCACCGTCACGAAAATTCCCAACACGCCGTCCCATATCAAGGGAGTGTTGAATCTTCGCGGCACGATCGTCCCGATCATCGAGCTCCGCACCAAATTCGGCATGCCCACGATCGATTATACGGCCTTTACGGTTATTATTGTCGTCGTGGTGCGTGACAAGATCATAGGCCTCGTTGTCGATGCGGTCTCGGACGTGCTGAACATCGACAAGAAAGACATACAACCTTCCCCTCAGTTCGGGGCCAGCGTCGATGTGAGTTTCTTGAATGGGATCGGGAAGTCCGGCGACAAGCTGATCGCTCTCCTGGACATGAATCGGTTGCTGTCGGAGGGAGATCTTCGGGCGTCGTCCCCTGCTGCCGCATAGAGCTCGAGCGACTCATCATACAGATATCATTTCACTCAATATTCGGAGGAGAACCACGATGGCAACCGCAAAAAAAACGAAGATCGGACCACAGAAGAGCAGTAGTGTGAATGAACTAGCGCTGAAGATAGACGCACTTGACCGAGCACAAGCCATCATCGAGTTCAATATGGACGGGACAGTCATCACAGCCAACGACAAATTCTTGAAGACGCTCGGCTACAGCCTCGATGAGATCAAGGGACAACACCACCGCATGTTCTGCGACCCGGCCTATGCCACCAGCCCGGAGTACCAGGCTTTCTGGGCCAAGTTGAATCAAGGCGAATATGATGCCGGGACCTATCAACGGGTCGGGAAGGGGGGCAAGGACATCTGGATTCAGGCTACGTACTATCCCCTCAAAGACGCCAGCGGCAAGCCGTATAAGGTCGTGAAATTTGCGGCCGACGTGACCGAGAGGGAAACGGAAATTCTGCATATGCGTGAAGAGCTGAAGGTCCGTATGGACATTATGAATACGACCAGTATCGTCTCAGAGGCTAACCTTAAGGGCGATATCATGACGGTCAATGACAAATTCCTCCAGGTCTCGAAATATCCAAAGGAGGAATTGATCGGTCATGGCCATAACACGACTCGGCATCCTGATATGCCCAAAGAGGTCTTCAAGCAGATGTGGGCGACCATCGGCCGTGGGCAAATTTTTCGGGGCGTCGTCAAAAACCGAGCGAAGGACGGGACACCGTATTACGTGGATGCGGTGATTGCTCCATTCGTCGACAAGAAGACGGGAAAGCCGCGCAAGTATCTGGGGGTGCGGTATGACATCACCGAGCAAGAAATTCAACGCCAGAACATGCAAGGCATCATGGATGCGATCAATAAATCCTATGCCTCCATTGAGTTCAAGCTCGACGGCACGATTATGGCGGCGAACGAAAATTTCTTTAAAACCATGGGGTATAGCCTCGACGAGATCAAAGGCCAACATCACCGGATGTTCTGTGATGCCACCTACACGAGTTCCCCGGAGTATGCCGCCTTTTGGCAGAAGCTGAATCGAGGAGAGTTTGATGCCGGTGTCTACCGTTGGATCGGTAAAGGAGGGAAGGAGGTTTGGATTCAGGCATCTTACAACCCGATCAAGGACGAGATGGGCAGGCCGTTCAAGGTCGTGAAATTTGCCATCGACATCACGGCCCAGAAACGCGCGCAGGCTCAGCTCGAGCTCTGTATGGCGGAAGCACAGCAATCGCTCGAGGCACTGGCACACGGCGACCTGACTCAATCGATGAACGGCACGTACGAAGGAGAACTTGAGAAGATCAAGGCGAGCGTCAACTCAGCTTTGACGAACCTGTCGAACACCATGGTGACGGTGCGCGATGCGGTGGAGTCAGTGACCTCCGGCTCCGAGCAGATTACGAGGGGAAATGAAGATTTGTCGCAGCGGACGTCCGAACAGGCGAGCGCGCTGGAAGAAACCTCGGCCTCGATGGAAGAGATGACTTCCACGGTCAAACAGAACGCCGACAACGCCAAACAGGCGAACCAGTTGGCGATCGCGGCGCGCGATATCGCCGATAGAGGCGGCTCGGTCACCAAAAAGGCCGTCGAGGCGATGGGCGAAATCAACAAGAGCAGCAAGAAGATCGCCGACATCATCACGGTGATCGACGAGATCGCCTTCCAGACCAATCTCTTGGCACTGAATGCGGCGGTCGAAGCCGCGCGGGCCGGCGAGCATGGCCGCGGCTTTGCGGTGGTTGCATCCGAGGTTCGGAACCTCGCGCAGCGGTCCGCGACCGCAGCCAAGGAGATCAAAGGCTTGATCAACGAGTCGATCCAGCGCGTGACCGACGGTAGCGAACTGGTCAACCAGTCCGGGAAGACCCTGGAGGAGATCGTCAGCTCCGTCAAGCGCGTGACCGACATCATCGCCGAGATCTCCGCCGCTTCCCAAGAGCAGGCTCAGGGAATCGACCAGGTGAACAAAGCCATCATGCAGATGGACGAGACGACTCAGCAAAACGCGGCCTTGGTGGAGGAGACCACGTCGGCCAGCCAGTCGATGAAGGACCAAGCCAAGGAGCTTATGCGGCAGGTGGAAATTTTCAAGGTCGCGGTCCATCAATCGGGCGGCGACACCGATGCTGTCGCTACGCGGGCTGCGGCGCCCAAGGCGGTCTCAAAGCCGGACGCCGCGCCGGGCGGGGCTAAGCCGGGTGCGAAGAAGCCGGTCCTTTCGGCCAAGCCGTCGTCCGGGAAGGTGTCCGCCGAGGTCGCTTCCGGAAACGGCCACGATCGCCGGCGCAAGGAAGACGACTTCGAGGAGTTCTAGCATTCCTGGAGGGGTGGGTGGACCCGATGGGCCATCCGCTCCTCCCTTGTTTCAACTACGCCATTCCGCACACCCCAACGTGGGCTGATCCTCTTAAGATTTTCCCCGTGCCAACCGATACAGCTGTGGGATGCTCTGTTCTCAGTAGCGGGCGGCAATCCGTTGCGATTGGCCACTGCGAGACGGGGAGGAAACCATGGACCTCAAATCGATGCTGTGGTACGCAGTGCTCTCCAGCCTGACGATCGCGTACCTCGTCGTCCTTGCCGGCGTGCGTTCCGCGAAAACGCACGATGTCACCCATCATTCTCATCGCATGATTGTGGGCTGCACCATCGTCGGGTTGTGGCTTGTGGCCTATGTGCTCAAACAGGCCCTGTTCGGCCGCGAGAGCTTCCGCGGAAGCGAGAGCGAATACTGGGCTTGGTATGTCCCGGTCTTCGTGACTCACATGGTGCTTGCTGTCACGACCATCGTCCTGGGCGGGTACAACTTGTATATGGGGTTGCATAGACTGCGGTACGGCAGCGTAGGGGCCATGGTTGCAGGCATGACGACCCATCGACGGATGGGCAAGGCCCTGGTGTGGAGCTTTAGCGGCACCATGATCACTGCGTACCTTGTGTACCTCATGCTCTTTGTCTGGTTCTAGGGGGGACTCGTGGAATATTCCATTACGCCGGTTGAATACGAAAAGATTTGCAAGCTCGTTTATTCCGAAAGCGGCATCTCACTGGGAGCGAGCAAGCAGTCTCTGGTGGTGTCCCGCCTGACTAAGCGTTTGCGCGACCTACAGCTCGACTCGTTCGACAAGTACTACGATTTTGTCATGAGTGATTCGACCAGGGACGAATTCACTCGGATGTTGGATTTGATTTCGACGAACAAGACGGACTTTTTTCGAGAGCCCAAGCATTTTGACTTTTTACGGGAACACATTCTGCCTACGCTGGAGAAGGACAAGCGGATTCGAATTTGGTCTTCAGCCTGCTCCACCGGTGAGGAGCCCTATACCATCGCGATGACGCTCTTCGAGTCGGTGGCCCACCCTGAACAGTGGGATTTCAGGGTCCTGGCTTCGGACCTGTCTACCCGCGTACTGGCCAAGGCCGCAGCGGGAGTCTATGAGGACGACCGGCTGACCGATGTGTCCGAGGATGTCGTCAAACGCCATTTTTTACGTGGCCGGGGCGATTCGGCCGGACTGGTGAAAGTGAAGCCCCACATTTCGCGCATCATCAAGTTCAAGCGGATCAATTTGATGGACGATCGGTTTCCCATCAAGTCTGCGCTCGATGTCGTCTTCTGCCGCAACGTGATGATTTATTTCGATCGCCCGACTCAGGAGTGTTTGGTCAATAAGTTTTATCGTCTTCTCAAGCCCGGGGGGCATTTGTTCATCGGCCATTCCGAAAGCCTCCAGTGGGTGTCGCATTCGTTCAAAACGGTCGCTCCGACCATCTATGTGAAGGAAGGCTGAGGTTCATGGGCGCTATCGATACCGTGTCGTTCTCCCATATTCGACGAATGAGAGACTCGAGATTTCCGTATGAAATCGCTTCCATTTTGCCCGGGGAGTTCTTCGTGAGTCAGGAACCGATGGTCGTATATACCGTCCTGGGCTCCTGCATTTCGGCTTGTATCCGCGATCCCATCGCGGGAATCGGGGGCATGAATCATTTCATGCTGCCGGCGCCAAGAGTGCACCAATCCGGCGATTCGTGGGGTGGGGAATCCACCCGCTACGGCTCGTTTGCCATGGAACAATTGATCAATGAAATTCTCAAGCGTGGCGGGCATCGGAATCGCCTCGAGGTGAAGTTGTTCGGTGCAGGAAGAATCTACGAGGGGAACATCGACGTCGGGGCCAGGAACACCGAGTGGGTGCTCCATTACCTGAAGGACGAAGGATTTGCCATCAAGAGCAGCGATCTGGGCGATGTGTACCCGCGGAAGGTGTACTACTTCACCGATTCCGGTCGGGTGCTGATGAAAAAGATCGAACGCATCAAGAACAAGACCATCTTTGATCGAGAGACTGAGTACCAGCATCGGATCGAAGAGGAAAAGAAGGCACAGCAAAGTGATGTCACGCTGTTCTGAGCCTGCAAAGAGGCGAAGGGCCGAGACGAATCGCCGAACGGTGAACGGCCTGTGACGCATCGGAAGGTTTGAGGGGTGTCATGGCGAAAATACGCGTGCTGACAGTCGACGATTCGGCGCTGATGAGGCAAGTGTTGGCGGAGCTGTTGTCGAAGGATCCGGACATCGAGGTGATCGGCAGTGCGCCGGACCCCTTCATCGCCCGAGAAAAAATCAAGGCGCTCAATCCCGATGTGCTGACGTTGGATGTTGAAATGCCGAAGATGGACGGGCTCACATTCCTGGAGAAGCTCATGCGCGGTCGCCCGATGCCGGTCGTGATGGTCAGTTCGCTGACCGAGGAAGGGTGTCAGACGACCCTTCGGGCGCTTGAGCTTGGTGCGGTCGATTTCATCACTAAACCGAAGATTGACCTGCGAGCGGGCATGGAAGAGGTTGCCAGCAACCTCATTGAGAAGATTAAGGCGGCGGCCCAAGCTTGCGTGAAGCCCAGGGGGCCGGAAGGAACGGCACCGCGCCGACCGTCTCCGCTCACTTCAGCCATGATCAAAACGACCGATACGATTATCGCGATCGGTGCATCAACCGGGGGAACGGAGGCGTTGAAAGACGTTCTGGAAGTCTTTCCGCCCAACACTCCGCCGATCCTGGTCACGCAGCATATGCCGGAGCGCTTTACCAAGACCTTCGCCGACCGCCTCAACAGCCTCTGTCGCATCAAGGTCAAGGAGGCCGAGGACGGCGACAGCGTGCTCCCGGGCCATGCCCTGATCGCACCTGGGAATTACCATATGACGCTGGTGCGGAGCGGCGCTCGGTATTCCGTTCGACTTAACCAGGATCCACCGGTCAATCGTCATCGGCCGTCTGTGGATGTCATGTTCCGTTCGGTCGCGGAATACGCCGGCGCCAACAGCGTCGGGGTCATTCTGACCGGCATGGGAGGTGACGGAGCTCGGTGCCTGTTGGAGATGAAGCAAGCCGGTGCGTTCACGATCGCGCAGGATGAAGCATCGTGCATCGTGTTCGGTATGCCGAAGGAAGCCATTAAGCTGGGTGCTGCGGAAAAGATCCTGCCCTTGCAGGATATCCCGGCGGCGGTTCTCAACCATGTCAGTCGGATGTGAAGGTGTGTCTAACTTGAGGAGGCAACACAATGAAGATCACTGAGGAAGCACAGGGCCAATCCATGACGCTGAAGTTGGAAGGCAACTTCACATATACGCAGCGCAAGCCGTTTCAGGATGCGGTCAAGAATGCCTGCGGAAAGAATGCGCAGCATATCATCATCGACCTCTCGCAGGTCTCATTTCTCGATAGCGCCGCCTTGGGATTGTTGATGGTGACGCATCGGCAATTGGTCGCGGAGAAACGCAAGCTCTCGATGTATAAACCGCAACCCACGGTGAAGCAGATCATCGAGCTGGCAAACCTGCACAAGACCATTCCGGTCATTGAGTCGGACGTGGCGCCGTTGATGAGGAAGAGCGCGTAACGTGGACCGATGCGAACCCGGGATGAAAGGAGTCGTCCATGCAGGTGACTGAGCGTCGTGTGGGATCGGCTGTCATCCTCGATCTGGTGGGTGAACTGACCTATGCCAACCGGACATCGTTCAAAACGGCGGTCGAGCGAGCGCGCCAGGGAGGATGTCGGAATCTCATTCTGAATATGGAAAATGTCCGGTTTCTCGACAGTTCCGCCCTTGGGATGCTGGCACTGACCTCTCAGAGCTTCAAATTGCATCAGGGCGTCGTGAGCCTTCTCAAACCGCAAAGCTACGTTCGAGAGATCATCGCCCTGGCCAATGTCCATCGGCTTCTGGCGGTGTATGACAGCGAGCAAGATGCGGTGACCGGACGAGGACTACCGCTCGCGTGTTGAGTCGAAGGTGCAAGTGTGGGATTGCCAGCTGAACAACCGTTTTCCAAACCCGAGCCGAGCCCGACGCCGGCGCCGCTGATTCTGCTCGTCGATGACGACGACATCACGCGAGTGAGCATGGCCGGCCGACTCAAGCGGTTGGGCTATACCGTCATCGAAGCCGCCAATGGGAACGCCGGACTGGAGGCGATCCGCAAGCACCGTCCGGATCTGGTCATTCTCGATTGGATGATGCCGGGGCTGGACGGTCCGTCCGTCTGTGAGGCCATCCGCGACGATCCGTCGTTAAAGTCCATGCAGGTCGTGTTGATGACCGCCCACGACCGTCCCGACCAAATTGCCGAGGGCCTTTCTCGCGGCGCCGACGATTTCCTGAGCAAAGCGGCCAGTAAGCAGGAAGTTCTTGCCAGGGTGCAGGCGAACCTTCGTGCGAGTGCGTTGGTTCGGGAGATCGAACGAACCCGCGATGACCTTGATCGATCCAACCAATTGCTGTCCGCCAAGCAGGAGGAACTGGAATACGAGCTGCAATCGGCGGCTGAGTTCGTTCGCACGCAGCTTCCTGCCCCGGGAAATCCGGCTCCAGGCCTGACCATGGCATGGGCCTATCAGCCGTCGTTGGCCTTGGGGGGAGACCTGTTTCAGGTGAGCCGTTGGGCTCCGGATACAGTCGGTCTGTACATCTTGGACGCCTCGGGGCATGGCGTGGCGGCGGCCTTGCGCGCCATCGCGTTGATGAGTTTCCTTCGAGAGGAGAACCTGGCCAAAGTCGTCGGAACCTTCGACCCAGGAGCGATCATTACCGAGGCAAATCGCCGGTTTCCCCTCACGAACGAGGGCGAATATTTCACGCTGTGGGTCGGGAGAATTCACCTGCCGTCTCGGTCGTTGCTCTATGCCGCTGCGGGGCACGGCGGCGCCTTGCAACAGTCGGCCGAGGTGTCACGCTGGTTGACCTCTTCCAGTCTGCCCCTTGGATTTGATCCTGAGGCGGAGTTCCACAGCGTCTTCTCGCAGCTGCATAAGGACGATCGCTTGTACTTGTTCAGCGACGGAATCTACGAAGCTCCGGCCGCTTCCGGAGAACTGTGGGGACGGCAACGCCTGCAAAGCACATTGGAGACGAAGCGCACGACCTCGATCGAAAGCTGCGTTCGGGAAACCATCGTGCATGCCCGGCAGTGGCTGGAGGGAGAAACGTTCCCGGATGATGTGGCGTTGGTGGGGATTCACTTCGACGAGGGCCCTGACCTTGCAACGGACGAAACACCATGAGTACAGGATCTGCAATAGATCTAACCGCGGCGCTTGAGCGCATTGACGGGGATCAAGAGCTGTTCCTCACCCTCGCCGAAATGTTCATCGGGCGGGCGATGGAAGATACGGCCGCCATCCGTACGGCGTTGCAGGCACAAGATCTCGTTGCTTTGGCCAAGCAGGCACACAGGTTGAAAGGCTCGGCCATGGAGTTCTGCGCCCATCAGACCGTTGCGGCGGCCAAGAGTTTGGAAGAAGCCGCCCGCGGAGGAAAACAGGATCAGGTGATTGCCCTTTGTGAGCGGGTCGAAGCGGAGATCGGCCGTCTGACCGAGGAATTGAGATGCATTATGGAGAAAGGATTTCCGTCATGAGTCAGCCGGGCGCTGCGAAGACGCTGCTGGTGGTCGATCCCTGTCCCGAGTTGCAGGCCTTTGCCCTCGAGCAGGCGAAGGTTCGAGGATTGTCAGTCATCACGGCTCCGGATCCACACGTGGCGTTGACGATGTTGGACATGACGGTGCCCGACGTGGTGCTGACGGATTTGTTCTTGCCGGACATGGGCGGGTTGGGCCTGATTCGCCAGGTGCGGACGCGGTATCCGCATACGGCACTGATTCTCACCGCGGAGGAGGGGAACGAGGTCACGATCGTTGAAGCCCTTCGGGCTGGAGCGGTCGACTATCTCCATAAGCCGGTTGTTTCCGAGGAATTGGGGCTTGCGTTGGATCGGGCGCTGCATGCCATCCCCCGCACGGTGGAAGATGCGCCCGGCATCGAACAGCTCGAGTATCGCATCGTCATCGGGACGGATCCTGGCTACGTCGAGACCTGCGTCACGTGGCTGATTCAGGGCACTGCCATGATGTTTCCTGAAACCATGCGGCTGCATCTGCGTGCGACGTTGATCGAGTTGATCGTCAATGCCGTCGAGCACGGCAGCCTTGAGATTTTCTATCAGGAGAAGCATGAAGCGCTGGCCAATGACAACTATGAGGCGCTGATACAGCAGCGACGCCAGGATCCACGATTTGCCAAGCGCCGGGTGATCATCCGGGCCTGTTACGACAAGACGGCCAGGGTCCTACGCTATACCGTGACCGATGAGGGCAAGGGATTTCGTTGGAAGAGCTTTGTGACGCGTGCGGACGAACCCTGCGACAGCCGGGACGCAAACGGCCGTGGTGTCTTCTTGGCGAGGGCCTTTTTCCCAGACGTAACGTACAACGACCGCGGAAACGAAGTCACGTTCTCCGTCCCTCTTCCCTGAACTCCCCGGCAGTCGTCCTTTCCCGCGTCCGGTCCTCCCGGCATGCGGTGCCGCGCAACTTGACGCTGCCATCAGGGCAGGGCTATCCTTCGCGCTCCTGACGTCCGTCGTCTCACAGGAGGAAAGGTATGCATCAGTCAGCACGGGCCGCATGCATCGCCGCCGTCTTCATGATCGTTACCGCCTGCAGCTCGTCCGAATGGCGACATCCGATGAAACCGAAGGATGAGTTCGCCCAGGATTACAATAAATGCCAAAGCGATGCCATGCGCGACCCGAAGCTTCAGCAAGGCATTCAGCTCTTGCTTATCCAGGCGACCGAACGCTGCGTGCAGAAGATGGGTTGGCGGCTGGTCGAAACGGAATGACAGAACCATCCGGCTGTTGTCAGCCGGATGACGCCGGAGCCGCATTCAGTACGTTTCTTGACGGATGACAGACTGCTTGATCCGTTCAGGTCTAACCGCACTCACTCTCTTCCGATAAACTCCATTACCATAAACGGCCGTCGTCAGGACCAATCCATCAGCCGTTGATAGCTGGCATGGCGGAGTCTGAGGACTGGCCGGTCCGGGGCGTACATTCGTGACCTGACTGCCAGCGCTCTGACTCATTTGCGGTGGCTGATCGTAGGCCACCTCGTGAGTAAGTTGCTGATAATCCAATCATTGGTAAGGTGTTGAGGATGGGAGGAGCTCAGGCCTACCGGTTGCATGAATTTGCCGGCCAGGGATGCCGGATGACGGCGGTGGCCATGTCTCATTTTGCGACAACAGATCCCGCAACCCTACGTAGTTGATTCCGGCGTAAGGCAGGAGGGAGCACTTGTCCGGATTGCACCGATTGACCATTATTCAACGGGAAATCCCCCATTATCGGATCGCGTTTTTCGGCGCGTTGCAACGCGAGGCCCAGCGGCATGGGTTGCACCTGACCGTGTATTCGGGCACAAGGTTTGATCAGACGGTGGCCTTACCGTTTGCGCATCGCACCTTGCCCATGCGTTATCTGTTGGGTAGCGCGAGTGGGCCTTGCTGGCTCACGGGCCTTGCTGGCGAACTCAGCGGATCTGATATTGTCGTGGCGCCGCATGAGCTGCAGTGCCTCACAGTGCCGGCCTTGTGGCTGTGCCGCCATCGTCTCACGAAATTCTGGATCTGGTGGGGACACGGCTACAACTTTCAATCATCGCAACGGTCGAGCCTCGGGGCGACGATTGCGTCCTGGGTGAAGGATCAATTGGTCACGAAAGGGCATGATGGTCTCATCACCTATACCTACCGAGGCACTGAGTATTGGTGCAATCGGGGGCTTCCTGCTCAGCAGGTCATGCCGTTCTTGAATACGATTGATGTCGAGGGGTTGTGGCAGGTCGGGCGGGAGGTGACGGAGACGAGTATTCGTGAGATGAAACTGCGCCTAGGGTTGGACGGAAAGCAGATCCTCCTGTTCTCGGGCCGTTTGTACGCCGAGAAGGAAGTGGAATTCCTTCTTCGCGCCTATGCGATGGTGCGGCAGGCGCATCCAAATACCGCGCTGTTGATTCTCGGAGATGGCGTCGAGCGAAGAGGGCTTGAGGCTCTGGCCGAGGAGTTGGGAGTCTCGGGTGTGCATTTCTTGGGAGAGGTCCTCGACCCACGGGAATCCAGCCTCTACTTCAAGGTTGCCGACGTGTTAGTCATCCCCGGCCTTGTGGGATTGGCAATCGTGCACGGCTTTGCATTTGGGGTCCCACTCATAACGACCGAGCGGGATTTTCACAGCCCCGAGATCGAGTATCTTTCACAGCGGAACGGCCTCATGACTGTGCACGAACCCAAGGCATACGCCCATGAGATTGTTCGGCTGTTGTCGTCGCCGCAGGACTTGGAGCGCCTTCGTACCGGCTGCATGCAGTCCGCACAGCAATTGACCTTGAGTGCCTCCGCCAATCGATTTATTCGGGCGGTGCTGCAGTTGTCGAACGCCAGCCGCTCCGGAGATAGGCACACCGTCGCGTGGCAAGCCCACTCGGCCGGACCTCGCATCTAACTCTTTCTCAATGAGGAGCGCCACGATGTTGTCACGTCGGAAATTTCTTCAACTCTCAGGCGCCTGCCTGGCATCGGCCCTGATCCCCACGCTGCCTAGAATCCTCCAGGCGCAGGAGACGGCCGAAAGCCGGGCCATCTTCGATGAGAGCTTGAGTTGGGTGACCGATAGCGCGGCGCACAGTGTGTGCGAACGCATGAAGCAGGCCGGGTTCAATGTGTTGATGCCCTGTGTGTGGCATGGTCGCGGGACCAGTTGGCCCTCGACCCTCGCGCCTTGGGACAACTATCGTTTGGAGGAGATGGCCCGCTGGAATTCATCATTCGATCCGCTGGGAAAGCTGGTCGAAATTGCCGCTCAATACCAGATTGAAGTGCATCCTTGGTTTACGGTCGTGCAGCGGCAGCGGGAGTTCTTTCCTCAGTTCTACGGCCCAGGCACGCCGGAGGCCGCCTTCGACATTCACCGGCCCGAGTTCCGCACGTTTATTACCGATCTGATCCTGGAATGCCTCAATCGCTACCCGGTTCAGGGCGTGAACCTTGATTACATCCGAAGCGTCTCGATTTGCCAGAGCGACGCCTGTAGCCAGGCGTATCGCCGGCAGACGGACCGGAATCTGAACCTCGACCGCCTCAGCTACGGCTATTCCACAGAGGCTCGCAATGCCTTGGCGGCTTGGAATGAACAGGCCGTGATCGACATCGTGCGCCGCGTTTCAAACCATGTGCGCCAGCACCGTAAGCAGATGCTCATCAGCGTCTGTGCCCACCCAGGCCATCCCAACCTGTATGTGCAAGGCCAGGACAGCATCAAGTGGGCCGACGAGGGGCTTATCGACGTCATCTACGCGATGCACTATCCGGACGATCCGAACTGGAGCGAGATCCGTAAGTTGCAACGGACGATGAAACGGCCCGGGGCCTATGTCGTTCTCTGCGGCAACTATGATTCCATTGGGCCAAAGCGTGTGTCGGTGTCCAGTGACCCTGCCAAGGTCGCCTCCCTGATTTCTCAAAGCCGACAAATCGGACAGGACAATGGTGTTGGGCTATACCTGTACAGCCTCTTGAACGACGAACAAATCGAGGCGTTGCGGAGCGGACCATTCCGTTCTCCGGCCAAACCTCGGTGGGTGCGCGCTGCGGCCTCCGGCCTGACCTCCCCAACGGGCTTGCTGGTGCGTTGACTCTGCGGTCGGGCGACAAAACTAGGGAAAGCCTTCCTCTGCTCCTGCCTCCCATGGCATAGTGCGAAATGCGCGCGTCGGCGCGCCGCGATCATGAGCCGTCGGTTCGAACCAGAGCGATGATTGTTGTTTTCGGCTTTCTCATTCTTGCCCTTCTGATCAAGGATACCGTTCCGATCGGGGACGTGTATGTCCTGCGGAGTCTGTCGCAGGGCATCGCATTACTCGTCGGACTGTGGTGGTTCATGACACGGGGGACGGCGGAAGCGATTCGCCGGTATTGGTTGATAGGCGCCTACATCGGCGTTCTGGCCTGGACGGCTCTGGTGTCGAGCGATCCGATGCGTGTGACCCTCCAAGTGTTTTCGCTCTTGGCTGTGAGCCTGTTCTTTATCAGCTTTGCGGAATGGGCCACGCTGGAGCCAGCCGCACACCAAGCTGCATTGCGTGTGGCCCTGTATGCACTTCTGGCGGTGTGCCTGGGAAGTTTGGCACTGTACAAAGTATCGCCGGCGCTGGCGTATGACCAAACGGTCGAGCGTTTGACTTGGGACAATGCACATCGGTTCAAAGGATTATTCGGTAAACCGTCAGGTGTGGCGGCGGCAGCTGGAATCCTGCTCGGCCTCTGTGCCTTCACGCCGGCCAACCGGATCATTCGCGGCGTCGGAGCGGTCGCCGCGTCGCTCTGTCTGTATCTGACCCTCTCGCGAAGCTTTTGGATCGGCTCCATCGTGGCGCTGATCATCACCGCTGTATTCTACGTGAGGCAGAAGCGATGGCTCATCGTGGGAGGGACGGTAGGAGCCGTCCTCGCGATTGCGGTGGTGATCTTTGTCCCGTTGAAGCTTCCCGCCGTCGGACAGTCAAAGATGTTGCGCGCCGAATCATTGGAAAACCTCTCGGGCCGCACAGCCGTATGGAGCATGGCGCTGGATCGCTTCTGGGATCGGCCCGTGCTTGGGTACGGGTACACGGTCGGGCATCATGCCTTTTTCTCATCACGAAACGGCAGAACCGGCGAGCTTGGCAGCGAGCAGGTCGACCTGCTTCAGAAAGAAACATTTTCACTGCACAATGGTTATGTTCAGGCCTTGCTGGACTCAGGTGCGGTTGGGGCTATCTTTTATGTGCTGATCATGGCACTCACATTGTGGCGGATTGTGCGCAGTGATCTCGATCGTCGACATCCGGTTGTGTTGTACGGCGTGGTCTTTCTCGGGATTGCCAACATCGGGGAGACCGTCGTCTACACGCCGGCGACATTTCATGCGGCGTTCTATTGGTACGCAGCGGCCGTGGCCTTGAGTTTGGCCGGTGCGCGCGCGACTCCCGCGCCGGACCAGGTGCCTGAACCACCGCCGCCGTCGCCGATGCAAACCTTCCGTTATCCCCTGGTGTCGCGCCCTGCCCCTCGTGGCGGATGACACGCGCGTCCCCGCGCTGTCCGGCAGCGCTCAGAAGTTCGGACTACGACTTCTTCCTTGACGATGTGAGAAGACTCCTGTAGGGATCTGAGAACGCACTGGTCGAAGGTGAGTATCCGTTCGACTACGTGCAGGGGATTGTCGCAATTGGAGACAACGTCGCGTGGGCGGGCATAGTTCCGACAAGACAATCGCAGGGGCCAGCCAACAGAGTACCGAGCAGCTCGTCGTGGCGGGCTCTGCCGTTTTGCTGGCTTCACTATTCGGCAACGGCCTCAACTATCTGTTCGGCGTATTTCTCGCGCGTACCTTGGGAGCTGAGCAATTCGGCCTCTATGCGCTGGGACTTACATTTTTCAGCACGTTGGTGCTGGTGGTTCCGATGGGAACGGAAACCGGTACGGTGCGCTTCATTTCCGAGAGGCGGGAACGTCACGAGCTAGCAGGGGTGGAAGATATTGTCCTGCAAGCGATCGCCGTGACGGTTCTTGCCAGTGTCCTTGTCGCAATCTGCCTGGCGGGGTTGGCACCCCTCATCAGTGAGCGGCTCTATGCCAAACCGGGGCTGACGAATGTGCTGGCACTCTTCGCTTGGGCGATTCCTCTCTCGGCAGTCACCGCCGTGCTGCTTGCGGTTCTGCAAGCCCACCAGACGCTGCGGCCCTTGATTGCGGTGCGCTACGTCTGGGAGCCGGTGGGGAAGTTTCTGCTCGCTGCTACGCTACTCTGGGCCGGGTGGGGGTTGGCGGGTGTGCTGGGAGCCATAGTGCTGACCTTGAGCACGAGCCTGGTGCTGGCCTTCTATTTTCTTCGCAAGTCCGTGCCGAATCTGGTCCGGCGAGGTGGGCGCCGTGGGTTTTTGGGGACCGGCGCATTTCTGGCCTATTGCCTCCCGTTGGCGGTGGCCGCTCTCTTCGGAGTGGTCACGCCGCGCACGGACATTTTCATGCTTGGGTCTTGGGCGACCGCGCAAGAGATTGGGATGTATCAAGCCGCGTTCCAAACCGCATCGGCGCTGGCGTTGATCCTCGGCGCCTTGGAGGCGTCGTTGACTCCGTTTTTCGGACAGATGCACGCCCGTGGCGACATCGACGGGCTTCGCCACCTCTACCAAACTGCGTCGAAGTTGGTCTTGATGTGCACGATGCCCCTATTTGTGGTACTGGCGGTCTTCAACCGGGAGATGTTGTCGCTGTTTGGCCCTGAGTTTGCCGCCGGCGGGTTTGTGCTGAGCATCTTGGCCGCGGGACAACTCTTGAGCAGTGCGGGTGGATCGCCGAACAACTTGCTTCTGATGGCCGGGCATTCTCGTCTGGTCATGTGGAACACCGTGGGAATGGGACTCTTCTCGATAGGGGTGTTCGCGCTGCTGATCCCGTTCTGGGGGTTGCGGGGCGCGGCGATCGGAGCGGCGATCTCCCAGGTTGCGGGGGTTGCCTTGCGGATCGCTCAAGTGTGGCGACTGCATGGTATCCATCCGTTCACGCAGCACCTTCTCAAGCCCCTCTGTGCCGGTGCCGTTGCCGCTGGGTTTGCGTTGATCGTCCGCCCAGCGATGATGACCGCGTGGTGGCCTGCACTGGCGATCGGGACCGGCCTTGTCTACGTCGCGGTCTTGATCGGTCTGAAGATCGAAGTACAGGACAAGCAGGCCCTGGGGGCCCTTGTCACGAAGGTGCGAACTCTGGTGGCGGCTCGGGCGTAACAGCGCGACGGAACATAGCGCATGAAACTGACGATTCTTACCAACATTCTGACGCCGTACCGATTGCCGCTGTTCGAGGCCATGCGTGATCGCGTGCAGGAATTCTCTGTGCTGCTGATGGCTCAACGAGAAGAAAATCGGCAGTGGACCATGGGGGCGGCGCCGTTCCATGTCGAGGTTCTGCCGGGATTCCACGTGCGACCATGGAATGCGGATGTCGCGATCCATTGCAACTACGGCGTCGGCTCGGCGTTGCGGCGCCTCAACCCGGACGTGGTGCTGAACGCAGGATTCGCTGCGGCCAACATTTCGGCATTCGGGTATTGCAAACTGCATCGGCGAAAATTCGTCCAGTGGGCCCACCTCTCGCTGCAAGACGGGGCGCATGCGTCCGCCGTTCGTCGGCAGTTGCGGCATTGGCTCATTCGCTATGCCGACGGTTCGATCGGGGAGTCTTCCCATGCGCGGGAAGCCTTCATTCACTACGGCGCGCCGCCGGACCGAGCGATCACGGCAACGATGCCGCTTGACGTCGTGGGGCTGCGACGTCGCGTCGCCGAAGCCCGATTGCGCCGGGAGACGAGTGATCGCTTGGCGGGACTGTCGAAGCCGGTGCTGCTGTCGATCGGCCAGATCATTCCTCGGAAAGGGTATCAGGAGCTGTTTGACCTCTATGAGCGGCTGCTTCGGACCCATCCAACGGCCTCGCTCCTGATCGCGGGCGACGGACGCGACCGGGCCCGATATCAGGAAGAAGCCAGACGACGGGCCTGGGACAATGTTCATTTCGCAGGGTTTGTACAGGCGTCTGACCTGCCGGCGTATTTTGCCGTCAGCGATGCCTTCATTTTTCACACGCTCTACGATCCCTTCGGGCTTGTGTTGAGTGAAGCCATGGCCGCAGGGGTTCCCGCGGTGTCCTCGGTGCATGCGATGGCGACATTGGACCTGGTCGAGGACGGCGTGACCGGATATCGCATCGACCCGCGCGACCCCGACGCATCGGCGGCGGCCGTACGGCGGCTGCTGGATCTCCCTGAGCAGCGGCGGACCGCGATGATCGATGCGGCTTATGCCCGGGTGCTTCCATGTGATAGCCGAGCCAGCGCCGACCGAATCGTCGAATTTCTGCAGGACTGTTGTTCCACACAAGCGCGCACCGTGATGGTGTCACCGAGGGCGTGACCTGACTCATGGCCACTTCAATTCCCGTCATCCAAATCATCGGACCGACGCCTCCGCCTCACCATGGCGTCAGCGTCGCGACCCAAGTGCTGCTCGATTCTTTACCTTCGGGACGGTTTCGGGTCGTACATCTGGATACGGCAGATCGGCGCGGCATCGCCCATGTCGATCAACCGGATCTCTGGGATGTGCTGTTGTTTGTCCGGCAGTGGCTGCATCATGTGGCGACGTTGCTCGTTGAACGTCCGTCGATTTCCTATCTGCCGCTCTCGCAAAGCAGAATCGGCTTTCTCCGCGACAGTTTCTTCATGGTTCCTGCGTTTTTTATGGGGACCGCGGTGGTCGTCCATTTGCACGGCGCAAATTTTGAGCAGGTCTACGCAAGCAGCGGAGGACTGTTTCGGTGCTATGTCGATTGGGTGTTTAGACGCGTGCGTCAGTTCATCGTGCTCGGGGAGATGCTTCGACCGATCTTCGAGCGGTGGGCACAAGTGACCGACGTGGCCGTGGTCCCGAATGGGGTTCCCGAGCATGGCTGCGCGCCTATCGTGCGACAGGCGCGCCCAGCGGATCAACGTTGCCGTATTCTCTTCTTGTCCACCCTGAGTAAAGCCAAGGGACTGCTCGTGCTGTTGGATGCGCTTGCGGTGGTGGCGCGTGATGATCCACAGTTTGAATGTCATATCGCCGGCCCCTGGTGGGGGGTGGGAATCGAAGCGGAGGCTCGAAAACGGCTGACACAACTCGGACTCGAATCGGTGGTGACGTTTCATGGTCCCCTGACTGGGGAGGAGAAAATGCGATTTCTCGCATCAGGAGACCTGTTTGTATTTCCGGGCGTTCAGCAAGAGGGGCAACCTCTCACCGTGTTGGAAGCGATGTGTGTCGGATTGCCGGTCGTGGCCACCGATCGCGGCTGTATCCGTGAGACGGTCCTCGAAGGTGTCACCGGCTACGTGGTTCCTCCCAATGCCCCGGATCTAATTGCGGAACGGGTCTTGCGTCTCATGCGAGATGGGGAGCTTCGACGGCGGCTATCCATAGAAGCCCGCCGCCGTTTCGAGCGTGAGTATACGATGGCAACCTTCGCGTCGAGAATGGCGGATCTGTTTGCCCGGTTGAGTGACTCGGATTACCATGGGTCTCCGTCGGCTATGAGTTCTCATCATTGGAGTACCGAGCGATGAACACCCTTCGCGACATCGAACATTTTTGGGACGCGAACCCCTGCGGGGAAACATTGGTGGGGAAAGATCGGGAATGGACGACGTTCTTCACGCGATACGATGATTTTCGATATCGCACCGAAGGCCATATTCTTGGGGAATTGGATCGCTTGAACCTGAAGGGGAAGAACGTTCTGGAGATTGGGATCGGCCAAGCGGCGGATAGTGCCCAAATCATCCAGCGTGGCGGACGCTGGCACGGTCTTGATCTCACGGCGGAAGCCGTGTTCCGGGCCCAAACCCGGTTTCAGTTGTTCGGTCTTCCGTATCAGGCGGTCAAGCAGGGGAGCGCCACGGACATTCCCTATCCGGACGCTTCCTTCGATGTGGTCTACTCCCACGGGGTCTTACACCATATTCCGCCGATCCGCGAAGTCAGTAGGGAGATCCGGCGGGTACTCAAGCCCGGCGGTCGCTTGGCGATCATGATGTACCACAAGAACTCGCTCAACTATCATCTCAGCATCAACGTGATCCGTCGATTTCTGATGGTCGGCCTCACGGCCGCATCGCGTCTTGGCTTTGACGGGATGATCAGAAATCCCTTGCTGCGTGGCCATCTTGAAAATACGGCACAGTTCGGTCTGTGGAGCTACCTCCAGAATCCGCTCTTCATGATGCGCAACACCGATGGGCCGGGGAATCCGTATTCCAAAGTCTACGACGTCGCGACGATCGCAGCGGATTTTCCCGAATTTCGGCTCGAGGAGAGCCGGGTCCACTTTCTCAATGAACGTCAATTGCCTTTTCTCAAGCTCCTACCGCGAGGCGTTCGAGGTGCCTTGGCCGCGCGCTATGGCTGGCATCTCTGGGCATTTCTAAAATAGTCATTGTCATCTGACTTGGGGGATAGACCTGGGATGTGTGGAATCGTTGGGGTCCTGTCACGCGATCGAGACCCGGCCCTGCTCGAGCGTACGGTCGTCGCCATGCGGGACGAAATGCGTCATCGTGGACCCGACGATGCCGGTGTCACCGTCCTGCGCGACGGTGAACGGTTGCTGGCATTAGGCCACCGACGGTTGTCGATCATCGATTTGTCGCCGCTCGGCCATCAACCGATGAGCACGGCCGATGGCTCCCATTGGATCGTCTTTAACGGGGAGATTTTCAACTACCAGGAACTGCGCCGGCAACTTCCTGCTTCGGTGCAGGCATCGTTTCGTTCCCAGTCGGATACCGAGGTCATCCTTTATGCCGCGAGGGAATGGGGAGTGGAGGAATGTCTTCGTCGTCTTCGGGGCATGTATGCCTTCGCGCTCTATGATGTCCGCAAGGGTCTCCTCACCCTCGTCCGCGATCCGCTCGGCGTCAAGCCGCTCTACTATGTCGACCAGCAGGGGGCTTTTGCCTTTGCGTCTGAAATCAAGGCCCTGTTGGCCTTGCCTGGTTTCTCCCGAGAGATTCACCAGGAGTCGCTCTATCACTACCTCACGTTTGCCAATGCTCCCGCCCCCTACACCTTTTTCGAGCACGTGCGGAAGTTGGAAGCCGGCAGCTGTCTCACGCTGGATCGGCAAGGGCGGATGGAACAGCATCGATTTTGGGATCCCGCGCCGTACTCAGCCGCGACGACGGACTTGAGCGAACAGGAATGCATCGAAGAGATTCGCCGGCTATTGCGGCAGTCCGTCAAACGACGGATGGTATCGGATGTCCCGTTCGGGGTGTTTCTCAGCGGAGGGGTCGATTCCTCGCTCAACGTCGCGTTGATGGCCGAACTGCTGGATCGACCGGTCGAGACATTTTCGATCGGAATCAAAGATGATCCAACCAATGAATTCGAGCACGCGCGCCAGGTTGCAACCCATTTCAAGACCCATCATCACGAGGCCGTGATCGACGACCGGGACTTCATCGCATTCCTTCCCGAGATGGCTCGCTTGCAGGATGAGCCGGTTGCGGATCCGGTGTGCGTCCCCATCTACTACATCTCCCGCGTAGCTCGGGAATCCGGGACGCCTGTGATCCAGGTCGGCGAGGGGAGTGATGAGATTTTTGCGGGGTACCAAACGTATCATCTGTTCGATGGGTGGGACCGACAGCTCTACCGACCCTACCTCCATATGCCGGGTCTCTTGAGGCAGTCGATCTACGCGGTAGGAAAATATTTTCTTCCGGCCGAGACCCAGGATGCGCTGCGTCGAGCCGGCGAGGGCGAGCCGCTGTTCCTTGGCAATGCCATCGCGTTTTGGGACAACGAGAAATCCTCGTTGCTCAAGCCCGCATTCGTGTCGGAAGAAACTTCGAGTCGATGGATCGATCGGCTCGAGCATTCCTTGCAGCTGGGAGACCCGCTCTCGCGCATTATCCAAATCGAACTGAAGAATCGGCTACCCGAACTGCTGCTGATGCGGGTCGACAAGATGAGCATGGCCAATTCCATCGAAACTCGTGTCCCGTTCCTGGATGAAGATCTGGTGGCCTTCGCGCTCTCCATCCCGTCGGCATTGAAGTACAAGCATGGTCGGCCGAAGTACATCTTGAAGGAGGCGGCACGAGGCATCATTCCCGACAGTATCATCGACCGCAAGAAATGGGGATTTTGCGGCTCGGCCACCAACATGCTGTCGCCGCGCTTGGTAGAGTTTGCCAAACCTCGTATCCTCGACAGCCCTCTCATCGCCGAACGATTCAATCGGCCTGCGATCGAGCAGCTGTTCCACGCGCTTCGCACCCAGAAGCGATTCAACAGTTTTAAAATTTGGAACCTGCTGAATCTCGTGCTTTGGCACGAGCAGTGGTTTACTTCAGTCACCGCCCGTCGCTCCGTCGCCTAGTCATTCCCATTCGTTCAGGTCTCTTCATGACACGCGTTCAGTGCGCGAAGGGCTTCCTGCGAGTTTACGGCAGGCTCTCCGCAGTAGACTTGTCTCGAACGTGACCGGGCAAAATTGAACAGGCGAATAGGTTTTTCCTGCAGTGTTCGCCAGTGACACACTTTTAGGCCTGTAAAATCAATAGGTTAGATTTCATGCTTCTGGCCTGGGAATTGCTGATCTTGGGTGGCCAATCGGGAACTGAATCATGTCCCGATCTCAAAAGCGAAACCCAATGGAAGGAGTCATCATGACGAAACGTTTCTTGAACTTGTCGCTGCTGCTGGTTCTGGCAGTGGGATCCGTTCTTCCCCTGTGGCAGACGCAGCAAGCCGATGCTGCGCTGGTGACCTATGAGTTCAGCGGCAACATCAGCCAAGTGCCTGGGGCGTTGTTCACGCCGGGTGGTGCAGGTGCCAATGGGTTTAACTCCGGTCTGAAGCTGTCGGGAACGTACACATTTGAGACGACGACCCCCGGCCTGCTTCCTTCCGGGTTTTCCACTCAGATGTACAACGGATCATTGAGCAACCTTCAGCTGAGCATCGGAAATTACGGGGCCTCGCTGAACAACAGCGGCACGAACTTGACCATGGTCAGCACCGGAGGGACGTCGCTCTACTCCGTCAATGCCGGAGTCAACGGAAACTTAGTGAAGGGATTGGCGCCGTCGCTGTTTTCCATCAACTTGGCCGATGAAACCGGAACGGCGTTCAGCAGCGTGGCGTTGCCCGGCAATCCGGGCCCGAGTTTGTCGTCCTTCAACGTGAATCGCTGGACGTTGGTGTTCTCGAACGGGTCGACGCTGGTCGGTTCGTTGGATTCGCTGAAGGCTGTTCCGCTGCCTGCGACCGTGTTGCTGTTCGGAGCAGGGCTGATCGGCTTGGTCGGGTTGGGCGCGCGAGGCCGCTTCTCGAACTCAGCTTCCAGGGCGTAACCACGTGTGACAGGATGCGACACATTCGCCTGTTGCATCTGTGATGTCAAAGGCGGGTGAAAAAAAGCTTGGCGCGCAGGATTGACTGGCGCCAAGCTTTTTTTGTGAACGCCACGTCGTACTTTTAACTACAAGGATCGGCAGTGCTACGTATATAGGTGCGAAATATTCTTCTCAAGCATTGACCTTCTTCGGTAACGAATGTAGTCTGCCGTACAGTGCCTCCTTCCAGTCATCGCCGAAGTGTTCCGCAGTCGTACACTCTGGTATCCGGGATCACCAAAGGATATGAAACAGATCATTCAAAACTACAGGTCCGGTGTACTCAAGGTCGATGATGTGCCGCCGCCGGTGTTGCGAGAGGGCGGGGTGCTGGTCCAGAACGAAGTGTCGCTGATCAGCGCCGGGACGGAGCGCTCCACCGTGCAGGTCGGGCAGAAGAGCCTCGTGGGCAAGGCGATGGAACGGCCGGAAATGGTACGGAAAGTCCTTGGTCTCATCCAAAAGGATGGACTGAAGGATACGCTCAAGCGGGTGTTCGATCGCCTCGATACCCCGGCGGCGTTGGGGTATAGCTGTGCCGGCCGTGTCGTCGCAGTCGGGCAGGATGCATCCCAGTTCTCCGTGGGAGACCGTGTCGCATGCGCCGGGCAAAACTACGCCTCGCATGCCGAGGTCGTCTATATCCCCAAACACCTGTGCGTGAAGCTTCCCGATTCAATCGATTTCGACGATGCTTCATTCGTCACGCTCGGGGCCATCGCGCTGCAGGGAGTCCGCCAGGCTGAGCCGAGACTGGGAGATCGAGTCGCCGTGATCGGTCTTGGTCTGCTCGGTCAGTTGACGGTTCAGATGCTCAAGGCCTCCGGGTGCCGTGTGTTGGGTTCCGACCTCGATCCCGCAAAACTGCAATTGGCCAAGGAGTTGGGTGCCGAAGTGGTCTGCAATCCGACGGCGCTCGTCGAGACTGCCATGATGTTCTCCGGTGGTCGGGGCGTCGATGCGGTGGTGATCACGGCCAGCACGAAGGACAACGGGCCGGTTGAAACGGCCGGTCTCATTGCGCGTCAGAAGGGAACCGTCGTGGTGGTGGGGGCGGTGGGAATGACTCTCCCTCGGGAGCCGTACTACAAAAAGGAACTGAACTTCCGGCTGTCCATGTCTTATGGTCCAGGCCGATATGACGCGGAGTATGAAGAGAAGGGGCATGACTATCCGTTCGGCTATGTGCGCTGGACGGAGAACCGCAACATGGAGGCCTTCCTGGAATTGATCGGCGCCGGAGCGGTCAAGGTGAAGCCTCTCGTCACCCATCGGTTCACCATCGGACAGGCCGAAGATGCCTATAAGCTGATGATGGAGGGGAAGACTCCGTACCTGGGCATGCTCATCGCTTACCCGGGAGGGCAAGCAGGGACCTGCGCGCCCAAAATCACGCTCGCACCGGCACGTTCCGCTGGTCCGGCGACGATCGGGCTGATCGGAGCGGGTAATCATGTCAAGGACATGCTCCTGCCTCATCTTGAATCCATCCCCGGTGTCACCATTCGCGCAGTCTGTACGGCGACCGGTATCAATGCCAAGGCATTGGGGGAGAAACTCCGCGCGGAATATTGCACGACGGACCATGGCATCGTGCTCGGGGACTTGTCCGTCAACGCAGTGGTGATCGGTACCAGGCACGACAGCCATGCAAGACTGGCGGTCAAGGCGCTCGAAGCCGGGAAGCATGTCTTTATCGAGAAGCCGTTATGTTTGACGGAAGAGGAACTCGACGCGATCCGCGCGGTGTATGAGGATAAGGCACAGAAGGGGCTGACACTGACGGTCGGATTCAACCGTCGATTTTCTCCGCATGCCGATGCGGCGAGAAAGTTTTTTGCGCGGCGAGAGAATCCCCTTGTCATGACCTATCGAGTCAATGCAGGAAAAATCCCCTCGGAACATTGGATCCAGGATCCTGCAATCGGCGGCGGCCGACTGATCGGTGAAGGCTGCCATTTCGTCGATTATATGCTGGCCTTGTGCGGATCTTTGCCGACTTCCGTGTGTTGTCGCCGCATCGGTCGCCATGCGGCGGGCATGACGGACGACCAATTCGTCATGACCATTTCCTTTGCCGACGGCTCGCTCGGCAGCTTGATCTATACGGCGGGCGGTAACAGCGGCCTGGCGAAAGAGCGGTTCGAAGCCCATGCGGATGGGAAATCATTGACGATGGACGATTTCCTGGAGACCTGTCTCTATTCCGGTACGAAACGGGAAACGTTCAGCACCCCGAAACGAGACAAGGGTTTCAAGGAAGAAATGGGACGATTTGTGAGGGCGATCGCCGAAGGTGGCGCGCCGGTGCCGTTCGAAGAGGCTTGGGCCGTGACTCGGACCTGCCTGTTGGCGGTGAAAAGTCTGCAATCGGGAACGACCTACGACATCTGACATGATCACGATGAACGTCAAAGTGAATACCAGTGTTCTCCCTCGGGGGTTGGCCTGGTATGCGAAGCGCTTGAGCGTGATGGGCCCGAGTGAAATTCTCCATCGTGTTCGTGATGGTCTCCTGGTTCGTTCGCTTCATCTGAGGCATCGTCTTGGCGGGGCCGGTTCGTGGAGTCGGTACACACCTCAGGACGTGGATCGTCACGAATTTTGCCATGGCGCGGACCAGCGTTTGCCGCAGTTGCCCTGGGAGTTCAATCCGTCGACCGGTTCGCTCGAAGACCTGTTGGCGGGACGCATGAAAGTCTTGGGACATGACTGGTCGTGGGCGGACCAACCTGATGTGTGGCATCACGCTCCCGATACCGGGCGACAATGGCCGCGTGTCTTCTTCCATCGAATTCCGTATCGCGAGGGAAATCCTTACGGCGACATTCGCATCGCTTGGGAAGCGTCCCGCTTGCAGCACTTGGTCACGCTCGCACTCTATGCCAGGGAAGCCGGTCAGGAGGGGCGGCGACGAGCCGTTGAACTGATTGAATCGCAGATCCTGTCGTGGGCGGCAGCCAATCCTCCGATGACGGGCATCCATTACGTCTCGGTCATGGAATGTGCCTTGCGAGTGATTGCCGTCTGTCATGCCCTGGATCTCGTCCGGCCGTGGTTGGCGCGTCCACGAGAAGTCTGGTCCGGCGTCCTGAACATGGCGCGCTCGCATGCGGAACTCACCCGAAAGCGCGTGTCCGGGCATTCCTCGGTGGGAAATCACACGATTGCCGAGGCGGCGGGTTTGGTCTATGCGGGCGTGCTCTTTCCCGAAATGGAACACGCCGAACATTGGAGGGTGTACGGACTCTATCTCCTGGAAGAAGAAGCCACGCATCAGATACGCCAGGACGGCGGAGGTCGCGAAGAAGGGTTTTGGTACCTGCAGTTCGTGTGTGACCTCTATGGATTGGTCGTGATGCTGATGCGGGCACGCGACCTGTCTGTTCCCCAGCGGATCGATCAAGCTTTTGAACGGAGCAAGGCGTTTCTCCACGAGATGATGCGGCCGGGCGATGGCGTCCTCCCGCGGATCGGAGACGGGGACGACGGATATGCCTTGTCTCCCTATCTCAAGTTCGTGGCCACGCCGAAAGAAGCGGAATCCGGGCTGACCTCCTTCCATTTGTCCGGATACTCGATCATTCGAGGCCGTGATCGGGAACGATTGTTGTTCGATCACGGGTCATTGGGGATGGCGCCGTGTTTTGCGCACGGACATGCCGATGCACTGGCGTTGACTCTGGAGAAGGGGCAACAACCGATTCTGTTGGACCCCGGCACCTATAGCTACACCGGGCATCCCGACTGGCGACGCTATTTCAGGGGAACCAGGGCCCATAATACCGTCACGGTCGACGGCCAAGACCAAGCCGTTCAGGAAACCAACTTTCTGTGGTCTCAACCGTTCGAGACCCATCTGATCTATCGGGAGCAAACGCCGGAGGGCAAGACCACCATACTCGCGCGTCACTACGGCTACACGGCGAGATTGGGCGTCACGCATTGGCGCGGGATCGTATATCAGCCGCCAGGGGCTTGGTTGATCTGGGATTGGTTGACCGGTACCGGGGCGCATCATCTCGAACTCAACTGGCAACTTGCCATCGATCCTATCGGGCAGTCCGGCGCATTTCTTCTGCCCATGGGTGATGAGTGTATGCAAATTTCTGTGGAAGGCGGAAAGACCTCGCTATTGCGGGGCGGTGAGGCTCCAGGTGCAGGCTGGGCATCTCCGCAGTACGGGGTGAAGACCCCGATCGCGACGCTTCGCGCCGAGTATGCCGGAAAATTACCCCATGAATTCATGACACGGATCTGGTGCGGGACGGGAGCGCCCCCGGCACAACTGCAGACCTTCAGTCTTACGAGGACGGCCTATGGAACCATTGCGCGTTGAAGTCTTGGATGTGCCGGTCGATTGCGTGACCATGGACCAGGCGGTTCAGTGGGCGGACGCTCGCGTCTCTAGTGCCGAGCCCAAGGCCGTCATTGCCGTCAATCCGGAAAAGGTCATGAAGGCCCAGTCCGACCCCGACCTTCTTCGGTTGCTGCGCTCGGCCGGATTGCTGATCCCCGATGGAATCGGTGTGGTGTTCGCGACGAGATTTCTGCGTCTCGGCTACTCCGAGCGTGTTCCCGGCGCTGAATTGATGCCGCGGCTGTGCGCGCTCGCGGCTGCGAAGGGCTATCGGGTGTTTCTCTTTGGGGCAAGCCCGGACGTCAATCTCGAGGCAGCGGCCAGATTACGGGAAGAGTTTCCCGGATTGAACATCGTCGGGACGCAACATGGTTACGTGCAGGACGCGGAGATGCCGGCGGTTCTTGCCCGTATCAACGAAGGAAAGCCGGATTTCCTGTTCATCGCACTCGGCAGCCCCAGGCAGGAACTCTGGATGGCAAGGTTTCTTCCTCAGTTACAGGTCAAGGTGTGCCAGGGAGTTGGGGGAACCTTCGATGTGTTGGCAGGGAAGGTCAAGCGCGCTCCCTGGTTGTTCCGCACCATTCATTTGGAGTGGCTCTATCGGCTGTTGTCGCAGCCGAGCCGCTTGGCGCGCCAAACCGCCCTGCCGCTCTTTGCATTTCAGATTCTGCGCAAGCGGGTCTTGGGGTGAAATCCTTTTCTCATATGGCGGCGAAGTCCGGCGTCGTGCTCCCAGTCGCACCGGCGCTCCCCGCTGCCGAAACGACTTGGCTGGCTTGGGCAGGGTGGATGGCGGCCGCCCTGCCGCTCTGTCTCATGGGTTACGCTTACTATGACAGCCTCGCGTACATGACCGACCTGTGGGTCAACGATGAAAATTATGGTCATGGACTCCTCGTACCGCTCATCAGCCTCTATTTGATTTGGCAGCGGCGAGACAACATTCGTTCGCTGGTGCAGCCCGGTTCCTGGCTGGGCCTTGTGCTCGTCGGGGTGGGAATCCTGCTCTATGTGGTAGGGGAACTGGCGACGGTCTATCTTCTGCTGCATTTGTCCTTCTGGTGCGTGCTGGTCGGCTTGCTCGTGGCATGTTTGGGACGGCCTGCCGTGACTGTGATGGCGTTTCCGCTCGGCTATCTCCTGACGGCCGTGCCGCTGCCCCAATTTCTTTACCAGGGCCTGTCGGGAAAGCTGCAATTGATCTCGTCGGCTCTGGGGGTCGGATGTCTCCAATTCCTCGGAATCACGGCGTTCCGCGATGGAAACGTCATCGACTTGGGGCCCATTCAGTTGCAGGTTGTCGATGCCTGCAGCGGATTACGATACCTGTTCCCGCTCGCGACATTGGCACTGCTCTGTGCCTATCTATTCAATGATCGCATGTGGAAGCGAGTCCTGTTATTCCTGTCGAGCCTGCCGATCTCGATCCTCTTGAATGGGTTTCGCATCGGCATGATCGGCGTCCTCGTGGAACATTTCGGCCAGGGAGCCGCCGAGGGGTTCTACCACCTCTTTGAAGGATGGGTCCTCTTCATGGTCAGCCTGGCGATCCTGGTGTTGGAAATGTGGCTGCTCAAGCGGGGCGGCGGCGATCCTTCGAACACCGGCTTGTTTCAATTTCCAGCCAGTACTGCCTCCGGTAAAGCCCTGAGCGAAGCGGCACATTCTGGCGCCCCCCTGCGGTCGGGTACCCTGCAGCCCGCGTTTCTCTGCGCCGGTTGCCTGCTCCTGGTATTGCCGATGGCCTCGACTCAGTTGGCACAGCGAGACGAGGCGATGCCTCAGCGGCAGAGTTTCCTCGACTTCCCCATGTCGATCGCCGGTTGGTCCGGCACAGCGTTTCCGCTTGAGGCTCGTTACGTCGAGGTCCTGCGATTCGATGACTACGTCCTGGCTGATTACGCTCAAGCCGGAAGTCCTCCGGTCAATTTATACGTCGCGTACTATCGATCCCAGCGCAAAGGGCAGTCGGCCCATTCTCCGCAGACCTGTATTCCCGGAGGTGGATGGGAGATCACGTCCATGCAGCAGGTGAATCTTAAGGCCACGAGCCCCGATCGATCCGCGGCTCCGGCCAACCAGGTCATGATTCAAAAGGGAGATCAACGCCAGGCCGTGCTCTACTGGTTCAAACAACGAGAACGGGTCGTCGCCAATGAATATCTGGTGAAGTTGTACATGATGTGGGATTCGATGCTGCGCCATCGGACGGACGGCGCGCTGGTTCGACTCACGACCCCCGTATTGGCGGGGGAGTCCGAGGTACAGGCTGGGAAGCGCCTCTTGCAGTTCGCGCAGTCGGTCAATCCGGTATTGACCCGTTACGTGCCTGACTGAAGAGGACATTGGACACGATGTTATCCACGCTCTTTTTCAGCTTTGTGGGATCGCTGATCATCTGTATGGCGCTCATCCCGCCGTTGATGGCGACGGCCAGCCGACTCCAATTCCTGGATATTCCCACGGACCAACGCCGTGTGCACTCGGACCCGGTGGCCAAAGTCGGCGGGATTGCGTTTGGGATCGGGACGTTTGCCGCGATGCTGATTTGGGCCCCCAAGGACGACATCGTCGTGGCGGGGCTGCTGGGTGGCGTCACGATTCTGTTGTTCGGCATGTGGGATGACCGGGTGGGGCTTCCGTATACGGTCAAATTCATGGGACAGGCGGCGGGGGCGGCCATTGTCATGTGGCAAGGTGACATCCACGTGAACGCCTTGCCTTTTCTAGAATCGGAGTTGTCGCTCTGGATCGCCTATCCGCTGACCCTGCTGATCATCGTCGGCGTGACGAATGCGGTGAATTTGGCCGATGGCCTGGATGGGTTGGCCGGAGGATTATCGTTGCTGAGTTTTGCAGGAATGGCCTGTTTGGCATACCTGGGCGGCGATCAGACCGTCACCCTGCTTATGGTCCCGGTTCTGGGTGGGTTGCTGGGGTTTCTTCGGTTCAATACCTATCCGGCCAGAATCTTTATGGGGGACGCCGGGAGCCAATTTCTTGGGTTTTTCATGGCCATCTCCGCCATCGTCCTGACAGACCCGTTACGCGGACCCTATACCCCGGTCTTGGGACTGTTTTTGCTGGGGTTGCCGTTGCTCGATACGGTCGGCGTGATGATGCAGCGATTGAAGGAAGGCCGATCTCCCTTCGTTGCGGACAAGAACCATCTTCACCACAAGCTGCTGGCGATGGGATTTACGCACTACGAAGCAGTACTGATGATTTATCTCCTGCAGGCCAGCATGGTGACGCTGGCCTATGCGTTGCGATGGCAATCCGAGCTGACGATCCTCTCTGCCTACGCTGCGGTGGCCGGTCTCATCCTGTTTCCCTTCGTGCAATCGCGCCTATGGTCTTTGCAATCTCATCGCGTCTTGAAGCGTTTCGAAAGTTGCTTCGGAGAACTCAGCACGGTGTTGTCGGCTCCATGGTTGGTGCGAGAACCCATCCGTCTGTTGGGCGTTGCCGTGCCGGCATTCCTGGTCGTCAGTGTGTTTCTCCCGAAGCAGGTGCCGGAGGATATGGGGTCGGTTGCCACGGCCTTGCTCGCCGTCACGATTGTCGGCCTCTGGATACTCCCAACGTGGGCGCCGCTCCTCGTTCGCGCGGCCCTATATGTCGGGAGCACGTTTGTCATGTATCTCAGCGAGCCGCCGGTGGAGACGGTCATGCTGCTGAGTCCAATCCATGCGTTTTTCTTATTGCTGGCAATTCTGGTGGCGCTGACGATCCGATTCAACTCGGAGCACCGCTTCCAAACGACTCCATTGGATTACCTGATGGTGTTTCTGGCCATCATGATTCCCGCGCTGCCGGAGATGCATGTCGTGGACATCAGTTTGAGTTTTCTCACCGCCAAGTTGATCGTGTTGTTTTTTTCGTTTGAGTTGCTGCTGCATGTGTTCTCGGAACGGCTGACTCAACTGGGATTGGTGGCGCTGTGGGTTCTGTTCGGGATAGCGATACGGGCATGGATATGAAGGGTCGGCAGGAAAGAGGAGTGCGACACATGACGCGACAGCTGGTCACATGGTGCTGCCTGCTCGTGATCGTCGGGCTCGTGGGTTGCGGCGGGCCGGAAGAGCGCAAGAACAAATACCGGATCAAGGCTCAGGAGTACATCGAGGCCGGTAATTTTCCGAAGGCTCGAGTGGCCTTGCGCAATGTGCTGAAGATCGATCCGAAGGATTTCGAAGCATATTTTCTCTACGCTGAAGTTGAAGAAAAGGAAAAGAACTGGCGCAACGCCTTTGCCCACTATCAACATGTGGTGGAATTGTCTCCGGATCACGAAAGGGCGCTGGTGAAGTTGGGCAAGTTCTATTTGCAGGGCCGGATCGACGACAAAGCCCATGAGGTTGCCGATAAGCTGCTGGCTCAGCATCCCGGGCATGTGTCGGCCTTGGCCATCAAGGCGGCGCTCACGGCCGCCTCAGGCAATCTGCCCGATGCCACCAGGATGGGTGAGGCCCTGATTCGCCAGCATCCGACCGAAGCCGACGCCGCCATTCTGCTCGGGACGCTCTACTCATTGCAGGAGGCGCATGCCAAGGTTGAGCCGGTGTTGGTCCGGGCGCTGGCCGTCCATCCCAAGGATCTGGACTTGCTGAATTCTCTGGCGATGGCCTATGTCCGAATGGGCGATCAGACCAAAGCGGAGCAGGTGTTCAGGCAGATCATTGCTCAAGAGCCCAGAGTCTTCGATCACTACCTCAAGCTGGCGCTCTTCTTCGACCAACAGAAGGCCTTCGACAAATCCGAGGGGGTGCTTCGCGAAGCCTTGCGATTGGAGCCGGACAGCGAACAACGGCATTTGGCATTGGCCGATTACCTGGCAGGCAGAAGGACGATGGAGTCCGCCGAAGCAGCGTTGACCGACGCGCATCGTGCGCTTCCCCATGCCGTGAATATTCAGTTCGCGCTCGGCCGCCTCTACGAGCTGCACCAGCAGCCCGCCAAGGCCAGGCAGGTCTACGCAGACGTCCGAGACCGCAACAAGGCCAAGCCGGCCGAAGGGACCGCCAAGGTGAAACTCGCGGCGCTGGACTGGGCCGACGGAAAACATGACTCGGCGCAGCAACTGCTCCAGGAAGTGTTGCATGAAAATCCTCGTGCCTCGGAGGCTCTGTTGCTGCAGGGCCGCATCGCTCTTCACAAGGGGGACGGGCGTGATGCCGTGCAGGCTTTTCGCACCGTTTTGAAAGATCAGCCGGATCAGGCGGATGCCTATGCATTGCTGGGGCAGGCCCATCTCATGTTGGAGGAAACGTCCCTGGCTCGGGAAAACCTGGAAAAAGCCGTTGCGTTGAGCCCGAATCTCTATCAAGCCCACCTGGCCCTGGCGATTCTCGATGCCTCGGCGGGCCGGACCAAGGATGCCCGCGTGCGGTTACAGGATATTCTTAAACAGGCGCCGACGAATCTGGGCACGTTGGGGATGCTGCTCAATTTGCAAGCAGCCGATCGTGATTGGAGGGCAACCGAAGATACCCTGGCGAAGATCCGAGACGCCGGTGCGAACACGTTCGTGGCCGATCTTGCGGAAGGAAACCTCTACCAGGCCCGTCTGCAACTGGACAAGGCTGTGGCCGCCTTCGAACGAGCAGCCGCCGCCAAGCCGGATGCTCCGGAGCCGATCTTCGCGCTGGTCCGCATCGATGCCCGGCAAGGCAAATTGGCACAGGCTCAACAGCGGTTGACGCAGATTATTGCGCGAAACGCTCAGCATCCCTTCGCCCACGGGCTGCTCGGAGAGATTCTCATCCTGAAGGGAGAGCAAAGCCGTGCGGAAGAAGAACTGCGGCAAGCGACGGTGCTCAAACCGGATTGGAGCACCCCGTGGGTGAATTGGGCCACCATGAAGCTGTCTCAGCGCAAGGCTGCCGAAGCCACGGGGATTCTCCAACGTGGGTTGGACGCGAATCCGCGCAATGAAGAACTGCGCCTGTTGTATGCGTCGCATTTGGGAGAGAACGGACAGTTGGATCTGGCCATTGCGGAATACGAGACGGTGCTGCAGCATAACCCCAGGTCGTTGATGGCGGCGAACAACCTGGCCTCCATGCTGGCCGATTCCCGCGGAGATGCGAAGAGTCTTGATCGGGCGCTCGCTCTGAGCCGTGACTTTGAGCAGCGTGCGCCGAATCCATTTTTCCTCGACACATTGGGGTGGGTCCACCTAAAAATGGGACATCATGACGAAGCGGTTCGCGTGATCCAGCGCGCCGTCAACGAAGCGCCGCAGAATCCAATTCTCAATTATCATCTGGGCGTCGCCCACTACAAATCGGGCCATCGACGGGAGGCGCAGGTGCACCTTCAGAAGGCCCTTAATTCCAAACAGCCGTTTCCTGGCATCGAGGATGCCCGTAACGTATTGGCGCAAGTCGCAGGATAGGAGGAGAGCAGGGTGAAATTCGTGAGGTTGCTGTGGTCCCATCGGTATGTCTCGCGTGCAATCGTGACGGTCGGATGCTGGGGGCTGCTACTCGGATGGCTGGCCGGCTGTGCAGAGACTTCCGCCATTGCCCAACAGTCCTTGGCCGAACCTGGTTATCAGCTCGGACCGGAGGATGTGGTGATGATCTCCGTGTGGAAGGATGAGCATCTGACGCGGGAAGTCGTCGTTCGGCCGGACGGCATGCTGTCGTTCCCGCTGGTCGGCGATGTCCCGGCCGCAGGCCATACGGTCGAGGATGTGCGGCAAGATCTGTCGAAACGACTGGCTCGATACATTCCCAATCCCCATGTGTCCGTTGCCATTACCAAACTGCAAAGTTATAAAGTCTACGTCATGGGGCGTGTGAACAAACCGGGGGAATACCTGGTCGGCCATTATACCGATGTGCTCCAAGCGTTGAGCCTGGCGGGTGGGCTGACTCCGTTCGCTTCCGAGAATGACATCAAGATCATTCGCCGTGAGGAGGGGGAGGAACGCGTATTTCTCTTCCGCTACGGCGACATCCAAAAGGGGAGAGACCTTAAGCAAAACATTTTGCTGCAACGCGGCGACGTGGTGATGGTGCCCTAGTGCCCTGCCTGTCTTGTGATTGCGTCTTTAGTGGTTTGCGGTGAAGGGCATCCGTCGCAGCATCCTGCGGGGGTGGGCGTCCCTCGTAGCCGGTGGTTTCGTTCTCGGCTTCTTGTGCCACGAGGTGCGGGCCGCGGAATGGTTCATCGAGCCGGCTATGACGATCCGGGGCGAGGTAAACAGCAACCTCACGCTCACCACATTCAGTCACGATCCGACCTACGGCCATTGGGTCTCGCCGGGAGCGCGGTTCGGCGGTGCGACCGAAGCGCTTGAGGTCAGCGGACGGATGGCCGCCGATTTCGTGCGGTACTATGGTGGCCAGGACGTCAGCATCACGAATCTCTACTTTCCGTTGTCCCTGAAGTACAAGACCGAAAAGGATGTATTCGGCTTGGACGGAGGCTTGACCCGCGACAATACGCTGATGGGCGAGTTACGCCAGACTGGCGTTGCCTTGAGTTTTACGCAGCGTAATTATTGGACCTTCAATCCGTCCTGGACGCACAACTTTACGGAAAAGTTCTCCGCGAATGGGATGTATCAGTACAATGATGCGAGCTATCAAAACGGCCTCCGGCTTGGGTTGGCGGACTATCGGCTGCACGCCGGGTCGGCCGGAGTCTCGTATCAGCTGACCGAGCGCGATCAAATTCAGATGAACGGGCTCGTCGTTCGCTTCGAGGCGCCTGATTTGAAACTGAACTCGACGATCCTCGGGCCCCAGGTAACCTACGCGCATATGTTTTCCGAAACCTTGACAGGAACGGTTGCGGGCGGCCCGCGGCACATCACCTCCGAGCTGTCCACGCCGGTCGGATCGCTTTCCGACAGCGTCTGGGTCTGGGTCTTTTCAGCGAGTTTTGAAAAGAAGTGGGAGGATTGGCGCGTGAAAGCCGAGGCGGGTCGCGAAATCAATCCCAGCGGTTTCGGCTTGCTCCTGCGGACCGACAAGTTCAGTCTCGAACTGTCGCATCAATTCACGGAGCGGTTGACCGCCTCGCTGAACGGCATGTTTTTGGTCGCCGACAGCATCAAGACGGCCACAGTCCGCACCAACTTTCCGGAAAACCGGCTGATCTATATCACGCCGAAGCTATCGTGGCGGATCTCCGAGTGGTGGACGATGGACGTGCTGTACACCTATGCCCAGCGTGACGTCCCGAGCATCACACAGACGGCATTGGCGAATTCCGGCAGCCTCATGTTCACCTATTATCCGCCCAAGTGGTCGTTCGGGCGGTAACCGCCCGCTCATCTCAGACGAAGGGGCTCGAGTCATGCAGAAGTCTCAGCTCGACATCAAGGAACTGATTGCAATCGCGTTGCGGCGCAAGTGGCCGATGGCGCTGTGCACGGCCGGGATTCTGTTTGTCGGGGCGACGGTTGCGTTCACGATTCCTGCCGTCTATCGCTCGACCGCCACGATCCTGATCGAAGAGCAGGAGATCCCGAACGATTTGGTACGTTCCGCGATCACGACCTATGCCGATCAGCGGATCGAGACGATCAAACAGCAGGTCATGAGCCGCGCCACGCTCTGGAAAATCGTCGAACAATACGACCTGTATCGGGGAATGCGGAAACGGAGCCCGACGGAGGACGTGCTGCAACGTTTTGTGAAGGACATCAAGATCGATGTGATCAATGCCAAGGTGGTCGACAAGCGCACGCAGACGCCGACGCAGGCCACGATCGCGTTCACGCTGTCCTATGACGGTGAGAGCCCGGAAATTTCCCAGAAGGTCGCCAACGAGCTGACCAGTTTGTTTCTGGCCGAGAATCTGAAGACTCGGGAGCGTCATGCGCAGGAGACGACGGCCTTCCTGAAGCAAGAAGCGGACAATCTTGCCCATCACATCGAGACACTCGAGCGGAAGGTCGTGCAGGTGAAGCAGCGGGCTGAAGGGGCGCTGCCGGAATTGACGCAGCTCAACATGCAGTTGTTGAACGGTGCGGAACGTGAACTGACGGATATCGATCGAGACCTCCGCGCGCTGGAAGAACGCAGAACCTATCTGGAAGGGGAGTTGGCGACGACCAAACCCAACACGCCGATCATTTCCGCGACCGGTGAACGGATTCTCGATTCCTCGGAACGACTCCGGGCCCTGCGTGCCGAGTTTGCCGACAAGGCAGCCTATTATTCACCGGAGCATCCGGACATCAGCAAAATGCAGCAGGAGATTCAAGCGCTGGAGCGGGAAACCGGCGGAGCTGCACCGATCGACGACGTGACGAAACGCCTGACCGGCGAGCGTGCTGCTCTGGCCACCCTGCTTGACCGGTATGGCGATGATCATCCGGACGTGGTCCGTGCGCGGCGTGTGATCGCCTCGCTCGAAAAGGAATTGAGGCAGTTTGCGGCGCATCCCACCAAAGCTCCTGCGATCAAACCCGAGAATCCGGCGTACATCAACATTCAAACGCAGTTGACCTCGGCGGTCTCGTCCATCGAGGCATTGAAGGCGCAACGGGTCAAATTGAAAAGACGCGTGGATGAATACGCGCGCCGCCTCGAGAAAACGAACCAGTTCGAGCCGGAATATCTTGACCTGATGCGGGAACGGGACAATTCAGCGAGAAAGTACGAGGAACTCAGATCGAAGTTGCTGGAGGCCCAAGTATCGGAAGGGTTGGAAACGCAACGAAAAGGCGAGCGCTTCTCCTTGATCGACCCGCCGGATCTTCCGGAGAAGCCGGAGAAACCGAATCGGCCGCTGATTTTGCTCTTAAGCGTTGTGTTGGCAGTCGGCAGCGGAGCCGGGTGCGGGGCTCTGCTGGAGAATCTGGACCGATCCATTCGAGGTCCTGAGGCCCTGGCCAACCTGACGAACACGTTTCCTTTGGCGGTGATTCCCTATATCCCGAATGAGGCGGATCTCCAGCAACTGATCGCGAAGCGCCGGAGTCTTCGCCTGGCCGGTATCGGTGTGGTGGCGGTGGCCTTGCTGTTGGTGCATATGTTTTGGCTGCCGCTTGATGTGGCATGGTTTGCCGCAATGCGGAAATTTGGATTGGACTGATTGGGAGGAGAGCCCTGATGGAACGGCTGCACAGCGCCCTCGAACGGTACAAGCAAGAGGAACAGCAACGGCGTCCCGCTCCTGTGCTGAAGGCCACACCGCCGCGCCAGGCGAGGCCGGATGTCCAGGAAATCGTGTACACCCAGACCAGGACGGTGGATATTCCCGGAGAGGTGCTGCGAGAGCGTCGAGTCCTGGCCGGGTTCGAACGGGGGCCATTCCTCGATGCCTATAAGATTTTGCGCACCCAGGTCATGCATCGCCTTCGAGAAAACGGCTGGAACGTGCTGGGTATCACGAGCCCAGGTAAGCACGAGGGAAAGACTCTCACGGCCGTGAACCTCGCGATCAGCTTAGCCATGGAGTCGAACCAGACGGTTCTGCTGGTTGACGCCGACCTTAGCCATCCCAGCGCACACGCAATGTTCGGAATGCAGGAGTGCGGGGGACTGGTGGACTACCTGTTGGACAGCATCCCCGTCGAGCACTTGCTCATTCATCCGGGAATCGGACGCTTTGTCTTCATGCCGGCCGGCCGGGCGATCCAAAACTCCGTCGAAGCCTTGACCTCGCCAAAGATGGTGGCGTTGGTCGAAGAGTTCAAGCATCGGTACCCCTCGAGAGTGGTCCTGTTCGATCTTCCCCCGTTACTGCAGACGGCGGACGTCCTTGCGTTTTCTCCCTATACCGATGCCCTCCTGCTTGTGGTGGAGGAAGGGCATACGAGCCGCGAGAACGTGGAGCGCGCGCTGCAGCTGGTGAAGGGCACGACTCCCGTGTTGGGGACGGTGCTGAATAAGGCCGGTCGGGGCCGAATGACCCCGGCGGCAATGAAGCGAATGTTATTGACCTAAATCGATTTGTCTCGTAGAGAGAAAGTATGTACGAACACTTCTACCGTCTCAAACTCAAGCCCTTCACGCTGGTGCCGAACCCCGACTTCCTCTATCGAGGGGAAACGCATCGGCTCGCGCTGACGACGCTCGAGTACGGCATTTTGAATCAAGCCGGCTTCGTCGTGCTGACCGGCGAACCTGGCATGGGTAAGACCACGTTGCTGCAGCAGCTCTTGGCGGAGCATCGCGATCATTTCACGATCGGCATGATCACCAACACGCACGGGGAGATGGAGACGCTGCTGCCGTGGATCCTGTTGGCGTTCGGGTTGACCCAGACCGATCGGGCCAAACTCGAAGCGTTTCATGCATTCCAGCAGTTCATCGAGAAGGAAGCTGCCGCGAATCGTCGCGTCCTGCTGATCGTCGACGAGGCGCAGAATCTCGGCGTCAACCTTCTGGAAGAATTGCGGCTCCTGTCCAATACGAATAAGGACAAGGCGCCTGTACTGCAGATCATCCTGTCCGGCCAACCTGATCTTCGTCAGCTGCTGCAACGGAAAGATCTGACTCAGTTCGCGCAGCGGGTGATGGTGGACTATAGCCTGGAACCCTTCAGGGAAGAGGATACGATCGGGTACATCGCTCACCGGTTGCGGGTGGCCGGGCGCGAGGAGCCCTTGTTTACCTATCAGGCCGGGATGATGATTCACCGGCTGACCGGCGGGATCCCGCGGCTGATTAATCAGGTGTGTGACACGGCTTTGACCTACGGGTTTGCGGAACAGGCCCCTGTACTGTCGTCCCAACTGGTGGCGCAGGCGGCTAAGGATCGCAGCCGAGGGGGCATCCTGCCCTTGGCTGAGTCAGAGGCTGTCTTGACGTTGACGAAAGAGCAGGCTGAGGCCGAGCAGCAACAGCTCGCGGCTTTTACCGCAAAACAATCCGTTGCCGCTGCTTCAGTCGGCGCCGACACTCCTACCCCTTCAGTTGTTCAGTCAGGTGAGACCAAGCCGAATGCCGAAACGGCGGAGTGGTACGAACGCGGCCTCGCCTTGAAGAAGGTCGGACTTTTCAAAGAAGCTCTGCAGCAGTTCTCGCTTGCGGCGCAAGATGCAGCCCTGACGTTTAAAGCCATGGCCCAAGTCGGTATCTGCTTGAAGTCGGCTAACCGTCCGGAAGATGCGGTCACGGCCTTTCGAAAGGCCCTCCAGGCACAACGGGGATCCACACCCGATACGATCCAAGTGCGGTATCTGCTCGCGAGAACCTTGGAATCCCTGGGCCGCGTCGAGGAAACCCTCGAAAACTATCGCTGGATCAGGCGTGAGGATCCTGGCTTCAAGGACGTGGCGGATCGCATCGACCGGTTGAGCAGCAGCCGTCGAGGTTCGGCCAAAGCCTCAAGCGCGGGCGCCGACAGCGCGTCCTGGATGACGCAGTTGCACCGCATTCTCGGGACATCTAAGTAACCCTCCTCAGCCTTCTTGTGCCTCGCGACGAGGCATCCCCACAAGTCTACCCGCCGAGGCTCAAGTTCTCGATCAAGTGCGCCGATCTGTCCAATGGGGGTGGTTCACCATGGGACTGGAACTCATTCAAATCATCGAGTCGGACCAGGCGCAGGCGCGTCAACTCGATCAGGTACTTCGCCAGGCCAGTTTCCGCACCAATGTGGCCTTCGACGGTCCCTCCGGCATGCAGGACGTGTGGCGGATCAAGCCGGCCATGATCATCACCGACGACAATCTCCCAGGTCTGAGCGGCCGCGACCTTTGCCGGCGGCTCCGACAGGATCCGGCCACCAAGCACACGCCCCTCATCCTCTTGTCAGGGTACTCTTCAGAACAGCGTCGAGTCGAAGCGTTCGAAGAGGGGGCGGATGATTTCATTCTCAAGCCTTACGGGGGAGGCGAATTGATCGCCAGGGTACGTGCCGTACTTCGGCGCTGCCAGCGGTCGACGTCCCAGGAGGACGATCTCGACGAGAATCTCACATTCGAGGATTGCCTCTACGTCGCCACCTTCCGTGGACTAAAGTTGACCCTCACCGGCGAGGAATGGAAGGCGTTGCGACGCTTTGTCTCCACGCCGGGAAAAGTGGTGCCTCGCGAGGAACTGAAGTCGCTCCTCTGGGGGGATGACGTGCTGCTGCACGACCATGACCTCGACCGGTGTATCGACCAGTTGAATCAGAAAATGGCTTCAGGCGAGAACATCGTCGGAACGGTTCAGGCCGTCCCAGGTGGGGGCTATCGCTTGGTAGGGACAGCACCGGCTGAGGCCGGTTTGTCACCCGAGTCGTAATTCCCGCCTGCCGTTTCCGCCTCCCCAAGCCGCTTCCCTGCTCAAGGTCTCAGGCAACCAATTCAGCCTGTGAGGCAATGTCCGAGCGCATCGGCGGGCCCGCTTCCACTGTTTCTTAATCTGGCGTTCCATGCGGAGATCCCACTTCTTCGCCCATCGCTTGAAGTCTGCAAGTTCCTCATAGCGGCCCAGCTGATCCTGAACGGTCTTGAGTCGTCCCACAAATTCGCTGTGGATTCCCTTCCGCCGGGACAGCCATTCGGTTTGGTAACGAATCTGTTTGATGAGCAAGCGAAGCGCATGAAGATTCTTGCGTCGCGGCCTATGTTCTGCGTCGTCGATCATCATTCGAAGCCGTTCGAGCTGCCGGTCCCGGAGGAGGGGAATCCTCGCGGCAAGCAGGGTGTCGGAGCCGAGGTCGGGGAGGGTGATGTGGTTGTTGATCACCTGCACGATGGTCGTGCAGGTGCCGTCGACCCTGACTCGCGTCACCTCCCGCAGGATACGATCCTTCAATAAGGCGAGGTCGTTTCGTGAGGCATGTCGCGAACGCAAGTAGTGACGGAAGACGTGAAGCGCGCGGATTTTGCTGAGACGCCCCGCGGCGCGAGCCACAGCCTGGGCATCCCGTTCGCGCCCTAGAAGGTCAAGTAAAGCCTGAAGTCTTCGGCAGGCCGTCCGTACACGGTGGACCTTGCCCTCCCGTAATGGTCCCCGATCGAGAGAGCGGAGGCCGCGGAGAATCTCGGCTCGGTCATGGAGGGCAAGACGATACCATTCCGGATGGGCCGGCGGTGATTGCGTCTTGGGCATGGAATTACCCTACCAGGATCGTCCAGGCACCACAACGCATGACAGGGAGGCGATCCGTTGATCCCGCCAAGTTGCCGATATATTATGCAAAAATGTTCAGGAAGAAAGTGAGGAAGCGTCTGATGGATATTGTGTTATTCCGGCACGGGCTTGCTGTGGAACGTGAGGAGTGGGAGGGGAAGGAGCACGACCGGCCGCTCACAGACAAGGGGAAGAAACGCGCTCGCCTCTCGGCGGAGGGGCTCACGGCCGCAGGGGTCGCGGTCACCCATATTCTCTCCAGTCCGTTGACCCGGGCACGCGAGACGGCCGATATCCTCAGGAATACACTCAAGGTGCGGCCGACGATCCGCCTCTGTGACGAGTTGCTGCCGGATGCTCCCGTGGACAAACTCTTCGCGCTGCTCGGCACGTATCCCTCTGCTGCCACGGTCCTCTGTGTGGGGCATGAGCCGCACCTCAGTGCCGTCGCGGGCCTGCTGTTGGCAGGGAAGCCGATTCCGGGTCTGGTTGTGAAAAAGGCCGGGGCCTGTTTGATTCATTGCGAAGAAATGCCGCAGATCGGCAAAGGGATTCTCGAATGGTGGTTCCCGCCGAGCCTGTTGCGCGCGATCGAGTAGGCTTAAGACTCTGACTGTGGGATGGTCTGGGAGATGGCCGCCAGGGGGGTCGCGTCCGACAGGAGCAACTGGATCTTGGCCCGGAGTTCTTCCTGGATCTCCTCGGGCGATTTGCGTGCGTCGATGACTTGGAAGTTGAACTCTTCCGCCATCTTGTCGAATTCTTCAATCAGGAGACCCTGGTACTTCTTAAAGCTATCATAGAGGTCCGCGCCGAGCCGGAGATCCATGCCGCTCTCCCAGTAGTTCATCCCTTTGCTTTCGATCACCCGCAAGGCGAGGGTGTCGACGTCGATGCGGAGGTAGCAGACCAGGTCCGGAATCAAGGCAAACCCGAATACGTCTCGGATCCATTTGCGGTCGCCGCTCCGGACATAGTCTCTCGCGCAGGCCGTATAGATATAGCGATCGGCCAGAACAATGAAGCCGGATCGGAGGGCCGGAATGATTTGATGTTCCAGGCGGTCGGCAAAGTCGGTGGCGTACAGCAGGCTGAAGGACCATCGGTCGATGATGTTGCCCTGCTTGGCCATCTCAATCGCTTTGGACATGAGATTCGAGCGGGTCCATCCGGTCGTCACCACTCCATAGCCCTGCACCTCGAGCCATTCCTGCAGCAATTCGATGTGGGTGGAACGCCCCACGCCATCGGTCCCTTCGACGGCAATGAGCTTGCCCTTCAAATCACTCGGATTTAGGTACGTCAAACCGTCGCCAAAATAGCGTCCGCCGGCCATGAGTGCCCCTTCGTGGTTTGTATTGCGCCAGTGCCTTGCTGGCCACCTCGCGCATTTCCGCCTGTTGGCTTGCAATATCTTTGGTCGCGTCCATGACCGTGAGACCGAATTCATCCACGATCTTGTCGTACTCGGCGAGGATGCGCGATTGGAAAATGCGGAAACTTTCGTTGATATCCTGGCTCAGGCCCAGGTCCATCCCGGCCTCGTAGTATTTCAGCTGCGCCCTGGTTCCCCCCAGCAGGCGGTCGATGGCCACGTCGATCGGGACCTTAAAGTAAAACGCGAGGTCCGGCGTGATGGCAAAGCTGTAGAGCTTTCTGACCCAGGCAGGAGACACGCCGCGGACCACGTCTCTGGCGAAGGCCGTGTACATGTATCGATCGGCTAGAACCAACATACCGGCTTTCAGCGGCGGGAGAATTTCATGGTACAGCCTGGTCGCAAAGTCCGTGGCATGCAACAGGCTGAACGTGGTCGGCGTCAGGCTCTTGCTCTTCTTGCCCTTTTTCGTGGTGTCCTTGACGAGTTCGGAGGAGTTCCACTCGGTGAAGAACACTTTGTGGCCCTGCGACTCCAACCATTTCTGGAGTAATTGCAACTGTGTGCTCTTGCCGGACCCGTCGATGCCTTCGACGATAATGAGTTTGCCGGGGTAGGGATGGGGCATCGGCCGCGGCGGAAGCTGCTCGCTCATACAGCCTCGTCTTCGTGCGAAAGAATGACGAATTCCACCGGGCGTTTGAACACCTTGCGGAAGAGGTCACTGCGCCCGCGCGCGGCCCAGATCTCCAACTCCGCATCGCCCGAGACATGAAGCGTGATGATCACCGTCTTTCCGACCTTCACGTCGACGCTCTGAACGACCGCAAACTGGCTCCGGTCCAGTCCGTCGGCGATGCGCAAGAGCGCGGACAGGATTTTGATCACGTGCTGTGTCTCTGGCGGCAACGACGCGAACCCATCGTGTTTCTTTCCCGGTAGCGCGCGCCGGTGGTAGCGCGCGACGTTGGCGATGATGTCGATCTCATCTGCGGTCAACCCGGATAAGTCACTGTGCTTGATGAGGTAATAGGCGTGCTTGTGGTGCTGCCGTGAATTGATGAGATACCCGATATCGTGGAGGATGGCCGCGTACTCCAGGCATTCGCGGTGGCGATCACTCAGTCCGTGCAGGGCCTTGGTGTGGTCGAACAGTTTCAGCGCCAAGGCGGCGACGTGCTGCCCGTGAGCGTCGGACGCATGGCATCGTCGGGCCAGGGCCAGGACATTGCGCTTACGCACATCGGGAATATCGCGCTCGGCCTGAATGCCTTCGCGATGGCGCTGAATGAAATCGTAAATGACTCCCTCACGGATTGCCTTGTCGCAGATCGTCAGCGTGTCTTTGTCCAGGATCTGTAGCAGGATTCGGAAGACCGTGGCGGCGGGCAACAGCGTGTCGACGCGTTTGGGGTCAAGCCCTGGGATATCCAACCTGGCCTTCAAGGGCGCGTCGGCCAGCCGCTTTTCGACCGAGACAATTTCCTTCACCGTGACCGTGGCCAGGTTCAGCTGCGGCAGGGGGCGTCCGGCGCGCTGGAGGTAAATGACCTCCGCTAGGTTGGCCGCCATGCCGGAGGTGGCGATCACGCTCTCGATGCGTTTGCTCTTGTAGGGGCCAAGCGCCGCCTTGAGTTGTCGATCGACGGCCTCTTCCAACTCGCGCAACATGGATTTCGACGGCGGAGTCTTGAGCAGATACAAATCTTTCATCCGGATCGCGCCGAGCTTCAGACTGCGGGCGTGGTTGATCTTCTCCCGATTCCCGACGATCAGCTCCACAGAGCCGCCGCCGACGTCGATAATCAACGTGGGCTGGTCCGGCAATGCCACACTGTTCTGAACGCCGAGAAATATGAGTCGTGCTTCTTCCGCGCCGGTGATGACGCGAACCACGAGACCGGTCTGTTGAGCCACATGATCGAGGAATTCTCCGCCGTTGCGGGCTTCACGGACCGCGCTGGTTGCGACCGCTTCGATGCGTTCATAGCCCTTGTTGCGGGCAAGGGTGACCAGAGTTTTGATCACGTCCAGCCCTCGCGTCATGGCCTGATCCGAGAGGCGCTTGGTGGTAAAGACGCCGTCTCCCAGACGGGTCATGTCCTTGAAGCGGTCGAGGATTTTATAGGAATAGTCGGGTTGGACCTCGGCCAGCACCATGTGGATGGAGTTGGTTCCGATGTCGAGGACGGCCAGCTTGGGCATGCGTCAGTCAGAGCGGCGCGGACGGAGCAACGTGCCGGATGTTTTTCCCCTCCACCATATACACCACGAGTTCGGCGATGTTGGTGGCGTGATCGGCGATTCGCTCGAGGGATTTGGCCACAAACGTGAGCCGGATCGCTCTGGTGATCGTCGCCGGGTTCTCCAGCATAAAGGAGAGCAGTTCCCGAAACAACTGTTCATTGATGCTGTCGACGACATCGTCGTCCACGCAGACTTTTCGCGCAAGGACGGGGTCGGAATTGACGAAGGCGTCCAAGCATTCCTTGACCATCCGCATCGTCCAATTCGCCATCCTGGGAATGTCGATATAGGGCTTGAGTTGCGGTTCCCCGTTCAGCTCGAGCGCGCGTTGGGCGATGTTGTCCGCCAGGTCTCCCATGCGCTCGAGCTCAGAGGAAATCTTCATGGCGGTGCTGACGAAGCGAAGATCCCGCGCGGTGGGTTGCTGAGTGGCCAGCAGCTTGATGCAAGTGTCGTCGATTTCGACGTCCAGAGCGTTGACCTCATGGTCACGCTCGATGACCGAAATGGCGGTGTCGGAATCGCGCTCGACCAGGGACTCCAGGGCCCGCTGAATTTGATGCTCCACCATGGCGCCCATTCGAAGAAGATGGTCTTTCAACTGGGCCAGGTCGTGATCGAAATGTCGCTGCATGGGCACGGCCTCCTTGTGAATCCTACCCGAACCGCCCGGTGATGTAGTCTTCCGTCCGCTTGTCCTTCGGCATGGTGAAGATCGATTTGGTATCGCCGAACTCCACCAATTCGCCCATGAGGAAGAAGCCGCACTGGTCCGAGACTCTCGCCGCCTGTTGCATGCTGTGGGTGACGATCACGACCGTGTAACGATCCTTCAAGGTAAAGATGAGTTCTTCGATCCTGCCCGTGGCGATCGGATCCAGGGCCGAACAGGGCTCATCCATTAGAATGACTTCCGGCTGAACAGCAAGCGCCCGTGCGATACACAGACGCTGCTGCTGCCCGCCGGAGAGGCCAAGGGCGCTCTGCGCCAATCGATCCTTGACCTCCTCCCACAAGCCTGCGCCTTGCAAGCTTGTCTGTACCAGGTGGTCCAGTGTCGCGCGACTCTTGGTTCCATGCAAACGCGGACCGTAGGCGACGTTGTCATAGATGGATTTGGGAAATGGATTGGATTTTTGGAACACCATGCCGACCCGTTTGCGAAGGTCCGTGACGTCGATGTGCGGGCTGTAAATGTCGGTCCCGTCCAGCTCCACGCGGCCAACGGCTCTCGCGCCTTCTACGAGATCGTTCATCCTATTCAGGCAACGTAGGAGCGTCGATTTTCCGCAGCCGGACGGCCCGATGAATGCCGTCACCGAATTCTTGCGGATCGTGAGGTTCACCTTGAAGAGGGCTTGCGCCTTGCCGTAGAAAAAGTCCAGGGTTCGGACCTGCATTTTGCTGCTCGCGGGTTGCGGCAAGGGGGTCTTGTCGACGGAAGGGCGGAGGGAAGGCGCTTTGGCCCGGGCCGAGATGTCCGGGCTGACGCCCGGGAGTGTACTGGATCCTTGTTCCATGTGCGGGTCCTCCAACATGTCAGACTGCCGAGCCGGCATAGCGCTTACGCAAGCGGTTGCGCAACACGACCGCCACACAATTCAACGTGATGACCACCACGATCAAGACAAGCGTTGTCATATACACCATCGGTTTCGCGGCTTCGACGTTGGGTGACTGAAACCCGACGTCATAAATGTGGAATCCGAGATGCATGAATTTCCGATCGAGATGGAGGAACGGAAAGTGATCGTCGAGCGGGAGTGACGGCGCCAGTTTCACGACACCTGTCAGCATCAAGGGAGCGACTTCACCGGCCGCTCGTGCCATGGCCAAAATCAATCCCGTCAGGATACCCGGCAACGCACAGGGGAGGATGACGTGCCAAATCGTTTCAAAACGGGTTGCGCCGAGCCCGACTGAGCCTTCCCGAAAATCCCGAGGGACGGCCGACAGGCCTTCCTCCGTCGCAACGATGACGACCGGCACCGTCAACAGGGCCAATGTGAGGGAGGCCCAGAGAATTCCGCCTGTGCCGAAGGTCGGGTTGGGAAGAGATTCCGGGAACAGCCAGCGGTCGATCGATCCTCCCAACGCGTAGATGAAGAATGCGAGTCCGAACACCCCGAATACGATGGAGGGGACGCCGGCCAAATTATTCACCGCGATCCGCACCAGCCTCACCATCACCCCTTGCTTGGCATACTCCCGAAGGTAGATCGCCGCCATCACGCCGAATGGCATCACCGCCAGCGTCATGAGAAAGACCATTAACACCGTGCCGAAGATGGCCGGGAAAATGCCCCCCTCCGTATTGGCCTCACGAGGCTCGCCGGAGAGGAACGTCCAGAGGTTGCCGAGATAGGCCTTGGTTTTGTCGAGCCCATTCATCTCGTTCGGACGCATGAGCGAGACGATCTGCGAGAGCGGGATGCTGATCCGTTTCCCGTTGGACAGACTGAGGAGGAGGTGTTCGTTGTCGGCACGTCGGTGTAGGTCCTCCAGCTCTCCCGTTTTCACCTGATACTCGTGCTCGAGTTCGGCCATCCGACCGGCCAGTGCCCGATCTTGTGTCTCTGCATGTGGCGTCCCGGCCATTTCCGAAGAAAGGGCCCGGCGCTGAAGGCTCGCGGCCTCGATACGCTGATTGATCTCGCCGATATCTTCCCGTTCGATGCGCTCGATGCGATGTCGCAACTCCGTGGCGGAGGCGAGATGAGCAAGGATCTGAGGCCAGTCTTCAACGATCGGGATGTCACCCGCTTCCCGATGGGTGAGACCCTGAACTCTGCCGTAGGCCGGTCCCCACTCCCGGCGTTCGACGAAAACTAGGTCGCCGGGGGTGGCGCGTGACTCGATATCCGTCTCGTTGGCCCACCGGAAATCTGTGCCGAATGTATCGCGATTGCCGACCTTGAAGCGAATGCGTCGGAGCCCTTCCGGGTGTTCCGCGGTCACGGAACCCGGCATTCGCTCCTGGCCGATGGCCTCGCCGATGAGAATCTGACGGTTCTTTAAGGTGACTTCCTGCAGCGGTGCCGGCCAAAATTGACCTAAGCCGTGGACCATGATGAGAGCCAACATTCCTCCGACCATCAGCAGGCTGACCGCGACGCCCGAGGCCGTCAACCAGACGAACAATTCTCCGCCGCGCCAGAATCGATTCATACCGGTACCTCATCCATGGCTGTACTTGCTCCTGAGCCGTTGGCGCACGATCTCGGCGATCGAGTTGATGATGAAGGTCACGACGAACAGGAGCAGCGCCGCCAGAAACAGCACACGGTAGAGGCTTCCGCCCTGGGGTGCCTCCGGAATCTCGACCGCGATATTCGCCGACAGGGTGCGGAAGCCGTTGGCCCAGTTCCAATCCAGGAGTGGTGTGTTTCCTGTCGCCATCAAGACGATCATGGTTTCCCCGATGGCCCGCCCGAACCCGATCATGATGCCCGAAAAAATGCCTGGGCTTCCCGCCAGCAGCACCAAGCGCACGACGGTCTGCCAGCGGGTGGCCCCCAGCGCAAGCGATCCGGCAATCTGTGTTTTCGGAACATTGGAGAGGGCTTCTTCCGCGATGCTGTAAATTACGGGGACGATGGCAAAGCCCATTACGATGCCGACGACTAAGGCGTTACGTTGGTCGTATTGAATCCCGAGCCGATCCAGCAACCAGGCCTTGTAGTTTCCGGCGAACAAGATGTGGTCGAGGAGTTGATTGGACCAGAGGCAGGCCCCGATGGTCAGCGCGATGACCGGAACGAGCAGCAATGATTCGGTTCCCTGCGTGAGTCTCCCCTTCACGTGCTGCGGCACCAGGTGCCAGAGGAGAGCGCAAGCGATGACGACGATCGGAACCGAGAGGGCCATCCCGATGAGTGCCGGAAAGAGCCGTTCGAGCAGGGGCGCAAGCCAGAGGCCTGCGAGGAACCCCAACACGACGGTCGGCAGCGCCGCCATGGCTTCGATCGTCGGTTTGATCTTGGCCCGATACGTCGGGTGCATGAACTGAGAGGTGTAGATTGCGGCGAGAATCGCCACGGGAATGGCAAGAAATAGGGCGTAGATCGTGCCTTTGAGCGTGCCGAAGGCCAAAGGAATCAGCCCGAGCTTGGGTTCAAATTCATCCGACCCGGACGAGGATTGCCACACATGCTGAGGACGGTCATACCCTTCATACCAGACCTTGCCGAAGAGGGTCTGCCACGTGACCTCGGGATAGGTGTTATGCAAGTCGTACAGGGTCAGCCGGCCCAGCGCGTCGTAAGCCAACAGGCCGTCGCCTTTGGGGGCGAGGGCCAGCGCTTTGACCGCCGACGTGCCGTTCGACAGCTTGATCCAGGTCTGTTCCGACGTGGAGTGATGGATCTGAATTTGACCCATCGCGTCAGCCGTAGCGAACCCCTTGACCAGCTGAAACGGCGCATAGGCCGTCACGGGAGCAGCATGGGATCGAAACTCATGCGTCCGCTGAAGCACCCAGCGTGATGGGTCGTCGGGGGGACGGACGAGTCCCCACGCCGCGACGGTGCCTCCGGACGTCATGACGACCAGGGTGCGGCCGCCGTTCAAAAAATCCAGCTTGGTCACGGACTGCTCGGGCGACCCCGTCTGGTAGTAGCCCTTTGTCACCAGCGGTTGGCCGTCTGTCAGAACCACGTGGACGACTCTCCCGTCGCTGGTGCCCAAATAAAGATTCTCTGATGTGGTATCGAGCGCCACCTCGGTCATCAACGTTCCCGGCTCCATGACGACACTCAAACTAGAAGGATCGATCGGGCGACTGTCATCAAGGTGCCGGCCGACGAGCAGACTGCCGGTTTCCGTCAGCACGACGAGGCTGCTGTCGCCATCCTGGGCTCGGTAAGTAAGGGCGCTGATCGGAGCATCCGTCACGTGCACTGCCGCGCCGGCGCTGATGACCGGGGTGGTAACCCGCTGACCTGATTCGTCGAAGGTGCTCCTCACCCCTAGCTTGAGAAACAGGATGTCGCCGTCGGCGGTGCCAGCGACATAGCGGGTGGACTTCCCGCCGCCATGTGCCAGGGCTGTCATTCGCCGTTCCTTCAGTGACGGAGGCATGTCGACCGGGACTGGTTGCCCCGTCGTGAGATCCACGAAATACAGCCCGCCGGCAGTGAGGAGATAACCGACCTTTCGGCGATCGTCCACGCCCAACTGGGCCGGCCCCTCGGCCATCAAGAAGGCAGGCAAGGCCAGTCGTTGCACGGGTTTGGCCGTCGGAGCGGTGAACAGGGGAGTCACTTCCCGAAAGAGAAAGAAGAAGATTGCGAGGATACAGGCAATCGTAGCCAGCCCGCCGATGGAAATGACAGATCCAGCGAGGCGGTCGATCAAGAATCGTCGGCGGGCCGGTGATACCATGAGACTCTTCCGCGCTCTTACTTGATTACCGACAATTGCTTCTCTGTCACGGTCCCATCGAGAGGGAAGTAGCCGTCCTTCAGCACGTCTGCCTGTCCCTCGCGGCTGTAGACGTATTTCAGGAACTCTTTCACGATCGGCGACAACGGTTTGCCCGGAGCTTGGTTCACATAGACATACAAATAGCGCCAGAGCGGATAGCTGCCGTTCTTGGTGTTCTCCAGCGACGGTTCCACGAATGGCTGTCCGGCTTTGGCGGCAAGCGGCACCATCCGGACGCCGGAGGTGAGGTACCCGATCCCGCTGTAGCCCGTCCCAAACCGGTCCTCGGTAATGCCTTGCACCACGGAGGCCGACCCGGGCTGTTCCTTGACCTCGTCTTTGTAGTCCCCATTCTTGAGCGCATGTTCCTTGAAAAAACCGTAGGTGCCGGAGGCGGAATTTCGGCCGTACAGGCTGACCGGCGCCGCAGCCCATTCGCCGGTGAGGCCGACCTGTCCCCACTTGGCTATGTCGTTGGGATGGCCTTGGCGGCGGGATTTCGAGAAGATTGCGTCGACTTCCTGAAGCGTCAGGCCGGCCGCAGGGTTATCTTTGTTGACGAACACTGCTAAGGCATCGATCGCGACCGGGTAGGCGGTGGGAGGGTAGCCGAATTTCGCTTCGAAGGCGTCAACCTCACTCGCTTTCATCTGGCGGGACATCGGCCCGAGCTGCGCGGTGCCTTCGATGAGAGCGGGGGGCGCCGTGCTCGATCCCTTGCCTTCTACCTGAATCTTCACATTCAGGTATTGCCGATGAAACCCTTCTGCCCAGAGCGTCATCAAGTTGTTCAACGTGTCGGATCCGATGCTGTTGAGCGTGCCGGATACGCCACTGACCTTTGCATACGACTTGAGCGCCGGATCAACCTGTTGCGCCTTGGATTGGCCCGCGGCTCCTTCTGCATGGGCCCAAGTCATCGTCAAGAACGGACCCAGCACGGTGACGGTCACAGCGGCCATCATTTGACGTCGCGACAATTCGAACATAACCGGATGCCTCCCCATGAATGAACGAAGAAGTGAATGATTACCGTATGGATGACTGCACGATGAGCAGATGCAGTGTAAGCCGGCGACATTGCGCAGGGCTTACCGACACATTAAGCGCGTGTTAATTCCTCGAATTCACAGGGCGGCATCGCTGCCGGGGTTCATCACGGAGGCCTGGGGTCGGACTCTCGCAATGTAACAAGCTCTTGAGTCGGGCCACATGAGCCGGTGACGTGGGAGGAGGATCATGCAGCAGGCCATCACTCAAGGAGGAATGTACGATGTCCTGCGAACGTTGTGCTGGGTTGCTGGTTGCGGATTTGTATGTGGGATGCGGTGACTTGAAGCTCGTACGATGCATCAATTGCGGTTCCGTGCGGGATCCGCGTATCGATATGCAGCGGAGGGCAATCAGGCCGCGGTTGGGCCGCCAACCCCGCTTCACGGTGGAACGATCGGATCCCGGGAGCGCGCCGCGCCGCACGAGGCGGATCGGAGAAGACGCCAACTCCTACTCCTAGTCGCTCGCGTGACGGGGCAGCCGTCCGATCCGTCCCTTGGATCGGGCGGACGACCCCATGCGGTCTTTTCCCCAGGGTACCCCACCGCCCCCCTACCGTTTCGACCAGCAATGCACGCCTCTGCGTTGGAGCAAGTATTCCTGTGAGTTGAAGACGGTCGCCCGGTCCCTGTCGACCGCCCGCGAGGGATCACGCACTGGAAAGAGCAGTTCAACCCGGCGGTCGAGATTTTGCAGCATGAGATCCGCACTGCCCAGAAACAGATCGTTTTCTCCCCCATTACGGAAGCCGTAGATCCGCGCGTGTTCGAGAAAGCGGCCCACGACCGAGCGGACACGGATCGCGTTGCTCACGCCGGGAATCCCGGGACGCAGGCAGCAGATGATCCCTCGGATGTGCAAATCAATCGTCACCCCGACTTGCGATGCGCGATACAGCGCCTGGATACAGTCTTTATCGACCATCGCATCCATCTTGAATGCGATGTAGCCGTCGCATGGTACAGCAGGAGGTCTCCCTGACTGACTGAGGCCAAGATGTCATTGGAAACGACCGGTTCCGGGATAAAAGGTTGCATCGGTGGATTCTTGAGGTTCGGTTGATCCAAACGTGTCATCGACATGAAGTCCGCCATCCCGATTGGATTATCTTCAGCAGAGACCAAATACGGCGGGACCTGGTTTGATCAAGATCCGACAGCACCTCGGCAGGGTAGGTGGGGGGTGCATTGGTCACGGTCAATTCAACCATCCTTTCCGTTTGAAGTAGACATAGGGAGCGGCCCCGGCGATGGCAACGGGATGCCCCATGCCCGCTAAACCTTTCGTGACAAGGGATACGGCTGTGGCGGCTTTCAGAAAAATGGAAGGCGTCAACCGCTGTGCGGAGTGAACCGCACATGGGCGGCGGAGGTTAGGCGGAGCAGGCCACAGCCTGGCCGCGGACCGGCAGCCAGGCGACTTCATATTCGAACCCACGCCGTAGCAAGGCAATTTCTCCACGGCGGCTGAGGCTATCAATCGTCGTGAAGACCTGGTTCCAGGTCAGTTCCGGCGCCAACTCGATCACCTGTTCCATCCGGAGCGACTTTCTCAACCGCAGCAAGTCGAGAATGATCGTTTCGCTGCTGGTGATTGTCCCCATCGTCCTCCTCCTTTCGTAATGACCTTCTGACAGCTGTCGCGTCATCATAAAAGGACTAGAAGCCCTCTCCAGCCGACGTTCTTCCGGCGCTGTCGCCCTGTGTCGGGCTGCAGCGGACCGCGACCACCCGCATGACCCCGAGAGTCAACACGATCCCGCCAAGCAGCATCAGTTTGTGCAAATCGGCGTCCTTGAACCATATGGAAATGATTTCAGTGAGCATCACGACCAAGATGGTGTCGACGATGAAGGTGACCTTGACCCGGCCTTCGGATAGATAGGTGAGCGTGGTCTTGAACACCTCCACGACGGCCAGAAGAATCAGGGTATCGACGATCACCTGCCGCAACCCCACCTCGACGGGACCGGAAAACAAGAGACGGATATCCAGGAACGTCTTGATGACCCCTCCGGTCAGCGCAACAAGAATGGTGAAAATGAGAAGGCTCAGGACAACCCTGATGACCTTGACCCACAGCTCCGTGATGTCCCACTCCGCCGCTTGCTCGACCGAGGCTGGAATCCTGTTCAAGGCATGCCGCACGTTCGATAGCGTCATTCTCCGTCGCTCCTTCGTTGTCTGTTGTGCAGGACTCCGGCCGACAGTGGCTGACTGACCCCGCTCCTTCTCACCGCTGTGTCATCAGCAAGCTACCGCCGCGTTGTTCCGTCTCGTTTAACCCAAGGTTAGGGCTTGGTTAATTCTTCCGCCGGCTCCGGTGGGAGTTAACACAACATTAATCTTCCGGTGACGAAGCCCGCATTTTCGACAAGGTACATCAGCGCGAGTTCTGGAGCAGGGAACGGGCAGGGCGGCGATGACGCATTGCGGCCGCCCGACCCTGTCGCGTGATCGGGAGCGACGCGAGGTGAGGGTGAGACTGGGGAAGACGGGCAGACAGGTGCGCGAACACACGCTGAAGTCGTCGCTAAAGCACCACCCGCCGGCTGGGACCTGTCTCACCGTCGGGCCGCTGATACTCGTTCGGGAGCAACGGGCCGTGACGTTACGTCGGCGCCTGATACGTCTGACGCGCCGTGAATTCGATCTGCTCTGGGCCTTGGCGGAACAACCCGGCAAGGTCTTTCGCCGTGAAGAACTCTTGGGCCTCGTATGGGGGAAAAATCTCTTCGTCACCGCCAGAACCATCGATGTCCATATGGCGAAGCTCCGACACAAGCTGCGCGAAGCCGAGGAGAACGAGATTGCCGAAACGATATGGGGCGTCGGGTACCGACTCGCTCTGACGTTCAGGAGTAAGCGTTGACGTCCGTATCCATACGAGAAGCGATAGTTCAGGAGGCTGCGAGCGGGTCTAGGAAGGATCGCTCAACCGGCAGGCTCACGGAGTTTACACAGTCCTAACACATGACTGAATGCATCGTTACAGCGCAGCTGTACCACGGTGCAGCAACCAACGGGATTCATCGGAAGCGTTTTAGGCGGCGTATTCGTCGTCACACTCATCATAGGAGGACTGTACATGCGCGAGCAGTGGAGTAGGTTATTTACTGGTGCCGGGGTCCTGTGCGTGGCTCTCTTCTCGGCCGAGCAGGCGGCGGCTCAAACGTCGTCAGGGACGGACCCACAGAAGCCGGTTCAGACGGTTCAAGCGGCCTCATCATCGTCTTTGACCCCAGTTGTGGAGGACCCGCTCGCAAGTTATGAAAAGCGCCTGAGCGTGGTTGAAGAGTGGAAGACCAAGGTCGAGCGGCTCCCGCTGCTCAGCAACAAGGTGAACTTCGGATTGAACGCGTTGCAATTTCTTTATACGCACCAGGATGCCAAAACCGCAGAGGGGCGCAGCCAGGATAATTTCTCGATCCGGCGATCTGAGTTACTGGCTTACGGCAAGATCAACGAGTTCATTCCCAAATGGCACGTGCTGTTCGAGTTCCAGAGCATCAATTTGACGAACAATACCCCCGATTGTAGCAACTCACCCGGCGGCAATTGCTCCGCGAAGGCAGGCGGCGTGCCGACTGCAGCGACGTTCTTTCGCGAATCATACATCGATTTCAGACCGTTTCCGAGTCTTGCCCCGAACCTCAATTTCATTCGGATGGGTATTTTTCGTATGCCGTTCGGTATCTTCACGGAAACCTCCGGCGGTCTGCGCGACGTGATCAGCTCGCCGTACCTCACCTCCGTCGGCAGCGGCGGGACGACGACGAACGGTACCGGCGGTCCGATCGAACTGATCCATGAGCGCGATTATTTCGTTGACATGCGTGGTACGTTGTTCAATAAGCTGGACTACGTCGGCGGCATCATGAACAACAACAACTACCAGGCCAATATCTTGGGCGGTAACGGCCCGAAGGTCGGGTACGGCAGGCTGCGGTATTTCTTCACGGATATTTCCTTCGTGAGCATGACCGTGTTGGGCGGGGAGAGCAACAATACCGGCACCTTCATCAACGGCCGCGGCAAGGGCTCCTTCGATCGCTACGGACTCGATGCGCGCTATACCTCGCGCTGGCTGCCGGGGTTCATGATCCAGGGCGAAGTGTGGCAGGGGCATGATGGTTCGAATCCGACCATCGTCGGCACACCGGCCCAAGGTGACTGTTTGAATCGTGCGTTCTGCGGTGGGTCCGGGGCACCGGGTGTTCAGAGACGGACGTGGTACGTGTTGGCCAAGTACCTGATCTCCAGCGGCCCGCTCAAGGATTTCGAGCCCGTCGTCATGTACGAACAATTCGATCCGAACACGGCCGTATCGAACGACATGTTCACGCGGACGATCGTCGGCTTCAATTACTATTTCGAGAATCTTCCCCCGAAAATCCAAAGCAAGTTGTCGGTCAACTACGAATTCCGGCATCACCAGGGAACGGGACCTGCGACTACGGTGGCCAACAACGATCCATTCGCACAGAACGCGTTTTTGGTCCAGTTCCAGATCCGTTATCAGTAAGCATGTGTAGTCGTAGAGGGAACAGGGGCGCCACGATCTTACTGGTCGGTGTCTGCCTGCTTGAGTTGACAGGATGCGGAAATTCAGCCAAGTTTTTGGCTGACTCTGGGGACCGGGGTACCGTAGCCTATCCCTACTTCGATGACGAGGACGTGTTGGCATCAGAGGGCCGTCGGGATGCACTTCGCCTCCTTGAGGGGAAGTGCCCCGGCGGCTATCGTGTCTTGCGTGAAGGCCAGGTTCCACGCATCAGCCAGGCGGTCGACCGGGCGTGGAAAGGTCAGGTCTCCGGCAATGGACAAGTGTCGAAAGAAAAACAATGGGCCATTCAGTTCGCATGTAAATAGATGAGGATCTCTTGAAGCCATTATCCCTTCCCGTGTGTGACTGTCATCCGCAGCGCTCCCTCTTCCGTCTCCCCAAGCAGTTCACCGTTGCGCCCCTGATCATGGTGGCGGCCCTCTACCTGAGCGGTTGTACTGCGCCGTTGATCCAACGGGTCACGCACGAAACCAAAGGCGTGCAGCTCGGCGTGGAATCCGACCTGAGCACCACGGAGACCGCCGTTCCGCCGATCCTGAATGCCCATCCTGCGAAACTCACCGCCGAGGAGGTACGCACGCTGTTGGGAGCGATCGAGGTGTCGGGATGGAGCGGCATCGTCGTCGGGGTCTTCGATAATCCGCGGCCTGTCCCGGTGTTTGCCGGCAGCGAGCTGACGGCGCTGGCGGAACCGTTCGCACGGGCGTTTGCGGAGGCCGGCCCAAAAGAACGGGTCTTCTTTTCGCTGCAAAATCCTTCGGCACGCTACGATACGGACCGCACCGCGGGCAGCATGTTCATCCGCGACGGAGTCCTGCACTTCATCCTCGTCGATCACTATATTTTCCAACAGGCCGATCCGGGAGGAGGCGAACGCCGTGACCCTCGTGATACGAAGGGCATGAAGCTCTGGATCGTGCGGCCGGCGCAGGCCGCCTCTCTGCTTGAGGGGCAGGAGCCCCGGTGGAGTACCTTTGAGAAGGTTCATGTTTCAATGAGAGTTCGTGATGTACTGGCGGCCTTGCAACCGAGCAGTGTTCCCGCCAAGCCAGACATTGCCGCGCCAGCCTCCCCACCTGCCTCGCCCGCGCCCACTTCCCCCGTGGGGGCGTCGGCTCCAGCATCCCGCGACGGTGGGCTGAATGTGCAGCAGAAGGTCAGTGACCTCGACATGGCCAATCAAAAGCTCCGCACGCAGCTGGAGCAACAGACTTCTGAATTGGACAAATTGAAGAACGAACTCCGCCAACTGCGCGAGGAACTGAAAGCCTCCAAAGGTTCGGTCAAGAGTCCCACCCGTAAACCTGCCGTCAAGCCGTCTGCGGAATAAGTTAACGCGGAGTTAACCCGTCCTTGGGAGTCGGGTAACACGAATCCCATACTCTCCAGCCAGTCAGGTGCACGCACCGATTGGCATTCCAAAGGAGGAGAGTATGGTTTGGCGCGTTGGATTGGGGCTTGGAATCAGTTTGTCCATCGCCCTGCAATGGAGCTGTACGACGACTGTCCCGCCCATGGCCTCCCAGGACCCGATGGCTGCACTCTTGTCCCAATGCCGGACGGAGTTCCAACAGCGTCAAGTCGAACGTGCGCTCGAGACCGCATCTCGCGCGATCGTTTTCTCGCCCACCAACCCGGAACCGTGGAACGCCCGCGGGTTCATCTACAGCACGCAAGGTGCAAGAGAACAGGCGATCCGCGATTTTACCGAAGCGGTGCGTTTGGATCCTCAGCAGCCTTTGTACCGGGGTAATCTCGGAGCGGTCTACCTGGAGTCCGGGCGCTACCGGCAGGCGTTGGATGCCTTCAACGATGCGCTTCGGCTCGGACCTCCCTCGGCACGACTCCTCAACCATCGTGGGCAAGCCCTTCGCCATCTCGCTCAGTTAGAAGACGCTCTTCGAGATTTCGACACTGCCGCGCAATTGAATCGGCAGGATGCAACGATTTTCGCCAACCGTGCGGTGGTGCTTGCCATGCGGCAGGACTTCGATGGTGCCGCGCGTGATTTGGATCGAGCGGCGCGTCTGAACGCCGACATGCCGGCTGTGTACCAGAGCCGTGGTCTCGTCTCCATGCTGACCGGCGAGTATGAGCGGGCGGAACGGGATTTTTCACGCGCGATTGAGTTGGGCGTCTCCGATGAGGTGTTGGTCTACAACCGGGGTGTGGCTCGCTCGATATTGGGTGATACGGCTGGCGCTCTGAAGGACTACGACCGCTCATGCCGAGACGGCTATGTCCCAGCCTGTCGCTTCACCGAGGTTCCGGAGAAGAACCCGAAAACACACTTGTAGAAAGTGGGAAAACCGACGAGGCCGGCGGGAATGGGACGCAGGCTTCCGTGAGGAGACCTGCGTCGCGCGCTGAACCTAGTTTACGCAGTACGTGTCGTGTTCCAGCGGATAGTAGCCGTCGGTCGTATGGGGAAAATCGCCGAGGCCATAGGACCCGTACTCGCCGGTCTTCCAGATATGCATGCACGTGGCGACCACATACGGCTCATTGCGGACATTCCCATCCACGGTCACGTCCTGCGTGCCTTGGGCAACGGCGACCACCACGAACTTGTTGCCGTACCAACGGGCGGATGGGTCGAGCTTACCGCTGTAGGCAATCGCAAATTCAGGGGTGCGTCCACGCGCTTCTCCGGGCCCGTAGACCGGATGTTGTTCCAGAGGAAGCTCCTGAGCTCTGATCTGGTATCCATGGTTCGATTCTTCGACGCCGACAATACGACCGGCCAACTGGACGACGCGCCCCTTGAACACGTCCGGTTGTGCTCGAACGACGCCGAATTCAACGGGAGTCGCGTCGCTCGTAGCACCGGGAGGAAACAGCGTAGGGGTGGAACAGCCCGAAGCCATGAGTGCTGAGCAGGCCAGCACTCCGACAGAAAGTACTCTCATCGTGAACCTCCTCGGCCGGACAGGTAGATTGTGGACCATGACCTTGACCCTCGATGCTGCCGTACAAGGCGCCGACTCGATCATGTGAAGCAGGTTCGGCTGATGCATCTTTGTAACACGTGTGTAACATTCGTTTAACTGAAGTGTAACACCGGGTACCGGTGGCAACAAGCTTACAAATATGAAGATTTTGGAGTCTCTGGAGAAACCGTGGCCGAAGGTCGTCGATCTTCAGCCGAATCAGACAACCCATGCAAAGGAGCGCCCATGAAACAGAAGTCTTACGCCATCAGTCTACTACTTGCCGTGCCCGCATTGCTGCCGGCCTGCACCAGCCACTCGCCGATCCCTTCGGAGTATCGGGATAAACTGGCTCCGACGTTCGATTTTCAAGCCTGGCGAGAAGCTTCTCCGACGAACAACACGGGAAAATCCGATTCCGGCACGAAGGTGGAATTGGGCGGTCGCATCGTGCAAGTGACGAATGACGGCAAGGGGTGGTTGATCGTTGCTGAGCAGTTGCCGATCTCGAGTTCGCCGGTGTATGGGCCGAAAGAGGCCGGAACGCGCAAAGGAGATTTTGAGTTTGCTCTGCTGTATCCGGGGGAATTGAGCGCTGAAGCCGCAAAGAGTGGAGACAGCTTCGTTGTCGTCGGCACCACGAGCGGCCGCAAGCCAGTCATCGTAAAGGGAGATCCGAAGTCCGAACCGTATCTGGTGGCCGACTGCATTCACATCTGGAGAGCGGGATCGGAACAGGCAGTTGAAACCAAGGATGGCGCTGGAGTCCGGGAGACCGTTTCCCCTCAGGCAACCTCGTGCGTACCGAAAAAATAGCCGCAGTCCAGGAAAAGGGACGTCATCCGCTGTGCCACGACCTGCCACGCGTATGCGTGGCAGGTCATCAGCATCCGAATTTACGATCCCGTAACAGCATTCTGACGGCGAAGAAACAAGGTTCCTCCATACTGGATGAAGGACGAGCGATACGATCGTGACGACGCTTGAACACACCATTGAACGAGCCGCCGGCGATACGCTGCTTCTGCTTTCGGCCAACGAGTCCTTAGAAGGAATGCTCCAGAAAGGGCTCCTGGGCATGAACTGCCGGCTGGTCCTCCTGCCCGACCCACAGGCTGCGCTTGCCTATGCACAAAAGTCCAAGCCGGCGTTGGTTCTGGTTGATCGGCACATCCGAAGTTGGCATTCCGCGCGCAACCATCCGGCGCTGAGCCGCGTGCCATTCATCAGTATCGAATCACCGGAGACGATGGTTCAGGAAGACGACTGTATCGCCGAACTCGACCAGGGGCTTGACGGGTGCCTCTGCAATCAAAGTGTCCGCCAGATCGTGGCACGCATCCGCTCAATTTTGCGTCGACGCCCGAGCGCGCGCGCGGGTAGTGCTCCGTTACATTGCGGTCCCGTCCAGATGGATATTGCACGGCATGAGGTCAGGATCGGGGACAAGCCGGTTGAACTGACGCTTCGGGAATTTCAGATCCTGCGTCAATTCCTCGAATCACCTGAGATCGTGCTGACCAGGCAGGAACTGCTGAACCGGGTGTGGGGAGAGGATTTTGCCTTGGAAGAACATGCTCTGGATGTGCACATTCACGCCCTGCGGCAGAAGATCGAGGAGGATTCGTCCAAACCCAGGCTGATCGTCACGATCAGAGGCGTCGGCTACAAACTGCGGACGCCGGCTTAACCGACGCTTCCAGTCCCGTATTTCCATTCTCTGTTTCAATCTTTCACGTTTGTTACACGCCCGTAACATTCGCGTAACCCCTCGTCCATATTCCTTCTTTAGGCTGTGATCCGCAATTCCGATCCATTCCTGCAGGAGGATTCCGCACATGGGGAGCATCCGTTCGTTTGTCCTGGCTATGTCGATGTGTAGTGCAATCGCGCTGATCTCGACTCCTCTTGGGGCGCAGGGCGCGGACCATCAGCCAAGTTCCCAGCAGGCCGATATTCCTGCGGGCGGCACCCCCGTCGAGGATTTACTCCTCCAAAAGGGGGTGATCACGATGGACGAGTGGATCCAGATTCGAGCCGAACAAGAATATCGGGGGACCGAACGCGACAAACGTATCGACGCTCTCGAGGATTGGAAGACCAAAATCGAATTGCTGCCGATTTTACGGGACAAGGTAAATGTCGGTTTGAACGCGCTCCAGTTTCTCTATACCCATCAAGACGCCCACGTGCCGGAAGGCAAAAGCCAAGATAACTTTTCGATCCGACGGTCCGAAATCATCTTCTGGGGCCGTCTGAGCGATACTCTGCCGCGGTGGCATGCCCTGTTCGAATTTCAAAGCATCAATTTTGGGCGAGAGACGCCGACCGGTGGGAGTGGCGCGGCGACCGGACAGCCGACGGCGGCGACCTTCTTTCGCGAAAGCTATATCGACTTCCGGCCCTTTCAGTCCTTGGCCCCCAACCTGAACTTCATCCGCATGGGTATCTTCCGGATGCCCTTCGGCATCTTCACGGAAACCTCGGGCGGTTTGCGGGATGTGATTAGTTCCCCCTATCTCACGTCGGTGGGAAACGGCGCCGGCAACCGCACGGGCTCGGCCGGTGCGGTCGACTTTCTTCAGGAGCGTGATTTCTTCGTCGATATGCGTGGAAGGCTCTTCAATCGGCTCGAGTATGTCGCGGGCGTCATGAACAACAACAACTACCATGCCAATGCGACCGGGGCGAATGCGCCCAAGAGTTTCTACAGCCGTGTCCGTTTGTTCGGCAGCGATGTCTCGTTTGTCAGCTTCACGACGATCGTCGGAGAATCAAACAATGCGAATACCAACATCAACGGCCGCGGCAAGGGCAGCTTCGACCGCTACGGCCTAGATTTTCGCTATACGTCAAAAATCCTGCCCGGGTTCATGGTCCAGGGGGAACTTTGGCAAGGACATGATGGCGCCAATCAGACGACGATCGGGCGTCCCGCGAACGGTGCCTGCGATGTGCAGGCCATATGCGGCGGATCCGGTGCCCCGGGTGTGCAACGCCGCACCTGGTATGTGCTGGCAAAGTATTTGATCACCGACGGCATCTTCGAAAATTTCGAGCCGGTCGTCATGTATGAGCAATTCGATCCCAATACCAGACTGGGGAACGATCTCTATACGAGGACCATCGTCGGGCTGACATACTACTTCGAGAACTTCCCGCCCAAGGTTCAGTCGAAGTTGCAGATCAACTACGAATTCCGCCACCATTCGGGCAACGGTCCCGGAGCCGTGGTCGATCCGACGACGGGGATCGGTGACCCCTTTGCGCAGAACGCATTTCTCGTGCAGTGGCAGATCCGTTTCATGTAAGCTGCAATCACGGTCGCGCCCTTGGAGGGCAGAAGGAGTCTGTCGCCATGTCCAGCTTGTCTCGCCTGATCGTCGTGCTCGCAGCCCTGCCGTTGCTGTCTTCATGCGGTACGACCCAACTGTTTCCCGCCGAGACGCTGTCTGGAGTGGATCAGAACTTTGATTTTTCCGCCTGGCGCTCCTCTCCTTCCACCAAGATCGGCACCAAGGTGCAATTGGGCGGACGCATCTTGCAAGCCGATTCAAGCGCGGATGGGCTGCGAATCGTGGCCTTTCAACTGCCGATCGTCGATCATCCCGCGTATGGTCCGCGCGAGGTAGGCAAGCGCAACGGCGAGATGGTGATTCGCTTTTCCGGAAAGATTCCTGCGAAGGCCCTGGCGCCGGAAAACAAGTTGATCGTTATCGGGACGACCGAGTCGCCTCAATCCGTGTCGGTCGACGATGTGCAGCGGTCATTGCCATCGGTCAATGCCCAATGTGTGCACATCTGGTTGACCGGGCGGCAGCAGATCTCCGAATTTCCTCACAACATCGGAGGTGGGTATGAGCCACTTGAGGAATCCACCTTCTGCCTGTCCGGTCACTGACCATACGTTTCCTGCTTCGTGGTCAGTACAACGCCAGCCCTCGTTCGAGTCTACCCATCATCCATAGCGGCCGTCCCTGCTGCAGCGTGGAGCGCCATTACGCGTTTAGCTCCGATGACCCGAGAAGGAGTCAGCTCGCGATGAGACACTGCCGGAAGTTGCTTCTGATTGCCGTCGTCCTCTGTTTGGTCCCCGGCTGCAGTCTGTTGCAAGCCGAGCGGGTATTGCTTGATCGGGGTGGAGTCCGAGTTGCCGTCGAACCTGATCCGAGTCTCCGGCGTGCCGCGTCACCAGTGGCGAACAATCATCCCGCCAGCCTGTCGGCGGAGGATGTCCGGCTGCTTCTGGAACCGCTGCAGGTCAGTGGTTGGAGCGGGACCTTGGTGGGACTTCTTGAGCAACCCCGCGCGGTCCCGGTCTTTTCACAAGCTGAACTCGAGGCCATTGCCGGTCCGATCGCCGACGGCCTCAAGGATGCGGGAAGGGGCGAGCGAATCGCGTTTCAACTGATCGGAACCAGGAAGGGCGCAAGCGATGACCGAATCGCCGGAGCGCTGTTCCTGCGAGGTCGCTATCTGCACGTTGTGCTTCAAGACCATGCCGAATTCGCGAGGGCTGATACAGGCGGGGGAGAGGAACGGGATGTGCGCGACAACAAAGGAATGAAACTCTGGGTCAATCGCCCGGCCGCTGCCGCCATGGTTCCGGACGCGGAGGAGCCGCGCTGGGCCCCATTCGAGAGGGTTCACCTCTCAGTAACCGTGGCGGACGTGTTGGCCTCCGCCAAGAGACCGCCTGCAGCCGGTGGGGCGACCTCGGTGGGGGACGGTCCCAGCGCTGGCCTCCCTCCGGGCAGCCCGGTCACAGCCGGTGAAAGCCTGCAACCTCGGCAGCAAACTGATGAACTGAGTCTTCAGATTCAGGAGCTGACCCATTCGAATCTTGATCTGCGCCGGCTCGTTGAAGAGCAACGCAAGATGATTGAGGCGTTGAAGGAGGACGTGACGAAGCTGCGTCAGGAGCTTGACCGAAAAGCGCCGCGCGGAAAGTCGCCGAACAAACCTACGGGTCCTTGAATCTTGACTAGGGCGTCGGGGCGATCGGGGCAGCATTCGGCTTCAATGCCAGCTGACCCTTGTCGATTTCAGAGATCGGAAGCGGAAAAAATCCAGCCCGCACTACCGCCTCTTGCCCATCACGACTTGTGATGAACTGCACCAACTCCGTCACCACTCCAGGCAGGGGTTCGCTCGGGGCCTTGTCGAAATGGAGATACAGCAGCCGTCGCAGGGGATAGGTCTCATCCGCAACGGTGGCGGCCGAGGGTGTAACAAATGGCTGTCCTGAGCCTTCCGCCAGCGGCACTACACGGACGCTCGAACTCATCAAGCCAAGGCCGTTGTAACCGATGCCCAGCGGGTCTCGCGACAGCGCGAGAATCAATGAGGCGGCTCCCGGTTCTTCCTGTATGCCGGGACTGAAATCCCCCCCGGCCAATACATGCTCCTGAAAGAAGCCGCGTGTGCCGGATTTTCTATCTCGGCCGTATAGGCGGATCGGAGAATGGCTCCACTTGCTGTCGAGCCCGAGTTGATCCCATCGCTTGATGTCGTCGGGTAGCCCGCGGTTGTGGGTCGAGGAGAAGATCGCATCGACCTGCTTGAGCGTGAGGCCTTCGATCGGATTGTCCTTGTGCACATAGAGTGCCACTGCATCAACCGCCACGGCGACTGTCAATGGGGCATGACCGTGTTGAGCGGTAAACTGTGCGATCTCTGATTGCGTGAGTGGACGGGACGAAGCCACAACCAGGGCAGGGGTGTGGCGCTCTTCTTTCAGGTGGATCTTACCCGTTGATTTGAGCGGAGGTTGGACCAGTTGCTCAATGGCTTTGGCCGAACCGCCGCCGGTGACGTCGATTCCGGCTTGCGGTTGGCGTCTCCGGAATTCCGCCGCGACGCGCTGCATGAGGGGCAGCATGGTTTCTGAGCCTTGAACTCGAACATGCCCGGAGACCGGCTCATTCGCAGTGTAATTGGTAAGGCGGGCATCTAAGGTGACCGCGGTCATCGGGCCTGCTTGTTCCGCATTTGCCCTGAAGTTCCCGCTCGACCACACTGCTAGACCGGTTACGATGGCGACGGTCCACCATCCCCATCCCGTTTCATAGAGAACCTGCCGCTTCGTCATCATGCCTCACCTCGTGGCGTGGACCATCATTGCTGTGTTGATTCCTGATGGTCAGGGTGCCGAACCAGGATTGCAAGGCGGTGACCAGATTGTTACCGAATTGTTAATTCTGGAGAGCGAAGCAAGGAAGGGATCTGGAACGCGAGTCGATTCCGTCAGAACCGGCAGGATAAGCATGGCTCAAGTCAGAGCCAGCCTCGCGGCGTTCTTCTTCATCCCGTCAGAAGTCGTCGATCGAGACGGGATGGAGCAGGTCTCGCACGGACAAGACCCCCACAATCGCGCCGGATTGGGACACCGCCAGGTGCCTGGTCTGGTGCTGTTGCATGAGATCGGCGGCCTCCGTCACCGACCGTCGCTCGTCGATGCAGATCACAGGGCTGCTCATGATTGATTCGACCTGCGTGAAGTAGGGCGGCTTGCTCGTGCCCACGACCTTTCGAACGATATCCGGCTCGGTCACGATTCCAATGACTTGGTCGTTTCGCTCGACGAAGACGCTGCCGATCTTCCGTTCGCCCATGACCTTGGCCGCTTCCATGACGGTCGTACCCACCTGGACCGTGACCAACGATCTGCTCATCAGCTGACCGATTCTAACCATCCTGATCCTCCTCGCGTCTGGTTGAGAGAATGCTCGAGGCCGGCATGATCGCGGAACCTCGCTGTACGCCGATGCGAAAGGATGGCAGAAGAGAATTGAGGGAATCTCAGGGGGACGTAAAATCTGTGTTACAACGAGCAGCCCGGGCGGGATATCGCATCCCGCCCGGGTGAGGCAATGCTAGTCTCGTACGACGAAGTGCACGCTGCGGTTCTTCTGCCAGCAAGAGGCATTGTGCTGCAGGCAGAGAGGCCGATCTTTTCCGTAGCTGGTGACTTCGATCTGCAGGTTGTCGATGCCCAGGTTCTCGAGATAGCGCTTCACATGGGACGCACGGCGTTCGCCGAGGACCATGTTGTATTCAGCCGTACCGATTTCGTCGCAGCGCCCTTCGAGCAGGATCTTCTTGACCCCGTTATCCTTGAGGCGTTTGGCATTGGCCTCGACCGTCGTCAAAGCATCATCGCGCAGGACATATTGATCGAAGTCGAACAAGACGTCGGGGAAAGGGATGTTCTGCTGGCCGGTTGCGTTACGCGCCGCCATTTCGACGGATCGAAGCGGGGCGGGGGCCGGTGCGGCCGGAGGTTCGATTTCTTTGACTACCGGCGCCGCGATACGTTCCTCGGTCCGGGGTTTCGGAATGCTGGCGGTATTGCCTCCGCTCGTTCCCGATTTGCTGGCACAGCCGTCGAGGACGGTCCCGCCGGTAAAGGCGAGAAGCCCCACCAAGGCGAGTGGACGCATGCGGATCATGAACACCTCCAAGCGTAAGTTGAAGAGCGGCCTCCCATGAGATGGTACGGAGAGGAAAGAACGGGCCCAGAATAATCAAATCCGGCGAATCAGGCAAGTCACTTCTTTGCGGCAAAGTGCTCGAACAGGCGAATCGGCTGATCCATCGGTGCCCAGGTCAGCACGTCCATCGAATCGCTGACGTAAGCTGGTGTGCGCATCCCGTTCAAGACCGTGGTCACGCCGGGCGTGCTGGCCAAGGCCCAGAGGGCTTTCTGCGAGAGCGAGGCCCCGCGGCGCGAGGAGGCAAGAAACGGATTGATTTGTCGATGCAGATCGGTGGCGCGCACGCGACTCCGTTCCGCCGCTTCCGCATGGAGTTCTTTCAGCAGCTTGACCAACTCCGGCAAGTAGCGGTCACGCCAGGATTCCCACCGCTCTGCCATCTCGCCCGTAAAGGCATTGCCCAAAGCTCGCAACACTTGATTGACGTGCGGGGCCACCATCTGTTGCTCGATCTGTTCCCACTGTTCAATGCCTTGAATTTGGGGACGAATGCGCCCGAGTTCCTCCGCCCAACGGAAAAAGTCGCTGGGCAACATGCCATGGCCGCCCTGTTGAACCGCCGGCGCGACGTCCTTCCGGTATTCCTCTTCCAAGCCAGCCACCTTGCGCCGTTGTTCTTCGAAATCCACATGGTGGGAGACGAGTTCGACATCCCCAAGGCGGACGATACCGCCGCCGGCGCGGGGCATGGCGTTGAGCGGGCGGTTGACCAGGACTGCGGCGTCGTTTTGCTGCGCAACCTGAAGGAGGGACTCGTCTCCATTGGCGCCTGTATTCGGCACGAGCGCCGCGCCTGCTTCGCACAGATTCATCGGGCACTGGATCACCGCAAAGTGATGGGCCGTCCGTTCCAGCCGCTCGGCTGCCCGTTGTGCAGCGGCCAACATGCGGGAAAGCGACGTCGCGTCTGCCTTTGTGGGGAGCGCGGTGACGGTGTTGGAAGAAACCCCGTACCAGCTCAGACGCCCGGCCAGCACTTGTCGCTCGAAATACTCAAACGCTCGCTCCAGCCGTTCGTAAAACTGATCGCGCAGGGCGGCCACGTCCGCTCCTTCGACCTGGGCCGCTGCGGTCAAAAAGTATTCAGGGTTGTGCAGCAGGCAGACATCCAGCGTCGCGATGCCCAATCGATCCAGGGACTGCGTAAGCTGATCGGCGAGAAAGTCGGGATGGATGCAGTGCCAGATTCCTTCACCGTATTTCACCATGTTTTGGTATGGTTTACCGGCTTTCTCGCGGGCTTTGGCCTGGACCAGATTCTGACCCTGGACATAGCCGATTTTCGAAACGAGCACCATCTGATCGCGCGTGACCGTCCCACCCCCCGTCAATTCCGCCAGCACTGCCCCGACCAATCGCTCGCTTTCCCCATCCATATAATTGGTGCTGGTGTCGATGAGATTGCAGCCTGCATGAATGGCCTGCAGGAGCGCCTGCCGGTGGTCCGGTTGACTGCCATCCACCCGATAAGTCCCGAACCCAAGCCGGCTGACCGTCCACCCAGTTCTGCCGCAACGGGTGAACGCCCAGTCTTCCCGTAACCTACCTTTTGAGGCTTGGATGGCCTTGGAAGCGAATTCGGCCGTACCCTTGCCTGTGGCGGACCCGGCAAGGCGCTCTCCACCCAAGACCTTCTGTTCCGATTCCTGGCCGGCGCGCGCATGGCTGGATTGGGTCTCGAGCATGATGGCCACGTGGGCTGGGTCGGTGACGGGGCGTTGGCAAGCAAAGTTCCGACAGACGTAGAGTGCCGCCTTGCCATCGACCGCAGTCTTGCCGGCCAGGAGAGGATGCTCAGTCGGGGTGGCCGGGTCGGCGTAGGCACAAATGCGATTCGGGAGGAAACGCGCTACCACTGCGCCTTTCAATGAGGTCATTCCCGGGTCGGTGGGCGACCCGACGAAAGCCAATTCGATCGGGCCCTGCATGAGAAAATCGACGACGGCCAGACTTTTTGCAAACGCGCGCGGGTACCGGCCGATCGGTCGGCCATACGCACGAATCGCGCCGATGGCCGCTTGTCGAAAATCCTCGCGGGCACCATGCACGGAGAGGCGCGCAAAGACAGAGGCCGCGACCGAATTGCCACTGGGCGTCGCGCCATCGGGCCCCTCGCGGCTTCGGATGATGAGGTGTTCGTGGCCGGAGGCGGTGGTGAAAAATGCGCCGTGTTCACGATCATGAAAGTCTTCCAATATGCGCTCTGCGAGACGAACTGCCTCTCGCAAGTACCGGTCGCCCCCCTGTGTTTCATACAGGTCGACGAGACTCTCGGCCAAATAAGCGTAGTCTTCGAGGTAGGCATCTAGGTGGGCCTTCCCACCTCGCGACGTCCGGAGGAGGCGGCCATCCTGCTTCGAGTGGTGCGCAAGGAGAAAATCAGCCGCACGTTGCGCCGCTTCCACATACCGCTTTTCTCCGAATACGCGACCCGCCTCGGCCATGGCTCGGATCATCATGCCATTCCAGGCGGTGATCACCTTATCGTCCAGGTCCGGTGGAATGCGCTTGGAGCGGGCAGCGTACAGGAGCGGCTTCAGCCGGTCCAGGCGTTCGGACAAGTCAGCTACGGTCAGGCCTAGTTCTTTGGCGACCTCTTCCTGCGAGCGCGGCGTATGTAACACATTGGTATGTTCCCAGTTGCCGCCTGGCGTGACGTCATAGTAGGTGCAAAGGAGTCGTGCATCATCATCCGTCGAGACGGCGGCGCGGATGCTGTCTGGTGTCCAGACGAAAAACTTGCCCTCCACCCCTTCGGAATCGGCGTCGGTGGAGGAGTAAAATCCGCCATCCGGTGCGGTCATCTCGCGCAAGACGTAGTCCAGCGTTTCCGTGGCGATTCGGTGGTACGTCGAATCACCCGTTACTTGGTAGGCCTCGACATAGACATGCGCTAACAGCGCATTGTCATAGAGCATCTTTTCAAAGTGCGGCACGAGCCAGCGATCGTCGGTGGAATAGCGGGCAAAACCTCCGCCGATGTGGTCATACATGCCGCCAGCCGCCATCTCATCCAAGGTCTTACGGACCATGTGCAGGGTGTGGGAGTCGCCGGATCGCGCGTAGCAGCGCAGGAGTAGGGAAAGCCCGGTTGCAGGTGGAAATTTGGGAGCGCCGCTGAATCCGCCGTGCTTCGGATCGAAATCCTCGGCAAACTGCGTGACTGCCGTGTCGAGTTCGGCCTCGCCCACCATCGTGGGGGAGGGGGCGTGTGCGCCTTCCTTAAGACGCGCTGTCAGAGTGGCGGCTTGGTTGACCAACCCTTGCGGATCCTGTGCCCAATACTCCGCGATCTTTTTCAGGACAGTTGGGAAACCAGGTCGTCCCCAGCGGTCTTCGGGTGGAAAATAGGTGCCGGCAAAGAACGGCTGCTGGTTCGGGGTGAGGAATACGGTCATCGGCCATCCACCCTGGTTATGATTAAGCGCCAGGGTGGCCTGCATATAGATTTCATCCAGGTCTGGGCGTTCCTCGCGGTCGACCTTGATGCAGATGAAATGCTCATTCATCAGCGCGGCGATCGCTTCGTTTTCGAAGGACTCCCGCTCCATCACGTGGCACCAATGGCAGGAGGAGTAGCCGATCGATAGCAGGATGGGGCGGCGCAGACGCAGGGCTTCCGCGAGGGCCTCGGGCCCCCAGGGATACCAGTCGACTGGGTTACGCGCGTGTTGAAGAAGGTAGGGGCTGGTTTCGTGTTGAAGCCGATTGGCTTTGCCCGTTCCCGATGTTCCGGCCATGGCCCGACCCTAACACGCTGCCTTCGAGATGGTCAACGCGGCTGGATAGGCTTTCTTGCGGAGAAAAAAGATTGGCTCGCGTCCCCGCGAGGGGAGGCGAGCCAATCGTAGATCACGAACGATCGAAGAGATCAGTGGCTCAGTGGCCGCCCTTCTTCTTGTCGTCCTTCTTCTTGTCATCGCCGAACACGGTCTGGGAGAGATGGCCGCCCTTCTTCTCTTCCTTCTTCTTATCTTCGCCGGCAAAGGACGGAGCGGTGAAGGCAACGAGGATGGCAGCCGCAACGAATGCGAATACGACACGCTTCATGGAAACCCCTCCTTGAATGGTTGAGTAAGTAAACGCCCACTACGCGACAGGCGCCTGAGGTTAGCGAACCCTTCCAGAAATGTCAACGAAGCATTTTGGCAAGAGGTGTATTCCTCGGGATGCTCACGTACGCGAGGCACCTGGGCGTGATTCAAAAAGGCAAGCGGAACAGCAGATCCCTCCTTGACAGTCCTTGTGTCCGGCAGTAGGCTCTGCGCGCGCCTATGGCCTTACCCTACCTCTTCGCCGCCACTCTGTTTCTCAGCGCTTTCTTACTATTCCTCGTTCAGCCGATGATCGCGAAGATGATTCTGCCCGCACTGGGCGGCACGCCGGCGGTCTGGAATACCTGTACGTTGTTTTTTCAGGCCACCTTGTTGGCGGGCTACAGTTACGCCCACGTGCTGACCAGTCGCGTTGCGACCAAGGCACAGATTGGGTTGCATGCCGCGGTGCTGGCACTGCCGCTCATGGCGCTCCCCATCGGACTCGCGGCGGACTGGGTGCAGCCGAAGGAGGCGAACCCGATCCCCTGGCTCTTGATGCTCCTCACCGTGTCGATCGGATTGCCGTTCTTTGCGCTCTCGACCACCGCGCCACTCATGCAAAAGTGGTTTGCCCAGAGCGACCACCCGTCGGCGAAGGACCCATACTTTCTCTACGCGGCGAGCAATCTGGGCAGCATGCTCTCGCTGTTAGGCTATCCGGTGGTGATCGAGCCGATGTTGCCGCTGCGGGGGAGCCTCTTGGGCTCGCAGAGCGGCCTCTGGAGCATTGGCTACGTACTCCTGAGTATGCTGATCCTGGCCTGCGGTTTCCTGGTCGCAAGATCCTCTTCGCCGCTTCATGTCTCCGGTCCCAGCTCCGTCCGAGCGGCCGCGACCGCCGCCGCAGCGCCCTCCTTGCGCCTGCAGCTCTGGTGGGTGGCCTTGGCCTTCGTGCCGTCGAGTCTGATGTTAGGCGTCACCACCTACGTGACACTGAATCTCGCCGCGATTCCCTTGCTCTGGGTCATTCCGCTCACGTTGTATCTGCTCAGCTTCATCTTCGTGTTCGCGAAATGGCCCCCCTCTTCGCACCGGCTCATGATCAGGACGCTGCCGGTCCTGATTCTCATTTTGGCCTTTACAATGGTGCCGGACACGCCGAACTTTCCGTTGCCCGTGACGATTGCGCTGCACTTCGTCACGCTATTCGTGGCGGCTCTGGTGTGCCACGGAGAGTTGGCGAGGACCAGACCCTCGCCGGCCTACTTGACCCACTTCTATATGTTGATGTCGATCGGCGGTGTACTGGGCGGCCTGTTCAATGGGCTCATCGCTCCGGTCCTCTTCAAGAGCATTTTGGAATATAAGATCGTGTTGGTCGTTGCCGCGTTCCTGCTTCCGGAAGAAGGCTGGGGCCCTTGGTTCGCGCGACATTTCAAAGATTGGGGCGTCGCGGCCAAGGCCGGCGGCTGGCCTCGCGATTTCCTGTATGCCGGTTCCGTGGGGGCGCTGCTGCTCTTCGCCAGTTGGATCGATAGTCGGCCGGCTGGCGAAGGGGGTGTCCTCAGTCTCTGCCGTGACGGCCTTCAGGCCGTGGCGCAAGGCCTGTCCCGTGTGACCGGGTTTGATCAAGAAGAGGCCTGGGCCTTACTCATCTATGGGCCGATCCTCGCGGCGACCATTGTTCTCGTAGCCCATCCGAGGCGTTTTGGGCTGACGCTGGGCGCCATCTTGCTGGCCGGTACGCTGTCGCTGAGCCTGGATACCAGCAACCGCGTGCTCTTCCAGGACCGGTCATTTTTTGGCGTGCTGAAGGTGAAGCACAGTGTGGAAGAAAACTCCCACCGGCTCATTCACGGTAACACCATCCATGGAGCGCAAAGTCTCGACCCGGCTCGACGCCGCGAATCGATGACCTATTTTCACCGGACCGGCCCAATCGGCCAACTCTTCAGTTCCTTTCAGGGGCCCTACGCGAAACGGAATATTGCCGTCACCGGCCTGGGGGCGGGGACGCTGGCCAACTATGTCGAGGCGGGGCAGACGTTGACCTACTATGAAATCGATCCGCTGGTGGTCAAGGTCGCGCTGGATCCCCAATACTTCACGTACTACGAAGATGCCAAACAGCGAGGCGCGCAGCTTTCAGTCGTGATCGGCGACGGCAGGCTCACCATGGAGCAGGCGCCGGACCACAGCTATGATTTGATCATCCTCGATGCGTTCAGCAGTGATTCCGTGCCGGTCCATCTCATCACCAAGGAGGCCATGTCGCTGTACTTTAGAAAGTTGGCGCCCCATGGCCTGGTGATTGTAAACATTTCCAACCGCTACCTGGATCTCTCGCCGGTCTTGGCCAGTTTGGCTCTGTCTCTCCACGTGGTTGGACTCCGGCAGGACGACGATCCTGACGACGCGATTCCCGAGAAGTACGGATCGACCTGGGCCGTGATGGCCAACGAGCGCGCCGATTTCGGTTCCGTGGTCAACGACAGGCGCTGGATTCCCTTCAGCCCCGAATCAAGGGCGGGGGTCTGGACCGACGATTTTTCGAACATGCTCGGCGTCGTCAAATGGTTTTCCAGCCCATAACAGATGCCCTTGAGCGCCGACCTCGGTACCGCAAGCGGGTTCCACCGTTGATCATGTGCTACACTTAATGGTGACCTTTCCGCGCACCGTGAGAGAGTCATCGTGACGACGGATGATATCGGTCCCTACTCCAATTACCGCCTGACTGTCCGTCTCGCCCTCCTGAACAAGCCCGGAATTTTTGCCAAAGTGGCCTCGACGTTGGCTGAGGAAGGCGCCAACCTCGGTGCCGTGGATATCGTATCGGCCAATGCCGAGCGGATGATCCGCGACGTCACGTTCGACGTGCAGAACGAAGCGCACGGCGAGCGGGTGCTCGCGCGGCTGGAAAGTCTGCCGGAGGTCAACGTGCTCTCCGCATCGGACCGCATTTTCCTGCTCCATCTCGGGGGCAAAATCCGTGTGCAAAGCAAGGTCCCCGTGACGACCAGAAACGTGCTGTCGATGGTCTACACACCGGGGGTCGGCCGCGTCTGCCAGGCCATTGCGAAAGATCCATCCAAAGCCTACGCCTTCACCATCAAGAACAACTCCGTAGCTGTGGTGACCGACGGCTCGGCCGTGTTGGGGCTGGGCAATTTGGGCCCGCAGGCCGCCTTGCCGGTGATGGAAGGGAAGGTCATGATCTTCAGGGAGTTCGCCGGCATCGATGCCTGGCCGATCTGCCTCAATGCCCAGGATCCCCAGGAGATCGTCCGCATCGTCACGGGCATCGCACCGGGTTTCGGCGCGATCAACCTCGAAGATATTGCGGCTCCGCGCTGTTTCGAAATCGAGCGGGCGCTGAAAGCAGCCCTCGATATTCCCGTCATGCATGATGATCAGCACGGCACGGCTGTCGTCCTCCTGGCGGCACTGATGAACGCCCTGAAGGTGGTCGGCAAGAAGTTGGAGGATGTCCGGATCGTCGTGAACGGTCTCGGTGCGGCTGGCACCGCTTGCTGTCGCATTCTCCTGGCAGCCGGGGTCTCGCATCTCGTCGGCTGCGACAAGGAAGGCGTGGTCTTGATGGGGGAAGCCGAAGAACTTCGCGCCTGCCGCACCGATCTGCAATCCTGCATCAGGCGACACCGCCCTCGCGGGACACTCCAGGAGGCGCTGCGCGGAGCAGATGTCTTCATTGGCTTGTCCGTGGGGAACGTGCTGGTGCGGGAGGACTTGGAACGGATGAACGGGGATCGCATCGTGTTTGCGATGGCCAATCCCGATCCGGAGATCGATCCGAAAATAGGGGACGAGGCCTCGCGCATCTTTGCAACCGGCCGGTCCGACTTTCCCAATCAGATCAACAATGCACTGGCTTACCCTGGCATCTTCCGCGGCGCGCTCGATGTGCAGGCGAGAGAAATCAACGAGCAGATGAAGCTGGCCGCGGCCCAAGCCATCGCGGAAGGCGTTCCATCCACCGCCTTGTCGGAGGACTACATCATTCCCAGCCTCTTCGACCGCGAGATTGTCCCCCGCGTCGCCAAAGCCGTTGCCGCCGCAGCTCGAGAAACCGGCGTCGCGCGCCGCCGTGCAAGGATCGACGACGATCTGCACTAGGATGCTGCAGATACAGCGTCTCGAGCGTTGCTGTGTTTTCACTCCCTTATCCTGCCGCAAAGCGTTGTGCTAAGATGCCCCCAGCCCGCTCGCTGGTTGAGCGGGTGTTGCTCTCATAGGACCCCGTGGGCTTTTCCGCGAACCGGCTGTCGAAATACCAACGCGGCATGCGCCGGCGAATCGATATGTTGCGCGCCAAAAACGCGGACAGCATCGACTTTGCCGTCGACTACATGATGCAGGAGCGGGTGGACAGTTTCTTCCGCGTCGAGCAAGGTCTCGACGAGGTAGAGCGATCGCTCCAACAGATTGAAGAGGAATTGCTCCAGATCCACGACCTCTCCGGCGCCATTCGGCTGGAATCCCGGCTGGAGTTCGTGGAAGACCGTTGGGACGAACTCGACAGTGAAGTGCGTGAACGACCCAGACGCCGTCGGCGTAAAATCAACCTCGCTGATTTTCTCAAGGCTGCGGGCGGCGGTGAACCCGGCGCCCCCAGGAGCGAGATCAGCACGGCACACGATGCCTACGAAGCCCTGGGGCTGGAGTTCGGTACCGCACTGGCCGATGTGACGACCATGTTCCGGCAGCGGGCGAAGGAACTCCATCCCGACGCGAGGAACGGGGACCGGAGCTCGGAACCAGAACTGCGCCGTATTCTCGAAGCGTACCAGTTTCTGAAAGAATATTTGAGTTTGAGCAATACCGAACCGCCCATTGCACGCGGATCCGAGTATCGTCCGCCTGAGTAAATGATGGTCAAGCCCGCTCAAGATCTCCCCTACATCGCATCTGCGGAGTCGCTCGACGCGCTCTGCGACCGGCTCGAGAGCGTCACGACCCTGGCGATCGACACCGAGTTCATGGGCGAGGACCATTTCATACCTCGGCTCGAGCTCATTCAGGTGGCGGCAGACGGGTTCGCGGCCGTCATCGACTTTCCGGCGGTGCAACAGACCGCTTCCATCGCGCGCTTCTGGGCGCTGCTCTGCATGGCGAGTATAGAAAAGGTGCTTCACGCCGGGCGGCAGGATCTCGAACTCTTCGCGCACCATGCCGGCCAGCTGCCGAAGCCCTTTTTCGACACGCAGATTGCGGCCGCGATGGTCGGGTACGGTCCCCAAACCGCCTATGCCAATCTCGTGCAGCGGGTGCAAGGGGTACGCTTGGACAAGGCCCATACTTTCACGAATTGGAGCCAGCGCCCTTTGAGCCAGGACCAATTGGTGTATGCATTGGACGATGTGAAATTTTTGCTCCCGGTGCATCAGCATCTCCGGCAGAAACTGTCGGTGCTGGGTCGATTGGACTGGGTCGACGAAGAGTTTTCCCGTCTCGAAACCTCGCTCGGCTCGCAGGCGCGCGACCCTCAAGAGCGGTATCAGCGAATTCGGGGATGGGATAGCCTCAAACCGAAGGCGGCGGCGGTCTTGCGCGATCTGACTGCCTGGCGAGAGAACGAAGCCCGGCGACGCAACGTGCCCCGCGGCCGTGTGTTGCGAGACGAAGTCTTGCTGCAGCTCGCGCGACAGACCCCGCGTACGCTCGACCAACTGCGCGGTATGAGAGGGATGTACGGATCGGAAGTGGAGCGAAACGGCCAAGCCTTGTTAGCCGTCATGCAACAGGCCTTGGCCAGACCTGAATCCGAATGGCCGGAGGTTCCGCGCGATCGGAAGCCGGACCCTGAATCGACCGGAGTTCTGGAGTTGATGCAGGCGGTGCTGAAGGCCAGAGCTTCCGCGGACAACATCGCCTCGACCTTGATTGCCACGACCAGCGACCTCCAAGCGCTTGTCGATCATGACGCTGCCGATGGCCCTGAACCGGACCTTCCGATCTTGCGGGGTTGGCGGCGGCAATTGGTGGGGGAGACGCTCCTGAGTATTTTGGATGGACGATTGAAGGTTTGGGTTGAACCGGGAACCAGCAAGTTGCGATTCGGTCACCTCGACCACCCCTAGCCGTTCAAAAGCGTCCAGACGCACGCTCGCGCATTCAGTCTCGCACCCTCGGATTGCGCCTGCTTCCGCATCATCCTCCCAACCGGCCGTAAACACAGCAGGAAATGACGGTCACCTGGCTTCGTGAGCCGGGTACGCTTCTGGCAGTCCCCTAGTGGGCTCCGTCGGAAGGACTCTTTCCCGGCGCGCCGAAACCCTGGGCGTTATCATGCCGCTCACCTTTCGCACGACGCTTGTGGCGTTCATGTTTCCAGGTGGAATCTTGGTCCTGGCCGCACTGGCGTTTCTACGGCCCACCGGCCTTCCCCATTGGGTGCAACCGCTCCTCCACCTGCTGCCGTTCGGCGTGATGCTCTTCTCGGGGCTGTTTGCCTGGCTGTTCGATCGTGCGCGCGTGGCCTTGACCCTGCTGATTTTGCTCCTGACCGATCTGGTGCTCTTGGGAGTGACCGGCTCGGTGAGTGCCGATGGACATCCCGACATTTCATGGGAATTGTTGTATCAAGCAGCCGGCCTGCTGGTGCCGCTGAACCTGCTCGGCTTGACGATCTACTCGAAGGACCGCATCCGCAGTACTCGAACCATGGTGTGGGTCGTCGGCATCCTTGTTCAGGCGACGATCGTGTTGGGGCTTCGACAACTTGCACCACTGGAATTTGTGGCGGTGCTGCATACCGCGTTTCTACCCGCGCATTGGACCGCGTGGTCGCCGCTCTCACAGCCCGGTCTTCTGGCCTTCGTGCTATCGACGGGATTGCTGGTCTTTCGCTTCATGGAATCGCGGAGTCCCCTTGAGACCGGGTTTGCCTGGACGCTCGTGGCGACAGCGTTTGCCTTTTTCAGCATTCGGTGGCAATGGGATCCACGGGGCTTTCTCATGACCGCTGCCCTAGCCGTGACGACCACGTTGGTGATCGCAAGTTATCGAGCAGCCCATCGTGACGAACTGACGGGACTTCCGGATCGAGAGGCCCTGGCCCAGGCCACACAGCGGCTGGGGCAGACCTACGCGGTGGCGCTCCTCGAGGTCGACCAACTGCGACAGGTCAACAATCTTTACGGCCGAAGGGTTGGGGACCAGATCATGGCGCACGCGGCGAGAAAAGTGGTCCATTCCAGCGGGATCGGGAAAGTCTTCCTCTATAATCAGGATCAGTTCTTGGTCCTGTTTCCCCGCAAGACCACCAGTGACACGTTGGTGTCACTCGAGTCGATGAGAAAAGCCGTGTCCTCGTTGGATCTCGTCTTGCGACATCGTGCCCAAATCGTCGTTCGGCCGAAGGATACGACGCCGGAGGAGGGCACGGAGGAATCCATTCCCGTGACGCTGAGTCTTGGCGTGGCAGGAACCGGCGAGTTGCACGTTCGATGGGAATTGGTCGTGAAGAATGCCTGCGGAGCGCTGCTGCAGGCCAAGCAGGACGGCGGGAACCTCGTGCGGCGAAGCGGCCCTCAAGAACGGGCTGCGATCGAAACCGGACCAGCCCGGATACGTCCCTCAACCGGCGCGTGGCCACGCACCGGAACGGAGTAAAGTCTTGGGTCAGTGGGGTGGGACGCGGTAGGGGCGGGTGGGGCGGCCCGTGCGGCGCTGCTTCCACATTCCCAGCAACAACGTCAGGAGCGCCAGCCCTATCTCATCGAGCAGGGGGATCGGATCCGGCAGCAATAGGTCCGCCACCGTCAACATCGCAAACAGAAGGAAGAGAGTCGGGAATCGAAGGTTCAACCGTTCCAGTATTCGCCCCAGCAGCGAGATACGCGCAGCTTGACTCGCACCATCCATTGACTTTCCTCCTTTGCTCGGCGATTACAGCAGACATTCCACCGTGTCGGATGGGCGGGCCAGGATCACTTTGTCGCCTTTCACGACCAGCGGGCGTTGAATCAGATCCGGATGCTTGATCATGAGGTCGAGCAACTCGTCGTCGCTCTGGGTGCCGGACGAGAGTTTCAGCGTCTTATAGATGTCTTCTTTCGTCCGCAGCACATCCCGCGGCGAGAGTCCCGCTTTCTTGAGCAGTCCCTTGAGTTGCGCCTTCGTGAAAGGCTTCTCGTAATAGTTGATTGCGGTGAATGGTTGGCCACTTTCCCTGACCAAGCGGACGGCCTCGCGACAGGTGGAACAGGTGGGTTTCTGATAAATCGTAATTTCTGCCATCGAGATCCCTTTCAGGCACCGGTATGGGGCCGGCTTGACGATAATTTTTGCGCTGTGTTACATCACCAGTCTTAGCTACAACCACAGAGTACCACTGCCATGCCACTGTTTGGAACCGATACCAGCGATCAGGCCGGACGATTTTCCTGTGCCGCTCCCGACCGGCGCACCCTCAAAGATCTTCGAACGAAACGCAAAGGGCAACCCGTCGTGGTGATCGGGCATGTGCTTGACCGGAAGGGGACCGAGGCTTCGTTCGAGGTATTCAATGACCGCTTGGCCGTCGTTCGCTTCGATGACGGGGCCATTCTGGGCTTCGATCCAACCGAATTGTTGTTGCCCACCGATATCGACGAACAGGGCGTGGCCTATTTCGAAATTCGTCCTTGCCGGTCCTGTGAACAGTTATTCCCCCTAACGGCTGAAGAGGCCGACCGGGACGAGGAACCGACTCTCTGTCCAGCCTGCTCCGAGTAGGCGGCACTTGATGCCGCGTCAATCGGCCATCGGCGCCAGTTCCAACGCTTTCTTCAACAGACAATCGCCGGCAAAGCCCTGCAGCGGCATGGGCAACATGCTGGCATCCAGCACCCGCACATTTGAGATCTTGAACCCTTCCGAGGTTTTGACGCCGTCGGCCTTGAGGGCATGGCAAATCTCGAGCTTGCGCCAGACGGGATTGCCTGCCACGGTCTCCGAGGGCAGGAGCTTCAGATCCGTGACGCCGCCATCCAGTAATCCCTTTGCGGCGACCCGCAGTTTGTCCTTCGGTATCTCGCTCACCACGGCGAACAACACCACTTCTTCTTCCGCCCACAGAAGCGGCGTGGGCAAGAGGCCGGTCGCAGTGATCATCGCTAGGAGCGCCCGCATGTGCATCGGCTACCTCCCTGAATATTCCGGATGTGTAGTGGCGAGGGAATGATCGAATGGACGTGGGGGGCGGTGCCCCTCACAAAGTCCCGGCAGAGCGTGACGAGGATGCCATCCCGCCTATTGGACTCGCGACGGTCTTCCATGGTCATGCGCCATTAGTATGCCAACCGAGCTTCACCAATTCAAGCAGACAGCTGAGTCGTCCATGCCGCTCATGCTATGCTGGGTCAGCTACGATTGGCACTGAAGAGGAGGACTGTCCATGCCCCACGATTTCATGCCCGGCCTTGCCGGTGTGCCCGCGGCGAAGTCAGCCATCAGCGACGTAGACGGCACCCGCGGTATCTTGGAGTATCGCGGCATTCGAGTCGAAGAACTGTGCGCGAAATCTACCTTCCTGGAAACCAGCTATCTCCTGCTGTTCGGGCGGCTGCCGACGACCGCTGAACTGTTGAAGTGGACCGAGGACATCACGCACCACCGGCGCATCAAGTTTCGCATCGTTGATCTGCTGAAGTGCCTGCCCGAACATGGCCATCCGATGGACGCCCTGCAGGCCGCTGTGGCGGCCCTGGGGATGTTCTATCCGGGACGAAACGTCAAGGACGTGGAGAACAACTATTGGTCTGCCGTCCGGCTGATTGCCAAACTTCCGACTATCGTCGCCGCCTGGGCACGGCTGCGTCATGGGGACGAGTACATCCCGCCGCGCGACGACCTGGGCTTCAGCGACAACTTTCTGTACATGCTCACGGAAACGGCACCGCATCCGCTCTGGACCGAGATTTTCGACGATTGCCTCATTCTTCATGCAGAGCATACGATGAACGCATCGACGTTTGCCGGTATGGTCACGGCCTCGACGCTCGCGGATCCCTACACCGTGGTCGCTTCCGCAATCGGGGCCCTGAAAGGACCGTTGCACGGCGGCGCCAATGAAGAAGTGGTCGCCATGTTGAGAGAGATCGGATCGGCCGGCAACGCGGTAGGGTACGTAAAAGCGAAGCTCGATCAAAAACAAAAGCTCATGGGATTCGGACACCGGGTCTACAAGGTGAAAGATCCGCGCGCGACGGTGTTGCAGGAGTTGTGTGTCCGGTTGTTCAACGTCTGCGGCACGTCGCCGCTCTATGAGGTGGCCGTTGCGGTTGAACAGCTTGCGGCCGAGCGACTGCAGGACAAGGGCATTTATCCGAACGTCGACTTCTATTCAGGGATCATTTACGACAAGATGGGAATCGAGGTGGACCTGTTCACCCCGCTGTTCGCCATGGCGAGGGTGAGCGGATGGTTGGCCCATTGGCTGGAGCAATTGCGGGAAAACAAGCTGTATCGGCCGGACCAGATTTACTCGGGCGAACACAACCGGCCGTACGTGCCGTTGGAGCGACGGTAGAGGAACGTTACTCGGTACGGCCGACGAACCACCACAACACAACGGATGTGAACATCAAAAACCCACCGAGCAAGGCATACGATAAGAATTCCAACATGGCTCCCAACTCCTTCCGTTAGGGAGCGTAATAGATAATGTCTGGCCCTCTCCTGTCAAGGGTCTCGTGAGGCCGGCGGCTGTGAGCCGCCGGCCTTGACTTCCCGTTGCATAAGATTACCTCCAAGGTGTGAGCAGTGAGGCTCACAGTCACTAGCCACCATACACACGCAAGGAGGTTGAGTCATGGCTATCGTGAAGTGGGACCCGTTCCGCGAGTTGGAAGAAATGTCCGATCGCTTGAATCGGATGTTCGTGCGCCCTGCCGTCAACCAATCGAACGGCAAGGAGATCATGACAGTCGCAGACTGGACTCCATTGGTTGATATCAGCGAAACCGAGACGGAGTATGCCATCAAGGTCGAGCTGCCGGAGGTCAAAAAGGAAGACGTCCGCGTGACGGTCGAGGATGGGGTCTTGACGATCCAGGGCGAACGTAAGCAGGAGAAGGAGGAGAAGGGGAAGAAGTACCATCGGATTGAGCGGGCCTACGGGCGGTTCGTCCGCACGTTCACCCTTCCCGACACGGTCGACGAGGCCAATGTGAAAGCCGGGTACACCGATGGTGTGCTGCGGCTGCACCTGCCCAAGTCCGAGAAGGCAAAACCGAAACAGATCGACGTGAAGGTGGCCTGACCGTTTTCCCATACGTGCCCAAGCAAAGGCCCGCCCCCCGGCGGGCCTTCGTTTTTCTACCCACCTCTAACCGCCCCAACGTCCTCACTCTTGTGATTCCGCCATGCGACCGTTTAAGATGCGCTCTTTGTTTGATTTGAATAGACCGTCAAGCCAGGAGTGAGTTGATGAGGAAGACATCCACGAAGCAGAGCAAAGCCGCAACGACGCCCCAGAGCCCGTCCGTCAGCACACGAATCGAGCGCGACACGATGGGGGAATTGCCGGTCCCGACCAATGCGTACTACGGGGTCCAGACTGCCCGGGCCATTGAAAATTTCCCTATCAGCTCGCTCCGTATTCCCCGAGCCATGATCCGGGCGATGGGCCTCATCAAGCGTGCTGCCGCTTCCGTCAACCACTCATTGAAGTTGTTGGACAAAAAACATGCGGAAGCCATTCGCCAGGCGGCAACGGAAGTCATCGATGGTTGCCTGGACGCCGAGTTTCCGGTGGATATTTTTCAGACCGGCTCCGGCACCTCCACGAACATGAATACCAACGAAGTCATTTCCAACCGGGCTACCGAGTTGTTGGGCGGTGCGCGAGGCAGCAAGCTCGTCCATCCCAATGACCATGTGAACCTGGGACAATCGAGCAATGACGTGGTCCCGACCGCCATCCACATCGCCGCGTCGGAAACCATCCGGCGAGAACTGTTGCCGGCACTCACGCGGTTGCACAAAGCGTTGGCTGCCAAGGCGAAGGAGTTCGACAAGGTGGTGAAGATCGGACGGACCCATCTGCAGGATGCCACGCCGGTGCGGTTGGGGCAGGAATTCGGCGGGTACGCCCGGCAGATCCAGCTTGGCATCGCACGGGTGAAGCGCGCCCAGGACGCCTTGAGCGAAGTGGCGCTCGGCGGTACGGCGGTCGGCACTGGCTTGAACTGCCATCCGGTGTTCCCGCGTAAAGTCATGGCCATCATCTCGAAGGAAACGGCCTGTCATTTCCGAGAGGCCACCAACCATTTTGAGGCTCAGTCCGCCCAGGATTCCCTCGTGGAAGCCAGCGGCGCATTGAGAACGGTCGCCGTCAGCCTCATGAAAATCGCCAACGACGTCCGGTGGCTCGGTTCCGGCCCCCGTTGCGGGCTCGGCGAAATCAATCTCCCGGAGACGCAACCCGGGTCCTCCATCATGCCGGGCAAGGTGAATCCGGTGATCGCCGAATCCGTCACCATGGTCTGTGCCCAGGTGATCGGCAATGACGTGACCGTGACGGTCGGAGGCCAAGCGGCCAATTTTGAGTTGATCGTAATGCTCCCGGTCATGGCCTACAACCTGTTGCAGTCGATTGAACTGCTGGCCACGGCATCCCAGAACTTTGCGGTGAAATGCATCGAAGGGATCAAAGCCAACGAAGAACGGTGCAAGAGCCTGATCGAGGAAAGCCTCGCTATGTGTACGGCACTGGCGCCGGAAATTGGATACGAAGCGGCCGCTAAGTTGGCGAAGGAAGCCTATAAGTCAGGCAAGACGGTGAGGCAAGTTGCGCGGGAACAGCAAGTCCTGCCCGAGAAGCGCCTGACCCAGTTGCTGGATCCTTGGCGGATGACCGAACCAGGCGGTCCGGTTGGGAGCGCCGGGGGCTAGGTCAGAGTAGATGCCGGGAACGTGGCCGAACCAGGCACGTTCCCGGTACGTCCTCCACTGATCCGAAAAGCCTCCGCTGCCGTCCGCCTCTCTCATCGAGTGTTGGACGTGCCCCGCGCGATAGTCCAGCTTTGACAGCCTCTTCACACCCATGCTAATGTTCGCGAATCCTTTGAGAGTTTTGTCTTTTTAGCCGACCAACTCCTATACACCATACACATTGAAGGGTAGACGATGAGCGCAATGGGAACACAGTCGGGTCGTCATGTTGTGATCGTGGTTGGTGCCGGTCCCGCAGGAATGGCACTATCGAATAAGTTGGCCGATGCCGGCCATGAAGTCATCATTCTGAATCGTGACATCAAATTCGGCGGTTTGGCCGAATACGGCATTTTCCCCAGCAAACTGAAGCTGCGCGGGGGCCTGAAGAAACAATACTGGGACATGCTGGAGCGGCCGAACGTGCGCTACTTCGGTAACGTGTCGGTGGGCCAGGGTAAGGATCTGACGGTCGAAGACCTCCGAAGCTTAGGGGCGAGTGCCATCGCCTTCTCGGTGGGCGCCCAAGGGACCAAAGCGATCGGAGTCGAGGGCGACAGTGCGAAAGGCGTCTTCCACGCCAAGGATGTTGTCTACCACTTTAATCGGCTACCCGGGTTCGGTGATCGTCCCTTTGATATGGGAAAACATGTGGCCGTGATCGGTGTCGGCGACGTGATGGTCGACATCGCCCATTGGTTGATCCGCTATAAGAAGGTGGAACGCGTCACGGCGATTGCCCGTCGGGGGCCGGTGGAACGGAAGTACAATCCAAAGGAAATTCGTGCGGTCTGCGCGAACATGGATTTGGAAGGTATCACGAAGGAGTTCGACCGGATCAAGGAACGGTTGGCTGCCGTCGGGCAGAATGCCGATGACGTGTTGAAAAGCATGACCGACGAATTCACGAAGTGCGAGCCGAAGGTCAGCGACGCCAAGATGGGCTTCCGGTTTCTTGCGTCGCCGAAGCGCGTCCTCGTGGATGCCAACAACCGGGTGCGCGCCCTCGAGATGGAGGACAATAAGCTCGTGCCCAAAGGTGAGGACACCGCCGCGTCCGGCCTGAAGCAGTACTATGAGTTCCCGGTGGATAGCGTGGTCTTCGCCGTCGGAGACAAGGTCGACGAGACTGTGGGCCTACCGTATAAGGACGGCGTGTTCGTGACCAACCCGAACAAGACCGGCAACGATCCCGATGATGCCTTTTTCCAGGCCTATGACGAAAAGACCGGCAAGGTGGTGGATGGGCTGTTCCTCGCGGGGTGGTCGCGCAAGGCCAGCGAAGGCTTGGTCGGTATTGCCAAGCGTGACGGGGAGTGGTGCGCGGAAGTGATCGCCCGCTACCTGGACACCAAGCAAACCGGCGCCAATATGGGCTCTGTGATCGGAAAACTTGAAGCGCTGCTGAAGGACCACAAAAGCCGGCCGGTCGATTTGGCCGGGCTGAAGGTGCTGGATGCTGCGGAAAAGAAGCTGGCTTCGTCTCCGGAAGCCATCGGTGAATTCAAATTCGCCAGTAATGCCGAAATGCTCTCGGCGATTGAGCGGGGCAGGGGGTAACCAACCCCTCGGCTTCAGCCGTCGCCCCATTTCAGCTTTTCCCTCAACACCTCGTAGTAACTGCTTTCCGGAAAGCGGATAAGCTTGGTCAGGTAGTCGGACACGCTGATTTCTACCGTGTCACCCTGCGTGATTCCGACACCGACCTGGCCATCCAGCGTGGCCATCGCTCCATCATCCTTACTTGTCAACGTCACTTCAATCTGCGCGTCGGCCGGAACCAGCAGCGGACGGTGCGTCAGTGTGTGCGGGCAGATCGGCGCCAAGGTCACGGATCGAACCGCAGGGTTGATGATCGGTCCTCCGGCTGAGAGTGAATAGGCCGTTGAGCCGGTAGGAGTACTCAGGATCAAACCGTCGCCGCGCAGGTTCGTGACGAACTGTCCCTGAATGGCGATCTTCAACTCAATCATACGGGCAAGGGTTCCCTTGCTGATGACGACATCGTTCAGGACAACTCCCTGCGCGACCGTCTCGCCGTGCCGGTGAATGTGCGTCTTCAACATGATCCGCTCGTCGAGCACGAAATCGTTTGCGAAGACTCGTTCCAATGACGGATATAAATGTTCCAGCCGCACTTCGGTCAGAAATCCCAACCCTCCCATGTTGACCCCGAGAATCGGAATGCTCCGTTCTCCGGCGAGGCGTGCCGCGTTCAACATGGTCCCGTCGCCGCCCAGCACGAGCAACACATCGGACTTATTGGCGAGCTGCGTTTTTTGTATTCCGCCTGATTCGCCGAGCAACCCCGCCGACGTGACGTCAAGCACGACCTCGATGTGACGCTCTCGCAGCCATGACACGACCGCCTGCAGCGTGGATTTCACTTCCGGAAATTTCGGTTTGGTCAGAATCCCGATGTGTTTGCTTTTCATGAAGGGCTCTAGCTCGGTGAGCAGCGCGTGAAAACGGTGCGGGATTGTATAGGGAGAGTTCCGAAAGAGTCAAACGAGACACTTAGGGAGAGGCGCGGATCGCCGCATGGCGAGAGGGGTTGCGGGGCTTCGACGTTTCCCTCAATACCTTGACACCCCACAGCTCTCTAGTTAGAATCACATCATCAGTTTTCCCCTGCTGTTTGACGCGCACGAAACACTCAGTCTGGGCTTCTCTTACAGACCCCATCACCATAAGGAGGCGGGATGTTCGAACGGTTCACGGACAAGGGTCGCAAGATCATCATCCTGGCACGTGAAGAAGCCGAGCGCCATCAGAACGATTACCTGGGCACCGAGCACCTGGTGTTGGCCATCCTTCGCGAGACGGATGGGATTGCGCTGATGATCCTGAAAAAGATGGGGCTCTCCACCGAACAGATTCGCCTCGAGATCGAGCGAAACCTTCCGGGCGGCGGCACCACGATGACCTTCGGCGAAATTCCCTTCAGCCCGCGGGTCAAGAAGGTGATCGAGTACGGCGTGGAGGAAGCCCGGCTTCTCGGGCACAACCATATCGGAAGCGAACACCTGCTCTTGGGTCTGCTGCGCGAGGAGGAGGGGATCGGCGGAAAGATTCTTCGCAGCCTCGGGGCGAATCTCCTGACGGCCCGGCAGCTGACGGTGACGTTCCTGCGCAAGTCCGCTCCACGCGAGCGCGATCGCAAGAGCAATACCCCGGCCCTCGACGAATTTGGTCGTGACCTGACCCAATTGGCCCAAGAGGGTCAGTTGGATCCCGTGATCGGTCGCGCCGACGAAATCGAACGCGTGCTTCAGATTCTCAGCCGCCGCTCCAAGAACAATCCGGTGCTGATCGGCGAGTCGGGTGTAGGAAAGACCGCCATCGTCGAAGGTCTCGCGCAACGCATCGTCGCTTCAGAAGTTCCGGACAATCTCCTCTCTCGGCGCGTCATCGCGCTGGACCTCGGCTCCCTCGTGGCCGGCACCAAGTATCGCGGCCAGTTCGAGGAACGGCTGAAGGTGGTCATGAAGGAGATCGTCCAGGCCGGTAACATTATTATCTTCATCGACGAGCTGCATACGTTGGTGGGGGCCGGTGCCGCGGAAGGTTCGATCGATGCGTCGAACATGCTGAAGCCGGCGTTGTCCCGTGGAGAAATCCAGTGCATCGGTGCGACGACGCTCGATGAATACCGCAAGCACATCGAGAAGGATGGCGCGCTCAAGCGGCGCTTCCAACCGATCCATGTGCAGCCGCCCAACACCGAAGAAACCATTCGGATTATCCAGGGCCTGCGTGACCGGTACGAAGAACATCACGGCGTTGAAATCACCGAGGAGGCGATCGTCGAGGCGGTGAAATTATCGGATCGCTATATCACCGACCGTTTCTTGCCGGACAAGGCGATCGACTTGATCGACGAAACCGGTTCTCGCGCCAAACTTCAGACCTACGCGCTGCCCTCGGAATTGAAAGCCTTGGAGCAGGAGTTGAAGAAGATTTCCCGCGAAAAGGAATTGGCGATCTCGATGCAGAACTTCGAGGAAGCCGTCCGCCATCGCGAAGAAGAAGAGCGGCTCCGAAAGTTGCTCGACGAATCGAAGCGGGAGTGGAAGAAAAACCAGGAAAAGCACAAGCCGACCATCGGCAAGGAAGACGTCGCCTACGTCGTCTCCAAGATGACCGGCATCCCGCTCTTCAAGCTGGAAGAAGAAGAGTCGAACAAGCTTCTGCGCATGGAAGAGTTCCTGCACAAGCGTGTCATCGGCCAGGACGAAGCCATCTCGGCGGTGGCCCGTGCAATCCGGCGTTCCCGTGCCGGCCTCAAGGAAGCGCGGAAGCCAATCGGGTCGTTCATTTTCCTGGGACCGACCGGCGTCGGCAAGACCGAGTTGGCGCGGACATTGGCGGAATTCCTCTTCAACAGCGAGGATGCGCTGATTCGAATCGATATGTCCGAATACCAGGAAAAATTCACGAGTTCACGATTGTTCGGAGCACCTCCCGGTTACGTGGGCTACGAGGAAGGTGGCCAGTTGACCGAGAAGGTTCGGCGTCGGCCCTACTCAGTCGTCCTGTTCGACGAAATCGAAAAGGCTCATCCGGACGTCTTCAACGTCCTGTTACAGGTCTTGGATGACGGTGTTTTGACGGACAGTCTCGGGCGGAAGGTGGACTTCAAGAACACGGTCGTGATCATGACATCCAACATCGGCACCAAGTTGATCCAAAAGGGTGTGTCCTTGGGATTCCAGAACGAGGAACCCTCGGGCCAGAACTCCCGTCGGCGGGACGAGGTGTTGGCGGAGTTGCGCCGTTCGTTTAGCCCGGAATTCTTGAACCGGATCGACGAAATGGTGGTCTTCCACCCGCTCGACAAGATTCACCTGATCAGCATCCTGGACATCCTGCTCCGCGAATTGAACCTGCGGCTGCTGGAGAAGAGTGTGACGATCGAAGTGGACGACGAAGTCAAACAGTGGCTGATCAAGGAAGGGTACGAGCCGCTCTACGGCGCTCGCCCGATGCGACGGACTATTCAACGCGCCATCGGGGATCCGCTTTCAGAGGAACTCATCAAGGGACGGTTCAAGGACCATCGCAAGATCAAGGTCGTCTTGCGCGATGGTGCGCCGGCCTTCATCGAACAAGAAGCCATGGCCGGCGTCTAACGCGTCGGCTCGGCTCTCTAATTGAGAGGATCGAGTTTTACTTGAGATCCCGTCGATTCCCAGGCAACCCACGGAGGAGCATACGGCCTCCGTGGGTTGCCTCGTTTTTGCCGCCAGCCGCATCCCATGAATAATTCTGCCGAAGCGCGCCTACCGCCCGGTCCCATCCTGGGAATCGAAACCTCCTGCGACGAGACGGCTGCTGCCGTCCTGACTCCGGACGGGCGGGTGCTCTCGAACATCATTTCTTCTCAGCAAATCGTGCATGAGCGATTCGGCGGTGTCGTGCCTGAACTGGCCGCCCGTGCGCATATTCAAAATGTGGAAGCGGTCGTGAAAGCGGCTTTGTCGGAAGCCGGCGTCACGCACGAGCATCTCGGAGCGATAGTCGTAACGCAAGGACCTGGGCTGGCCGGCGCATTGCTCGTGGGCTTGAGTTACGCGAAAGCGCTGGCTTATGCGTTGGAGATTCCTCTGGTCGGAGTGAGTCATCTTGCAGGGCACATCGCGTCGGCCTGGATCGACCGTTCTGATTTTTCTCAAGATTGTGTGGTGCTGGTTGCCTCCGGAGGCCACACGCACCTATTCCGTACTCTGGAAGCAGGGGCCTACCGGTTACTAGGGCGAACGATCGACGATGCGGCGGGGGAGGCATTCGACAAGGGAGCCCAGATGTTGGGGCTCGGCTACCCCGGCGGACCGTTGATCGACAAGGCCGCTCGAAACGGGGACCCTGCTGCAGTGCGCTTTCCCCGATCCAGGGTAAAATCCACGGGCCTGGATTTCAGTTTCAGCGGCTTGAAAACGGCCTTGCTCTACCATCTACAAAAAATGTCGCCCGAAGAGATTGCCCGGCAACAGGCCGATCTCGCCGCCGGATACCAAGAAGCGATCGTCGATGTGTTGGTTCGCCAATCGTTCGAAGCCGTGCGGCGATCCGGCGCCAGGGCCCTGGCCGTGGTCGGCGGTGTGTCCGCGAACTCAAGACTTCGCAGCAAGTTGACCGAACGGGCGTCGGATGAGGGCATTGACCTGGGATTGCCCAAGATGGCCTACTGTACGGACAATGCCGCGATGATTGCCGCAGCCGGTCGCATGGCTCTGCTCCAAGGCAAGACCACCGGTCTGGACTGCGAGGTCATCCCGGATTTTGCGTTGCCGACCCGCTGAGACCGGTACGCAGCCGGTTCCCTGATCTGTTCGCTCAAACGACCGGAAGGAGGGCAGCCATTCCGACGATCTTCGGACAAACCACCGGCCTCAAGGCCAGTCATATTGCCGCCCTTGAACGGCTGTATCGCCGTCGCGTTCCCGCCGCCGCAGTCCTGACCCCTGAGTTAGCGCGCGCCACCACGCAGTTGAGCCGCGAAATTCGCCGCCCGATCGGCCTCCTCCTGACCCGCCGGGGAGTGATCGAGCAGGTGCTGGTCGGTGCCGGTTGCGTGCCGACGGTCGATTCACTCGGAAAATTTCGCGCCGGTATCCGTTCCTTGCGCGGTCTACGCTTGATTCGGACGAACTTGTCCGATGAACCGTTGACGCAGGAAGATCTGACCAGTCTCGCACTGCTCCGGCTCGATCTTATCGGGGCGCTCAACGTCGACGAGGAGGGGAATCCAACGATCCTGCACCTCGCGCATCTCCTGCCACCGAATAGTCAGGGACAGATTTGTCAGTTGCTGAAGCCCATGCCCGCGCATCACCTCACGCTGCAACTCGACAGCTTCCTGAAGGCGCTCGACGCTGACCTCCTTCAAAAGGATACGCACTTCACCGTCGTGGACGGCGAGGAATCGGCGATTCTGGTGAGCGCGAGCACAAAAAGCCGAGCCGAACAGGAAGAGCATTTGGAGGAATTGAGCGAGCTGGCGGCCTCGGCCGGCGTCGCGGTGCTGGACCGTATCCACCAACGGACGCACGAGGACTACCAGCGCTTCCTGTTGGGACGAGGCAAATTGAAGGAAGTCGTCATCAGAGCCTTGCAGCGAGGGGCGGACCTCCTGATCTTCGACCAAGACTTGGCTCCCGCCCAAGCCCGCGCCATCGCGGAGGTGACGGATATCAAGGTCATCGATCGCACCCAACTGATCCTGGACATCTTCGCCCGCCGCGCCCACACGAGAGAGGGCAAGGTCCAGGTTGAGCTGGCGCAACTGCGCTACCTCTTGCCACGGCTGCTGGGCCGCGGCACATCGTTGTCCCGGTTGGGCGGCGGGATCGGCAGCAGGGGACCAGGAGAAACCAAACTCGAAACCGATCGCCGGCGAATCCGCGATCGCATTGCTCATCTGGAGCGGGAGTTGGCGCATATCGCCAGGAGTCTGGACCAGCGGCGATCGAGGCGCATCCGTCACTCGCTCCCGATCGTGTCTATCGTCGGCTACACGAACGCAGGCAAGTCGACGTTGCTGAACGCACTGACCGACAGCCAAGTGTCGGCCGAGGATCGCCTCTTCGAGACGCTCGATACCACAAGCCGCCGGTTACGCTTTCCTGAAGACCGCGAAATCATTGTGACCGACACGGTCGGGTTCATTCGTGATCTGCCGAAGGATCTGGTCGGCGCCTTCCGGACGACGTTGGAGGAACTCCGAGATGCGGACATGCTGCTGCACGTCGTGGACGTAACCGCGAAGGACATTGATCTGCAGATCAAGTCCGTCGAGGAGATTCTTTCTACCCTCCAGGTCGACGGGATTCCGCGCGTCCTCGTGCTGAACAAGTGCGACCGGTTATCAGCGCATGAATCTTTGGTGCTCTGCGCCCGATATCACGCGATCAGCATTTCCGCCCTTCGCAAGGACAGCCTGCGTCCGCTCACGGCCCATCTTGAAGCATTCTTGGCAGCTCGCGCGGCCGGGACGGATGAGCCATCCCATGCCGTGACGGTGCCGTCGGCACTTGCATCTCGTCCGTAACCCCTGCACAATGGCGGGCCGCACCCCGATGATGACACCAGTTGTACGCCAGCGGTCCGCTCGCGCGCCCCGAAATGCCCGGGCCGGCCGTATTTTCACGACGCTCTGTTCGACAGCTCCCCGGGTCAAGGTCGAACTGGATCACGCGAACGCCTGGGAGTTATTGGTGGCCACGATCCTGTCCGCCCAATGCACGGATCAACGGGTCAACCAGGTGACGCCGGCGCTGTTCCGCCGCTATCGTACCCCATCCCAATTGGCCTCGGCTGTACCGAACGAACTGGAAGCACTGATCCGACCCACGGGCTTTTATAAAGCCAAAGCCAGAAATCTCATCCGTTGCGCGCAGGCGGTGGTTGAGCGCTTCGATGGCACTGTGCCCCAGGAGATGGAGGCCCTGACTTCATTGCCGGGAGTTGGTCGTAAGACCGCCAACGTCATCCTGGGCAACGCATTTGGGAAACCGGCAATCGTCGTCGATACGCATGTGAAACGAGTTGCGTCGCGTCTTGGCCTCACCACCCACACCGACCCGACGAAAATCGAACTCGATCTCCAAGCCCAGTTTCCGCAGAAGGATTGGACCGAAGGGTCCCAGCGTCTGTTGTTGCACGGGCGCTATGTCTGTCTGGCGCGCAAGCCGAAGTGCGGAGCCTGCTCGATCTACGACGACTGTGAATGGAAGGGGAAACTGCCGCGATGATTCGAAGCATGACCGGATATGGCAAGCGAGAGACGGCCGTCAAGGACACGACCATTATCGTGGAGTTGCGATCCGTCAACCATCGATTTTTGGAGGTGGCCGTCAAATTGCCTCGCGCACTGGCCGCCTTCGAAGATCAAGTGCGAAAGGCCGTTCAACAGCGTTGCCTGCGTGGACGAGTCGACGTGACCGTGTCAATCCAGAACGGGCGCGGCGGCGCCAAATCCATTGAATTGGATGCCGGTCTAGCCAAGCAGTATCACCAGGCCTTAAAAAAGCTGCAAAAGACGCTGGGACTCAAAGGTGGAATCGACCTTTCCGTCATGGCTGGCTTCCGGGACATTTTGTCCTTGACCGACCAGCCGTTGGTCGCCGACGACTGTGGGCCCACCATGCTGAAGACTCTGGGGCAAGCCCTGGGCGATCTGGAAAAAATGCGGACCAGAGAGGGCTTGGCCCTGTCGAAGGACCTTGAGGGGCGCCTCAAAACCATAGGCGCAGCTAAGGAAACCGTAGCGCAACGGGCTCCGAAGCTGGCGCAGGAGGCCTTCGACCGGATGAAGGAACGCGTGCAGGCCCTGTTGGGGAGCGAGCTCCCGGATCTGCCTCGCCTGCACCAGGAACTGGCCGTGTTTGCCGATCGCTCGGACATTTCAGAAGAATTGGTCAGACTTGAGTCACATATGCTACAGTTCGACCACAGTCTCAAAAGCAAGGAGTCGATCGGCAAGACGCTGGAGTTTTTGCTCCAGGAAATGGGGCGGGAAGTGAACACCATTGGATCGAAGGCCAACGATGCCGCCATCGCAGCCTTGGTCGTGCAGATGAAGGCGGAACTGGAAAAACTGCGGGAACAGGTTCAAAATGTCGAATAATCGGCGGGTTGTTCCGCGCGACGTGACACGATGAGTACAAACTCCAACGAGAAACCGTCACAGGTCCGACGGGGGATTCTCTTTATCATCTCGGCTCCTTCGGGAACGGGAAAGACCACGTTGTGTAAGCAAATTTCCGCCACCGTCCCGGGGCTCTGGCATTCCGTGTCCTACACGACCCGCAAGCCCAGACCGGGTGAGGTCAACGGCCAGGAGTATTTCTTCACCGATGAAACGACGTTCCGGCAAATGATCGACCGCAACGAGTTCGTCGAATGGGCCCATGTGTACGGTAATCTCTACGGCACGCCCCGCAAAGCGCTCACCGACAAGATGGAGCAGGGGATCGACGTCCTGCTCGAGATCGATGTGCAAGGTGCCAGGACCGTGAAAAAGAAATTCGAGGATGCCGTCTATATCTTCATCCTCCCGCCGTCGTTCGACGTCCTTCGCACCAGGCTTCAGACCCGCGCCGGCGACGCGCCGGAGGAGATTCAGCGGCGGCTGCAAAAGGCCAAGGAAGAAGTCTGGAGCTATCGCGAGTATTACTACATCGTCCGTAACGACGATTTGAAACAGTCGCTCAAGGAATTGGAAAGCATCTTCCTGGCCGAGCGGATCAAGACCAAACGTCTGAATATGACGTGGCTGGAAGAAAAGTTCATTCTCGACAAAGAGGGGAAGCAAGCCACCACGCCGACCCCCTCCGTAGCAAAGGAGTCCACGCAACATGGTTGACATGCTGTCACTGTTACCCGAATACACCATCAACCAATTCGATTCGCGGCACCGGTTGGTGATCGTCGCGGCCCAGCGAGCCAAGCATTTGATTCAAGGGGCCAAGGCGCATGGCGCGTCCCGCTTCAATAAGGAGACGACCGTCGCCTTGGACGAAGTGTTGCGCCAGGAAGTGAAGTACCTACGCGGGAAAGAAGCGCGGGATGCCTTGAAGGAGTCCAAGCGCGTGAAGGAAGGCGAAACCGAACGGATGGCGATGATGACCGGCGAGGATGCCAAGGAGATCAAGAAGGAATTGAGCGTCTACGTCGACGACACCGCCAAGCCTGCCGCCGCGCCGGAAGCCGAGGAATAACACTAAGCCGTGGAGCCTCCCGTCCCATCACTCACCGGTGTGCGCCTCGTGCTGGGCGTCACCGGGAGTATCGCGGCCTATAAGGCCGTGGGATTGCTCCGTCTCCTCCGTCGAGAGGCCGCCGCCGTGTCCGTCGTGATGACGGCGGGGGCTCGTCGTTTCGTGACTCCGCTGACGTTTGAAGTCCTCTCCAACGCCCACGTCGCCACCGATCTATTTGAAGCGCACCAGGAAATGTTGCATCTGAGTCTGCCGCAGCAGGCCGATGCGATTGTGATCGCACCGGCGACGGCCAATACGCTCGCCAAGGCCGCGCTCGGGTTGGCGGATGACCTCCTGTCGACCATGCTGCTCACGGCGACGTGTCCGCTGCTGATCGCGCCGGCGATGGACGGCGATATGTGGCACCATCCGTCGGTCAGGGAACATGTCGCGACACTTCGGAAGCGTGGAGTCGTGATCGTCGATCCCGAGGAAGGGCCCCTTGCCTCCGGCAAGGTTGGAACCGGGCGGCTCGCCGAGGACGGGCGGATATTGGCGGCGATCCAAGTTGCCCTCAGGCCCTTACGGGACTGGGCCGGGCGCCGTGTCCTGATCAGTGCCGGTCCCACTCAAGAAGCCATCGACCCGGTCAGATTCGTTTCGAACCGCTCCTCAGGAAAGATGGGGTACGCCGTGGCCGAAGCAGCCGTGAAACGGGGGGCCTCAGTCGTGTTGGTCTCCGGGCCCACGGCCCTCGATGCGCCGCCCGGTGTCGAGCGCGTGTCGGTGGTCACGGCCGAAGAGATGAGAAAAGCCCTTCTCAGCCGGTTCGACTGGTGTGACACGGCAATCATGGCGGCGGCGGTCGCCGATTTTCGCCCCAGCCGTCCGGCTGCGCAAAAGCTCAAGAAGCGGCGCGACGCTATGACCAGCCTCTCCCTGGAACCGACCGAGGACATCCTGCAGGAGCTGGCCGGTAGACGAACCGGCCAGACCCTGGTCGGGTTCGCTGCAGAAACAGAAGATCTCCTTGCCCATACGCGGGAAAAGCTGCATGCTAAACGTGTCGACCTGATCGTGGCCAACGATGTATCGGCTACAGGCTCCGGATTTGGGTCCGATACCAACCGGGTCTGCCTGCTCGATCGAACGGGTGGCATGGTCGAGGTACCGCTGCTCACCAAGCGCGAGGTGGCGGACCGAATCCTGACCCGCATACTGGAGTTAGGCGCCGGGCCTTCTCGACGCGCCGATCCTCCGCGAGGAGGAGGTCGGCGAAAGGATTAACTCGTGGCTGCTTCACCGCGCAACAACGCCGAAACCGCCGCAGAGATCGACCGTCTTGCCACGGCCTTGGCGAAGGATCCCAAGTCCAAGTCCTTCATGCCGCTCGCCGAAGCCTATATCAAGGCGGGAATGTGGGCGGAAGCCTCCGTCGTGCTGGAAGACGGCCTCAAGGTTTACCCCGGGTTCGTGACAGCCATGGCCGCATTAGGCCGCGTCTACGACCAACTGAATCAACCGGTCAAAGCCAAGGCCATCCTCGAAGAAGTCGTCAAGCAAAGTCCCGACAATCTTCGCGCTCACCGTGTGCTGGCCAAGTTGTACGCCGCCGAAGGGAAAGCCGACCTCGCGTTGCGCTCCTGCGGCGCCATCCTCGCCGTCAACGCCTACGACGAAGAAGCGCGTTCGATCAAGCGAATGATCACCGGCGCCGACGAGGACGACACCCCCCGTGCCAAGCGGGCCAAGAAACGGGCGGCCCTTGAGAGCAAGCCGGAAGTGACGGTCGAGCCGAAGATCGACGCCGAGAAGGAGGCGACGGCCGACGAATCCGCGATGGCCGCCGCAAGCGTCCCGACGGCGGAGTCTCCCGTATCTGAATCCCTCACACCGCAGGAATCGTCCATCGACACCAAGGCCGCCACCATCGCGCGTCTCGAAGCATGGCTCCGCGCCATTCAAGCCAAACGCGTCGGCCGGTCCGTATCATTCTGAAGAGTTCGTCTGCCTCCGATCCCACACCATCGCGTTTGACCCTCCTTGGGCACCCTGTTACAATGCCGCCGCTGCCAGCATCCGGATCAGCTGCAGCCAATCGACAACCGGAACGTGCAACCGAAACATGCTGCGGCTCCTGGTGCTCCATGGCCCCAACCTGAATCTTCTGGGGACACGCGAACAATCGATTTATGGGACGACGTCCCTTGCGGCGATCAACGAGATGATCGGCCGCCTGGCCCGTGAACTGGGCCTCACGATTGAAACGCGGCAGTCGAACGTAGAAGGGGAATTGGTGACCTGGATTCAGCAGGCCAGGGGGCGGTTCGACGGTATCGTCATCAACCCGGCTGGGTACACCCATACGAGCGTGGCCATTCGCGATGCGATTGCCGCAGTCTCGCTGCCCACGGTAGAGGTGCATCTGAGCAACATTCATCAACGGGAAGAGTTCAGGCACAAGTCATTCATTGCCGGGGTGGCGTTGGGACAGATTTCAGGGTTCGGCCCCAGCGGGTACTTGTTGGCGATCCAGGGTTTGGCGGCTCATTTGGCGCCCACGGATGCGCCGCGCCGAACCGGTACCGCCGTCCGCAAAAAAACGCCTCGCGCATAAGATCGATTCATCGTTGTATCAAGGAGTACTGTTGTGATCTCGACCGCAGATTTTCGTAACGGCAGCCGCCTGATGGTGGAAGGTCAACCGTTTTACATCGTGGAATTCCAGCACGTGAAGCCCGGTAAGGGCGGGGCGTTCGTACGCACCAAGTTGAAGAGCTATTTGAACGGCAGCGTGCTGGATCGGACGTTTCGTTCAGGCGAGCGGTTCGACGAGCCGGATCTGGAAGAGCGGGATATGCAGTTCTTGTATGCCACCGGTGACTCGTATACGTTTATGGATACGGAGAGCTACGAACAATTCACGTATGAGAAGGGGCAATTGGGCGACAACGCGGATCTTCTGAAGGAGAACATGGTGGCTAAGATTCTCGTGTACGAGCATCGCCCCATCACCGTGGTCCTGCCCACGTTCATCGAACTCAAGGTCGTGGACGCCGAGCCGGGCGTGCGTGGAGATACGGCCTCCGGCGGCAGCAAGCCGGCGACTGTCGAGACCGGCGCGATCATCAAGGTTCCCCTTTATCTGGAGGTCGGCGAAATGATTCGTATCGACACCCGAACCAGAGCCTTCGTGGAGCGCGTGCGTTGAGTAAGGCGCGAAAAAAATCCGAGAAAGGCAGGGCGGCAGGCAAACCGATCGTGCTCCCGAGCGCGTATGCGCCGCGAGGTACCGAGGCCGATCACGCGCTGCTCCATCCCGACCATGCGACGCAGATCCAGCAGTTGGTGGATCTGCTCAAGCGGAACCACCTGACTGAGCTCGAAATCGAGCGCGGAGGAATCAGGGTCCGTGTGCGCCACGAACCGTTCGTCCGCTCGGCGCCTGCCCATGCCGCCGAACCGGCGCATCCGACGGCGGCTCCGCTCCCACATACCACGGCTCCGCAGGCGCAGGCACCCGCGGACACGGCCGGACAGGTCACCATCACCTCGCCGATCGTCGGCACGTTCTACCGCTCCCCGTCGCCGGACGCCGATCCCTATGTCGAAGAAGGGGATTATGTGAAGAAGGGCCAAGTCCTCTGTATCGTCGAAGCGATGAAGCTCATGAACGAGATCGAGTCGGAAGTGGATGGGCGCATCACGAGGATTCTGGCGGAAAGCACCAAGCCCGTCGAGTATGGCCAGCCACTGTTCCTCATCGATCCGAACGCCACAGCCTAGCAGGATGCGCACACAACCCGGCAGTTCGCCAGCGACCACCTCCTAGCCTCATTACCCATCCCGGAGCTATTTGTGTTCAAGAAAGTCTTGGTTGCCAATCGCGGAGAAATCGCCCTGCGGGTCATCCGGGCTTGCAAGGAACTCGGCATCAAGACGGTCGCCATCCATTCCGAGGCCGACGCCGCAGGAATGCACGTGCGCGCCGCCGACGAGCACATCTGCGTCGGTCCGCCGGAAGCCGCCCTCAGCTACCGCAACATTCCGAATGTGCTGAGCGCCGCCGAGGTGACGGGCGCGGATGCGATCCACCCCGGGTACGGCTTTCTATCAGAAAACGCCCACTTCGCCGAGGTGTGCGAGTCGATCGGCGTAAAATTCATCGGGCCGACGTCCGAAAACATCGCCCTCATGGGCGACAAGTCCAAAGCGCGGGAAGTCGTCGCCAAGCGCGGGCTTCCGGTCACGCCGGGCAGTCCGGGCGAGTTGCGGAGCGAACAGGATGCGCTCGAGGCGGCGAAGTCCATCGGCTTTCCCGTCATCATCAAGGCCTCGGCCGGCGGCGGCGGGCGCGGCATGCGGGTGGTCAACAAGGCCGAAGAATTGGCCCGTGCGTTTCAAGCCGCGCAGGCGGAGGCCAAATCGACCTTCGGCCACGACGGCGTCTATCTCGAACGGTACTTTCTCGAGCCGCGTCATATCGAGGTCCAAATCATTGCGGACAACCGGGGGCATGTCGTGCACCTCGGGGAACGCGATTGCTCCATCCAACGGCGCCATCAAAAGCTTGTCGAGGAAACTCCGTCCCCGGCGGTCGATGAGCGATTGCGCCGGGAAATCGGGCGGGTTGCGGTGGAGGCGGTAAAGGCCATCCACTATCGCAACGTGGGCACGGTGGAATTTCTGCTCGACAAGGACCGCAATTTCTTCTTCATGGAAGTAAACACCCGCATCCAGGTCGAACATCCGATTACAGAAATGGTGACCGGCATCGATCTGATCAAGGAACAGATCCGTATCGCCGCCGGAATGGCCCTGACCTTCAAGCAGCCAGACATCAAGCTGAACGGTCACAGTTTCGAGTGCCGCATTAATGCCGAAGATCCGGAAAAGTTCACGCCCTGTCCCGGTCAGATCACCAAATATTCCGCGCCGGGCGGATTCGGCGTACGCGTCGATTCCGCCATGGAGCCGAACGCGCTCGTCGTGCCCCACTATGATTCCATGATCGCCAAATTGATCACTCACGGCCGCGACCGCCAGGAAGCGATGGCGCGCATGCGCCGCGCCTTGAATGAGTTCGTGATCGAAGGCATCAAGACCACGATTCCCCTGCACAAGCGCATCTTCAGCGACCCGGATTTCCAGAAAGGGTACGTATCGACGACCTTTCTCGAACGGTTCCTCGCCAACCAATCCTCCTAACCGGTCATCCGCCCCGGATGGATGCCACGCGACCAGCTTCCAGAACCGATGCGCTGAAAGGGCTCTATCTCCTGCTCGATCCGTCCGTCCGCCCCGATCGTCCACTCACGGATGTTTTGAAAGCCGCCGCCGATCAGGGTGTCCGGCTGTTCCAGTATCGGGACAAACGGGCGACGATGAGGGATGCCTATCGACAGGCGCAGGCGCTGCGGCGTGCGGCGGAGGAAACAGGGAGTCTCTTAATCATTAACGACCGGTGCGACCTCGCGATCGCGGTCGATGCCGATGGGGTGCACGTGGGTCAGGACGATCTCCCGGTGGAGCAGGCCCGTAAGCTCGTCGGTCCAGGCAAGCTGGTCGGTTTGTCCACCCATAACGCGGAGCAAGTCATGGCGGCGACAAGCGCCGCGCCGGACTACATCGGCTTTGGGCCGATCTTTTCCACATCGACCAAAGCGGATCACGACCCGCTGGTAGGGATCAACGGACTCAGGCAGGCGCGCGAATTGACCACGCTGCCGATCTTTGCGATCGGGGGGATTACGCTGAAGACGGTTCCGGATCTTCTCGCCGCCGGCGCCGACGGCGTCGCGGTGGTCTCTGCAATTCTGGCTGCGCCGGACCTGCAGGACGCGCTGCGTGGGTTTCTTACTTCTCTGCGCTGAGGGAGTCAGCCAAGGAACGGAAGATCGTCGTCTCCGCCAACTCCTCGATCGTCTCGTTCCACTGGGTCCTAAGACTCGGCCGATAGGGAACCGGACCGAATACCGGCACTCCCGCCTGAGTCTTGAGCAATTCCACCGTCGACTCCCGCTGCAAACGCGCATCCGGCCCATTGTCGGGAGATGGCTGAGTGAGGACCAACGCCTCCACGCGACAGCCTGCGCACGACAAGCTTTCCAGCGTGAGCAACGCATGGTTGACTCCGCCCAGCATGGCTCTTCCGACGAGAATCACGGGAAGATCGAGCGCCAGCAGGAGATCCCGCATCGACCAATCGGGCAGGATCGGGACGAGCAGGCCGCCGGCTCCTTCCACGAGAAGCGGCCGGTATCGAGCCGTGAGGCGATGGAACGCCCGGAGCATGCGCTCGGGATCGATACTCACGCCGGCCAGCCTCGCGGCGTCATAGGGGGCGAGCGGGGTAGGGAACCGATAGGGATTCACCTCGTCCGCTCCTTCAGGCATCTCAGCCGCGGCTCGAAGCCGCGCAGCATCGCTGATAGATTCCATACCTGGGACGACGCCGGTTTCCACAGGTTTCATCGCCCCGACCGTCAGCCCGTTGAGACGAAAGCGCCTGAGTAGCGCCGTCGTGACGACGGTCTTGCCCACCGCTGTGTCTGTTCCGGTTATGAAGAAGCCCTGTGTCACGGGACGCTCTCTCATTCACACGATCCGGCTATCGAGGTTCCAAATCTGTCCCGACGTGCCCGTCAACTGCGCCAGCGAGCAGATAGCCTGCGCGACCTCGTCGAGGTCTGAGGGGCGGCCCAGCAGGTGATCGCTGAATGCCCCCTCGTGCGGCATCGCTTTTCCGGCGAGCCTCGTCGCCTTCCAGCCGGGGTAGACCAGGTTGATGCGAATCTTTTGATCCGCCCATTCTCGCGCCGCGCTTCGGACGAGGCCGATGAGACCGGCTTTCGAGGCTGCATACGCCGCTTGCCCTGCCGCCCCCTGCGAGGCTGCGAAGGAACCGACCACGAGGATGCTTCCGCCTCCCTGCGGACCCATGGCGCCGGCAATCGCTTGAAGACAGTGAAAGGTTCCGGTGAGGTTCGTCTCGATGATCCGCGTCCATTCCTGCTCCGGATGGCGAAGGACCAAGTGGCTCCCCGTCGTGCCGGCATTGCAGACTGCCGCGGAGAGGGTGGGGCGCTCACGCAACAGGGCCTGAACCATGGCGTCGACGTGATCGCGCCGGCGAATATCGGCTTGATAGAGGGCGCCTTCGCCACCTGCCCGCCGCAACGCCTCCAGCGTCAGCAGGGCCTCGTCATGCCGCTCCCCATAGTGACTGCCGACCCACCAGCCCTCTCTCGCGAACGCCACACAGACCGCGCGGCCTATGCCGCCGGATGCCCCGGTCACCAGCGCCGTCGGGCGGCTCTGCATCGCGCTCGTCGTGGATCGTTCGGTCATCGACATGAGACGGGGCGAATTATGGGTGGCGGCGGATCAGAAGGCAAGCCGAGTCTCTGTGGCTTGCCGGTCCGACGGGAGTGTGCTACGGTGCCAGAGGATTGAGGAGGCGACCAGTGGCGACTCACACACGTTCAACTTGGGCCTTATGCGGTCTTGTCTTGGCATTGTCCGTCGCGCCGATCGGCCTGAAGCAGGCTGAGGCGGAAGGGACGGATGCCATCGCGCAATCCGCCGATTACTTCCCGGACACCATCGGTACCAGGTGGCAATATCGGGGACAGATTTCCGAGGGTCCGCTCCAAACCATCGAAAACAAGTTCTTCACCAACGTGTCGACGGTCAGCGGGACGCGCACCTTGAAGGGGGGTCCGACCGTCACCGTGTTTCACGACACGAACCCCGGCAATCACGGCCCGTCGGATTCGTTTTACCGCCGTGACGCCGCCGGCATCGTGTACTACGGCTCCGAACCCGGTACTCCGCTCGAGAAGCAACTCGTGCCGTATCAGATCATCCGATTTCCGATGCGGGTCTCGCAGTCATTCCAGCAGTTCAGCCGAACCGACATCGATTTCGGCGCCGACATGGACGGCGACGGTACCAACGAGCATGCGGATGTCCGGGGCAACAGCACCGTTCTCGGACAGGAAGCCGTCACGGTGCCGGCCGGGACCTATCCCGACGCCGTCAAGGTGGAAGCCCGTATGACGCTGCGGATTCACCTGTCTTCCAGCCGCAAGACCGCGGTGGGCACGGACGTGATGACGGCCTGGTTCGCGCGGGGTGTGGGGCTCGTCAAGTACGTGGAGCGGCAGGAACTGGCCGCCATGAAAGAAGATCGGACGAGCGTCACCGAGATTTCTGAAGAGTTGGAGGAAGTCGACGTGAAGTCCGCGCCCGCATCACAGGGTCGGGGTGAATCCTCGCCTGAGGGTATTTTCGCTGATCACGCGGGCGACCATGAACTGCTTCAGGTAGTCTTCACCTCCGGCCTTCGCGCCCACGCCAGATAGCCGGTGCCCGCCGAACGGCTGGCGCGCGACCAAGGCGCCGGTGATCGATCGGTTTAGGTACAGATTCCCCACGTCGAAGGTCCGCCGTACCAGCTCCAGCGTACGGGGACTGCGAGAATAGACTCCCCCTGTCAGGGCATAGGCGGTGCCGTTGGCGATCACAATGGCCGCCTCGATCGATTTGGCGCGCATCACCGACAGGACCGGACCGAAAATTTCTTCCTGTGCCAACCTGTGCCTGCTCTCGATCTCGCCGAACACTACCGGCCCCACGCAATAACCAGGCCCCTCGCCGGAGCGGTCGACCAGCACTCGTCCTTCCTGTCTGCCCAGATCGATATACTGCCGCACCCGCGCCGCCGCCTTGGCATCGATGAGCGGCCCGACCTGCGTGCCGGGCTCCTCGGCCGCACCGATCCGGAGACTGTGCACAGCCTCGACCAGACGCTCCGTGAACGCGTCATAGATGGAATCCAGCACGACGGCACGCGAACAGGCCGAACACTTCTGCCCCGCATAGCCGGTGAAGGAAGCGACGACGCCCAGCACCGCCTCGTCCAAGTCGGCCGTGTCGTCCACGATGATGGCGTTTTTGCCGCCCATCTCGGCGATCACGCGTTTCACGCATCGATCGTCAGGGTGGGGTGTCGCTGCGGCCTGGAGAATCCAGCGTCCCGCATCCTTCGATCCGGTGAAGGCGATCGTCGCCACCTCCGGCGCAGTCACCAACGCTCGGCCCAGCTCCGGCCCTCCCGGCACGCACTGCAGCACGCCTGAGGGCACCCCGGCATCGTGAAACAGCTCCGCCAATCGGTACCCGACCGCGGTGGATCGTTCAGAGGGCTTGAAGAGCACCGGATTCCCGGTGACCAGGGCTGCCGCCACCATGCCGGTCGGGATCGCGAGCGGAAAGTTCCATGGGGCGATGACGGCAGTCAGCCCTCGAGGACTCCACACGAGATCGTTCTGCTCGCCGGGATAACGACCTAACCGCTGAGGGCGGGCCAACCGCTCCATCTGGCTTGCATAGTACTCGAGAAAATCGATCGCTTCGGCCAGGTCTGCATCGGCTTCGCGCCAGGGTTTGCCTTCCTCGAACACCTCCCAGGCTGCCGTTTCCCATCGCCGTTCACAGAGCAAAGTTGCGGCGCGCTTGACGATCGCAATCCGTTCCTCAGCCGGGCGATCGGCCCAATCACGGGCCTGAGCTGCGGCACGTTCAACCAACCGGGGCACGTCGTTCGGGTTGTAGTCGTGATAGGTCGCAATGCGGTGAGTGGGATCGCTCGGATTCGCCTGGCCGGCTTCCGGTCCGCTCGGGCGGACAGCACCCTCCGGCTGGTGAATGCTCCCGCCGAGCTTGCTTCGCACCAGTGCCAATGCCTGGCGCATGGCTGCGCGAGCCTCCTCCCGCGAAAAATCCGCAGCCGGCTCATTGCGCATCATAGCGTGGACCGTGTCCTCATCTTCTATGGTGTGCTTAGACGAAAGGCCCGCTTCGGTCGGCGAGCCGACCGGTTTGGCCAAGAGCGCCGCCAGCGGTTGCGATTCGACATACTCTTTCCGCAGAAACGACTCGTTGGAAGTGTTCTCCAGCAACCGGCGAACGAGATAGGCCATCCCCGGCAGGAGCTCTCCCACCGGCGCATAAAGCCGCAGGCGCCGCCCCCAACTCGTGATGGCATGTTGAAACGGCTCGGCCATGCCGAAAATCATCTGGTATTCCCAGGCATCCGGCGGGAGCTTCAATCGTTCGGCGGCCGTTTCGATCACGGCCAAGCTGCGCAGATTATGGGTCCCGAATGCCGGACGCAGGATTCCGGTATGGTTCAGCAAGACCTGGACGAGCGATTCGTAGTTGAGATCCGTGTCGGCCTTCCGTTCGAACAGCGGGGGAGGCCAACCGCGTTGCCGATAGCGCACCGTATCGGAATCCCAATAGGCCCCTTTGACCAATCGAACCGTGATCGGCGTCCCGCGCCGCTCGCACCACGCGATCACATCCTTGACGTCTCGCTCCGTGTCGATGCGGTAGGCCTGGAGAGCGATCCCGGCATAGGGAAACCCGCGATAGGCCTGCTCTTCGAAGAGTCGGCGGAAGATCCCCAGAATCAGGTCCTTTGTTTCAGCTTGCTCCATATCGAAAATCAACGAGGCGGGAAGCTTCATCGCCAGGTCGATGAGCGGCCGCAAGCGAGCCGCCACCGCGCGATAGCTGCCGTCGGGATCGATCGGGTCGAGTTGCGAATAGAGCGCGGAAATTTTGATCGAGAGCTGTACCCGTGGAAGCGGGCCTAAATGATCGCGCTCGAGTAACGGGGATTCCGGCCAACGACGGCACGCATCCGCCAGTTCCTGCAGCGCGCCGAGACAATGTGCCGCATAGCGCTCGGCCTCCCGCTCACTGACCGTGGCTTCGCCGAGGAGATCGACCGAGAAGGCACGACCACCGTCCCAAAGGGTCCGCAGAGCCGGAAGTGCCGTCGTCACCTTGTCTCCGGCGATGAAGGTGCGGGCCATCTGCTCAACCTGGTGGCGGATCGTCTTGCCGGTCAGGCTGGCCCCGAGGTTCGTGGCGGAGAGGGCCTTCATACCCCACTGCAGGCCGAAGATATGCGGACTCACATCGCCGAAGTACTCCTCGGCCAGTCGCACGACCCGCGTGTCATCCGACAGGGCCGGGAGGACGTCGATGAAGCGGAAGAGTTGCGCCTTAAACGCCGGATCCTTCATCGCCAAGTTGATCGCCGCCTGCGACCACCATCGGCTGTCGAACAGACCGGGGGAACGGCCGGCGGAACGGCGCGCAAGTTCTTCGCCGATGGCTCGGATTCTGGCTTCGAGGAGGGGGGTATCCATCCGTCACCTCGATCACGGTGGGAAAGCGTTTTCTTCAGTATACACCTGTAGTTCCTACTTGAAAATTTGCATCCAATTCCGTTAGCATGCGCCCCGTTTGTCATCGATGCGAGGACAGGAGCACCATGCGCTGTTCACGCCCTGTACGAGTACGACTAAAGGAGAGTGATGATCGCTTCGACTGCCTCGACCGACGCCTCTGCCTCGGCAGACGGTTCCCCTCAAACCATCTGCTGGAGTACGACAATCGCGTTTGCCCTCACGACGTTGGCCACGTTCCTGGGTATCCCGCTGTTTTGGTACTTCCATGGCTACAGCACGTTTGATTGGGTTCTGATGGGCATCCTCTACATCGTCACCGGAATGGGTATCACGGTGGGCTACCATCGCATGATTTCCCATAAGAGCTTTGAAAGCCATCCGGCGGTGAAGTTCATCCTCCTCATCATGGGCGGATGGGCTCTGCAGAATTCGGCGTTGATTTGGTGCGCCGACCACATTCGCCACCATGCGCATACGGACGAGGAGTCTGATCCCTACAATGCCACGAGGGGATTCTGGTATAGCCACATCGGCTGGCTGTTCATGGACACTCCATACCGGGAAGACCGCTACGGGGAAAAGTTTCGCAAAGACCCGATGATCATGTGGCAACACCGATACTACTGGCCCATCGTGGCATCCGGCATGGTCGTGCCGTTCATTCTTGGGTACTTCGTCAACGGTGGACTGGCCGGGGGTGTGAGCTGTCTACTCTTGGCGGGCGTGCTCCGCACGGCGTTGGTGCTCAATTCCACGTTTACGATTAACTCCCTGTGCCACATGGTCGGGACCCAGCCGCACGGAAAGCAGGACAGCAGCCGGGACAGCTGGCTCATCTCCTTCATCAGTTTCGGCGAGGGCTACCACAACTATCACCATACCTATTCGCACGACTATCGCAACGGCCCGAAGTGGTACAACTTCGATCCGTCCAAGTGGTTGATTTATTCTCTGTCCCTCGTCGGACTGACCTACAATCTGTATCGCGAAAAGTTCTAATGCCGGACCGCGGGCCGTTCGGTTCCGCGGTCTCTTGTGCCTAGCCCCTCCTGCGTCTCCTGGCCCATTTCTTTTCCCCGCCGCGATGGCATAAGATGACGAGATACCATTGAATTCGTTGGCCGAACGGGGCCATTCGAGGAGGCGACGACATGGCAGAGCAGGCAGAAGGTGGCCACCATCACGATGAGGCGGCCGCCAGACCCAATATCATTCCCGGAGTCAAACACGTCATCGCCGTCAGCAGCGGCAAGGGCGGCGTCGGCAAATCCACCGTCTCGGTCAATCTGGCCGTCGCCTTGGGCCTGACGGGCGCCAAGGTGGGCTTGCTGGATGCCGATATCTACGGTCCTAACATCCCCATGATGATGGGGGTCGAAAAGACCCCAGAACAGAAAGACGGCAAGATCGCGCCGGCGGAAAGCCACGGCGTCAAGTTGATCTCGATGGGATTCTTCGTCCCGGAAGACACCGCCGTCGTGTGGCGCGGACCGATGGTGCACACGGCCATCCAGCAGCTCTTCCGGGATGTGCTGTGGGGCGAATTGGATTACCTCGTAATCGATCTCCCGCCCGGTACCGGCGACGCGCAGCTGACGCTGTCGCAACTGGTGCCGTTGGCCGGCGCCGTGACCGTGACGACCCCGCAGGAGGTCGCGCTGCACGACGTGCGCAAGGGCATGATGATGTTCCAGAAAGTAAATGTGCCCCTGCTCGGCATCGTCGAAAACATGAGCTTTTTCGTCTGCGGTCACTGCGGCGAGCGGACCGAAATCTTTTCTCATGGCGGCGGCGAGCGCGCGGCGGAAAAACTCGGCATCCCGTTTCTTGGGCGCATTCCCATCGACCCGGCAATCCGCGACGGCGGCGACACCGGCAACCCGATCGTGATTGCCAATCCCGATTCGCCGCAGGCGAAGGCGTTTCGTGAGATCGCCGGGAAAATTGCGGCCCGGCTGCAGGGTGGGGAGGGCACCGAGAAGAAGAGCCGTATCGAGAGTTTGTTGCAGAAGATCAAACGTCCGGCGCCGGGCAACTGAGCCGCGCCGAATCAAGGCAGTGACCAGGTTAGACAGGAGGAGTTATGGGTGAGTTCGTCAGAGTGGCCGGTACGGCCGATGTGAAGCCGGGAAGCGGCATTGTGGCCGAAGTGAACGGCAAGGCCATCGCAGTGTTCAATCTCGGCGATACGTTCTATGCCATCGACAACACCTGCACGCACCGAGGCGGACCGCTGGGAGAAGGGGACGTCGAGGGAGAAGTGGTGTCCTGCCCCTGGCACGGATGGCAATTCAACATTAAGACGGGCGCCTGTCCGACAAACCCATCGGCAAAAGTCACCGTCTACGAAACGAAAGTGGAAGGCACCGACATCAAGGTCCGACTCTAAGAGGGAGGTTCCCATGACCGTCGCCGGCTTGACCCCGCAGCACATCGAAATCGCCGAGACCTTCGTCCGGCTCTACGTGTTCCTGACGCAGTACATCGACCGGTGCGAGGACGAGGCCAGCCGCAAGGAGTATCCGGAAGAAGAACTCCAAAAGCACCTCAGCGAGACACGGACTAAGCTGCTGGACATCTTGAAGGTAAATCCGGTGGTCAAGGGCAAGGTCGAGAAGGAGTGCGAGCGCGTCCTGACCATCGGTGCGAAGTCGTTGAAGGGCGGAACGGAAAAGGTTGCGGCACTCGACGTGCTGGGCGCGGAACGGGTCGTGCTCAAGAATAAGACCATCGCCCTCAGTGACCTCTTGGCCGTCTATCGCGCGCTCTGATTCCCATGCCGGACCCTGCCGGGGACAAACATCAACTCGCGGGCTTGGATGAACAGGCCCGCGGGTTCAACCGGCCGGTCGAGTTTCTCGCGTCGCCTTCGGGCTTCCAGGCCGTGCTGCGATACGAGCAACGGCGGGTGGTGTCGTCGGCTGCCGCAACCGCGACGGAAGCCCTCGGTCTCTTGATCGCGTCGCTGCAGACCGAAGGGTACCGGCAACTCCGCAGCCAGCAGAGTTTTCGCAACGGTACCTATCTCGGCTCGCAGGAACCCTGGATCGAATACCCGGACCCGCCTGAGCTGCAACCAGACGGGCTCCTCGCGGCGATCAAACGCTGGTTCGGGTGACGTTCAAAACCCGCGTTTTAACCGCAGCGATGGTTTCGCCAACCATTCCAATGCATTGCGTCATGCAGTGCCCTGAATCCACAGGCAGGACTTAAACAAGAAGGTCGTGAAGGCGGATGAAATCAGAGGGGTGAGTCGGCATCGCAGCCGGCTCACCCTGAATTTTTTGTTTGTGGGCAAGGAAAGAATTACGGCAGGAACATCGCACTGTAGCCTTGCAAGACGCTGGTGACACCGTTCGGGAGGGTCACCGAATTCGTCGCGGTCGAGTTCGCGAACGTGCCGGTGAGCGTGGTCGTGCTCGTCGTGGTCGGTGCGGCGAATTGCGGCAACACCTTCATCCACACGGTCGTGGCCGGGCTGCCGGGCACCGGCGTATTGGTTTCCGCGGTAACGGCACTGACCGGATTGACCGTGCCGGGCGGCAGCGTCACGTCGGGGGTCGTGTAGGACCCGCCCGGGTTGGCCGGGGCACTGACGCCCGCGACGGTGCTGATCGCAAGGGTGGGCAGATTGATCAGGGCCGGACGACTTGCGGCCGTGATCGGACCGGGCGAGGTGACGATGGATGCCGTCGGGTTCGTATTCAAAATGGTCCCGGTCACGTGCGATTCGATACGAATGCGGCCGGCAGCATTCACGGTGGCTGGACTGCAGGCCGTGCTCCCGCCGGTCGCTTGAAGATTCCCTAGGTTCGTGATCTTGGGCGCGACCAGACGAATCCCACCTCCGCTGCCACCGCCACCGTAACTGGTCCCGCAGCCTTGCTGGCCCACGCCTCCATCCCCGCCAAGTGCCGTAATGGCGCCGGTGGAGCTGATCGTGATCTGCGTGGTCGAGCCAATCACGATGGCACCGCCTCCCCCACCTCCAGAACTCCCGGAATAGGTGCCATTCCCCACTGCGCCCCCGCCACCCGAGCCGCCAAAGAGTGGCAAGAGATTGACAACGGCGGAATAGCCCGGCACCCCCCAGACCCCGAAGGCCGTCACGGCGACGTTGCCGCCACCCGGGCCTTGTCCTCCAGCTCCCGTATTATTGGTGGCCCCGCGAGAGCCGCCGTTGCCCCCGCGGTAGCCGCCGGGTCCCCCGTTCCCTCCGGCTAATACTGCCGCGCCCGTGCTGGAACCTCCAGCCCCAGCCTGGCCATTCAACGCAATGGTGCCATTGATGGTCACATCTCCGGTCGCCAGCATCGTCACTGGCGTATTTAAGGTGTTGGCGGTGAACTGGACGGTCACGCCGGCGGCGACGGTGATGGTCGTGTAGTTCAGGATTCCGTCGGCGGGCAGCGTGATCGTCTGATTCGTCGTGGCGTTGAGCGCCCCCAACGCCCCGGTGCTGCCGCTGCTGAACGCTTGAGCCCAGACAGCAGGCTGACCCACGAGGATGGTGCCCAGAAGCATCGCGAGCGCCCAGATGGTTCGCATCATGGTTGTGCCCTTTGGTTATGAGTCCTGTGGCCCTCACGGGCCGACCAGCAAGTAACTGCCATAGACATCGAGGAGACTGGTTACTCCCACCGGCAACATCACGTTGGCCGTCGCAGTGGAACTGGCAAAGGTCCCGGTGGACATGGTCGTGTAGACCGTGAGGAGTGGCCCGAATTGCGGGATCACGCGGATCTGAAACACGCTCCCGACCGGTGTGTTGGTCGCCGTCACTGTGACCGGCACCGGATTTGTGGTCAGGGCAGAAAGCGACACATCCGGGGTCGTGAACGAGCCGCCGGGCGTGCCGGGCGCACTGGTGCCACCCACGGCCGTAATCGAGACCGTGGGCACATTCGTGAGTGTCGGCGTGCTCGTCGCGGTGAGCGGCCCAAGAGTATTGGAGGTGTAGGGCGAGGGATAAGGGGTGCCGATGCCGCTGGGAGAGGTTTGGTACTCCAATCGCACCCGGCCAAAGCCTTGGCTCGCGCAGCCGCCACGCGACTCGATGGTGCCCGTGTTGTTGAACTCCGGTGCCACGAACCGAAGCGCGCCGCCGCTTCCCGCACCCGCCGCAGAGCAATCGCCGGAATCACCGCCGTTCGCCCGCACGATGCCGCTGACCGTAATCTTCGTGTTGGAGGCAATAATCAGCGCGCCGGCTCCACCGCCACCCGACGGTCCGAAATTGGTCGTGGTGCCAGTCCCGCCGTTTCCGCCGGAGCCGCCGAAGAAGGGAATCAGAGTGCGAAAGTCATTGAGCCCACCATAGAGCGTGCCGTAGGTTCCGTGCGGCGTGGCGTTCCCGCCGCCCGGCCCCTGACCTGGTGAGCCAATCGTGTTGCCGAGTCCCTTCATGCCGCCATTGCCGCCTTGAGAGCCGCCGGGGCCGCCCAGGCCGCCGGCATTCAGGCTCGACGGATTGGCCGCCAGGCCGTTGCTGCCGTTGACGTGGATGGTCCCGTTGATGAGCACGTCGCCCTGCGCGAGCAGGATCACCGAGGTATTCACGGCGTTGCGGGTAAAGCTGACGGTCACTCCGCCCGGGATATTCACCGTGGTGTAGTTCAGGATGCCGTCTGGCGGCAGGGTGATGACGGTGTTCGAAACCGGCGCCAGGGCACCGAGCGCACCGGTGCTCCCGGTGTCGAAGGCATGGGCGGCAAACGGAGATACCAGACACAAGGTCGGGAGGAGAAAGAGGTGCCGCCAGCCTATGCGAGTTTTCTTCATCGTCTTGAGCCTCCTCATGGCATGGAGGTACTCGTTGGCGGTGCCACCGTGATGCTCCAACCCGACGGCGCTTTGGTCGCCGGGACATCTGGATAGGGGGCCTGGACGCTGGTCGGCGGGGCCACGGTCACGCTCCAGCCGGACGGAGACAGGAACGGCAGCACGGTGGCATTGAGCGGCATCGCCACGCTCACCAGCGGGCCGGTGCTGTAAATCAGTTTGTTGGCACTGCTCACGCCGATCGTGACCGAGCCGCTGGACGCTGACCCGGCCGGACTCGTCACCGTGAAAGCATAATTGCCGGCTGGAACCGAGGAGGCCACCGTGAAACTGATCGGGAGCGTCGTCGCGGTGCCGCCGTCACGAATGGAAGCACTGAGCCCTCCCTGCGTAAAGGTCACGGCCGTCGCGTTCAGGAGATTGGTCCCGGTGATCTGCACGCCGCTGGCGGCGCCCGGTGGAACGGTCACCGGGTCGACGCTCGTCACGGTCGGCAAGGCGGGCACCGTAAACGATTGTGGACTGGTCGCCGTGCCGTTTGCATTGGTCACCGTGATGGAGCCGGTCGTGGCGGCTGTGGGCACGGACACGACCAACGTGTTGGCAGACGCAGAGTTGACCGTCGCGGCGGTCCCGTTGAATTGCACCGTATTGTTGGCCGGGGTTGGATCGAATCCGTAGCCTTCAATCGTGACCTGGGTCGTGGCTGGACCGCTGCCCGGTGCGGCCAGATAGATGCCGATGCCGCTCCCAGGCGGCGTAAAGCGATCGATACTCGTGAGGTTGCCGACGGCATCGTAATTGTACACAGCCGTCACACCGTTGCCGTCGGCGACGCCGATCAGACGGCTGAGTTCATCGTAGAAATACTCAGCTGTATCGGCTAGTGCCGCGATAGGAAGGAAGAGAGCGAGGCAATAAGTAGCCAGTAGATGTAAAGAAGGTGGACACCCCATGGATTCATGACTCCGTGCAGCTGTCATGGGTCACTTTTATCTTTTTCGGTTCTTCCGCTCCAGACTCTACACAAATTTGCTGATTTGCCGGTCAATTACTTGATTGATTCTCATAATACACTTCGCGCCGAGAACTATTTTCTATCTTGGTCTTCATGAAGCCGTTCACTGCCCTGAGGTTTTGTCTAGAAAGAGGCTAAGTCCAAATTGAACGACTTGATGAACGCCTTGTATGCTAAGCGGAATTTCGACCCATTCGGAAAGGATACTCTCGAATTCGAACCACGCCTGGTCTTTAGCTTCATCAAGATCTTGGTGCCAGGTGTCACCAACACAATTGGCTTCAGCATCGTACCGATACAGAAATACTCCATCCCGATGATCTTCGATCACCACAACTGCGGGCGCTTTCATTTCCTTTCGAAGATCTTTGCCTGCAGTCAAATCTGGAGGGAGGCCCTCATAATGTTTGACTTTAAGGTGCTCCAAATTTCCGATTACGCGCGCAATTAGACGCATAGAGGTCTTAAGGATTGATTATTGTGACATGGGAGCTTTCCAGTATGGTTCGACCATTCGCCCCAATGGATTCAAAATGAACGTGCGGCCCTTGTATCGGATCAGTTAAGTCACGAGTAGTCATTCTAAATTGTCTTGTATCATCAGCGGATCGAAATACACCCGGCGCTATTTCTCTGTAACCTGGCCCAAGCCATTTTTCTCCATGCACTAATGCGCTTTCTACTGTCGTTGCGCCCCCAGCAACATTCCCAAGCCCTTTCGATACAATGGCAACTTCTCTCTCTGCCCTGACCACCATCCCCAAGCCGGTCACGCCAGGAAGAACAGCTCCGACAATATCAAGCCCCAGTGCAGTAAGATTGTTCTTGAAGTCTTTCCGACCACCTGTCACGAGGCTATAGATGTCGTAGCCGATAAATGCCACGTCCAGTAGCGTATCGACGAATAATCCTCGGCGATCGGTATATTTGAGGGGATTATTTAGAGCGTAAAGGTATGAGTTTGCGTCGCCACTACCAAACAAAAATGGATCTTCAGAGTTGAAGCGTAGAGGAATTGGCCCATAGTATCTGGCGCGGTATTGGTAAAGCCCTGTCCCATCATTCTCACGCCCAGTGTATTGGAATGAATTGGTACTCGCCGTTCCGGCCTGAGTAGTCTTGCCAAACGGTTCATACGTGTACGTCGTTTGGCCGGCACCTGCGGCATTAGTCAGCACTACGGATGTCCCCAGTGCATCCGTTTCGTAAAATTCATCACTGCCCCCTTTTCGGATATACGGTTCATCGATGCTGAGGCCACGAATGTAGGTGGCCGAGGGCGTCCCACCGCTCAGCTCTGTTAGGATGTCGTTGCCGTCATACCAAAATCCCGTCGTCGTGCCACCGATTGTCTTACTCTTCCGTCGGCCCAGTCCATCATAGACGAAGCTTGCCGTCACGCCTCCGGAGATTCCTGTCAGTCGATTCCTAGCGTCCCATGTATAGGTGTTCGTTCCATCGTTCGTGAGGTTGCCGTTCGCGTCGAACGTCTGTGTCACGCCATTGAACTGCGTCTGTTCATTGGCGGCATCGTAGCTATTCGAAGAGACAGCCGTAGGAATGAGCGAAGCGGCGGCATTCGCGCGATTCAATGAGACTCGATTGCTCGCCGGATCGTATTGATAGGTTAAGGCCTCAATGGTGGTTGGCGTTTTGACGTGATTGATCGTCAACAGGCGGTCGGCATTGTCGTAGCCATAACTCGTGACCACGCCATTCGGATAGGTGAGTGAGGTTCGGCGTCCGGCATCATCGTAGGCCAGGGTGACAGCCTGCGTTCCTTGCGTCACACCGGTCAGGCGCGAATTGTTGTCGTAGGCATACGTGGCATCGGTCAGGCCGGTGGCCGAGAGTTTCGCCCGTCGCCCGATTTCATCGTATTCGACCGTCACGGTTCCCGGCGTGGTGGTCTCCAGCACGCGGGGATGGTGCCCGCCGCTCACCGTATCGTAGGTCCAGGAGACCGTGCCGCTGACTGAATCGTTGACGCTCGTCAGCCGATTGATCGCGTCGTAACCAAAGGTCACGGTCGCATCGGAATAGGTGGCACCAGTCCGGCGGTTCAATGCGTCATAGGCAAACGTGGTCGTTTGATTCTTGCGGTCGATGAACTGCGTGAGATTGCCGGCCAGATCGTATTGATAGCTTTCCTGCCGATTCAGCGCGTCCTTGCGGGTGGCCAGCCGATCCATTGGGTCATACGTATACGCTGTGGTCTGGCTCTTGGCATCGGTCACGGTGAGGAGATTGCCGTTCAGGTCATACGCAAACTGCGTCGTCCCATTCTTGGCATCTGTGATCAAGCGAACCCGGTTGGCGCTGTTGTAGCGAAAGGTGGTGACAAAGCCGCGTGGATCTTTGATCCCGACCAACCGGGAGATCGCATCGTAGGTTCGCTCCGTACGGTTGTTCAGGGCATCAACGGTGGCCTTGAGGTTGCCGAACGAGTCGTATTCAAAGGTCGTCGCATGGGACAGGGGATCGGTGATGCTGGTCGGCCGGCCGGCCGTGTTGTATTGAATCACGGTCTGTTTGTTGAGTGGGTTGGTGATCGTCGTGGTCCTGGCCACGTCGTTATAGGCAAAGGTCGTGATGTTGGCCGGCATCATCGCATCGGTGATCTGCGTGAGCCGACTGTAGGTCGGCTCGTACTGGAAGCTCGTGGTGTTGTTCTCCGGATCGGTGATCGAGGCCACATTCCCGTTGCTATCGTAGGTATAGGCGGTGGTCCGGCCGAGCGCGTCGGTGACCTGCGTGAGATAGTTCGTACCCGACTGCAACTGGAATTGCGTCGTTTGCCCCGGGGCATCGATCTGGCTCACGAACTGATAGTTGTTGAAGGTATAGGTCGTGGGGTTGCCGCGGGGATCGGTGACCTTGGCTTGGGTGATGGTCGATCCCGCCAGCGTGTATTCGAATCGATAGGTCCCGCCGTCCGCCAGGATCTGCTTGGCCACCAGGCCACTCGGATAATAGAGTGTCGTCAGATAGGTAATGCCTCGGGCGTCCGTGATCGTGGTTAGGCGGTTGTTCACCTCGTAGGTGTAGATGGTGACGCCGCCGTCGGGAGCAGTGATCGTGCTCAAGCGGTGGAGGGCATCGTACTGGTAGCCGACCGTCCGTCCCATTGGGTCGGTGATGGACGTGATGAGCGCCGAGCCAGCCTGGTTGGCCGTGGTGGTGTAACCGAACTTGAGCGTGCGGCCGTATTGATCCGCAATGCTGTCGACTCGTTGGTTCAGCGGACTTCGCGTGATGGTGATTGAGTTGTTGTAGCGGTCCTTCTGCTGCATGAGCCAGGCGGCGCCGGCCGAGGCCTGACTGAACACATAGACCATCCCGTCTTTCCACCGGATCTCGACATGACTGTCGGGGAAGACCTGGGCGCGGGCGCCTTTGAGGAAGGGATAGTTCTGGTTCCGGAAGTACCCGTCTGCTTCTTGCGAAAACGTATAGCGGTTGCCGTTGGGCATCAGGAGGGAGAGCGCGGCCGTGCCGATGCCTGAGAGGTAGAGATTGTAATTAAACTCTCCTCCCATCCCGAATGCGCCGACCCCTTGGGCTTGCGTGCGGTAGGCCCGCACGATGGCAATAGGAAGCACCCCGGACAAGACGAGATCGGTCTTTTCGATGCTCAACACGCCGGAAGACGGATCGACGGGATCGCCAGCAGTCATGAATCCCAGGTTCGGATAGGTGAAATTGGGCCAGGTGGGATAACTCACACAAAACTTCGGTTGCCCCACACCGGGGTCCGGCACGATCGTCTTGCCATCGGGACTCACTGTCCCCTGCCCATACTTCTTCCACTGATGGGACTGGCTGTCGGGCCGGTCGGTCTTGTCGTAGTACCAGAGGTCGATCCGTTCGCCCGGCGGGGCCCCAAGATCGTTGGGGTAGATGATTGGCACGGGTTTGGACGGGGTGCCGCCACCGGGCTTCTCGAAACTGAAGAGGTACACGCTCCTCGGAGCCGTATCCTCCGGTAACGGTGGCACTCGGTCCGGTGACAGTTGGGTGACGGTCAACTCCGTCTGCGGTGTGCCATCGGGACCGACAATCGTCGTGCCATCGGGAATCGTCACGATGAGATCCGGGATGTGAGCCGGCTGAATGGTGACGGCTTTGCCGGAGCTTAACTGATGACTCTTCTTCGCCGGCTCGATCACGAAAATCGGCGCCTTGGCCTGTGTGACGCCTTCGGCGGCGACGTCCACCATGACTGGATCGGCATGAAAGGCGCCGGTGAGCGTGCCGTCAGAGAGCTTCTGTCGCTTGCCGGCGAGCCAGGTCGGATCGACCGCCACTAACTGATCGCCTGCCGCCGGATTCACGAATCGATAGAGCCCGCGGTCGTCGGTCTTCGCCGTCTTGCTGCCTAAACGAACCGGCACATCCTTGAGCGGTTTCTTGTCGCGCGCGGACAGGACCTGACCAGTGACGACGCGAGCGGGTTTCGGAGGGTCCAGTTGCTGTGCGTATAGAGATAGAGTGGTGAGTTGAAAGAGACCGGGAGGGGAAACCGTGAGAGCGAGGAGAAGGCTGGCGACGAGAGACAGGGGACGTGGAAGCCGTGTCATGAGTCGCTGCGGATGCGTGTCTCGCAACCAGCACCTCCCTTCGGGTGTGACCGCGCAGGCTTCTACACGTTGTGCGAGGAAACCACAAGACGGATTATGGCCCTATCGTAGTGTACATAGGCTTAGTGACTCTCCATAGCCACTGTCTCCCGGCATGTTCCACGCGACTAGGGCCATTCGTCAGGCGGGATAGATCCAAAAGATTTTTGAAGGATCACACACTGCACGGTCTTTCTTGCACGGGTAATCATCGATCACGCGACGGCGAAGCTTCGGAACGCAGCCATCGACGCGGCGATTGGCACGCCTTCAAATCTCCAGCTTCTTCTCACTGAACTGGTCGATGATGAAATATTGTCCGCTGTTGTCCCCTAGTGTCCTGTCGTGACCTCTCGCGGTGTATTTACTGAGCCGACGCGTTCACATAGGGTGAACACGTGTTCAGGCACTGCGGCTCAAAGAGGGTGAATTGCGAGGGAAGTCGTTAGGAGAGCGTCTCGTTAGCATCAGGTGGGGGGCACACCTGTGCGCGCCGCACGGCGACAGCCGGGGGCGCGCAGAGAGGCCCCCGTCCTGGTAACACGGGGGCTCGGCTGACATCGTGACGCATAGCGCCATGACCGTACAACCAGAACCCTTCACACTCACCATCGATTGGTTGGCATTCACCGTCCCGGACAGCACCGCGCACATCGTCATGGCGGCACTCGGCGGAGACTGGACACGAGGCAAGGCAGGGTTTCGGGGCTATCCCCTGTCATGGCTCTGGAACGCCGGTGCCGGGATAGGGCTCCTCGGAACAGGCGCGCCTCGACAACCGCGAGAGGTCCATGTCGATCTTTCCGCGGGGATCGTCTCCGCCTGGGAACGAGGCCGGGTGCGCGACATGCTGCGTTGGATTATTCAACAGCGAGGCCACATCACGCGAGTGGACTGTGCGCTGGATGATCGTCGGCCTCTGGTCGCGCTCGACGTGATCCAAACCGCGGCAGAGGCCGGGCAATGCATTACCCGGGCGGATCGCGCGCAAGTCATCCGGTCCTTTTCCTTGCACAAGGGCACGACCTATGGAGCCACAATGTACGTCGGCAGTCCCCAGAGCCAAACACTCTTGCGGGTCTATGACAAACGGCTCGAATTGCTGGCTAAGAAACATGCGGACGCGGAACAGTATGGGGTCCGCTGGGAATTGGAGTTCAAGCAGGACCGAGCCGATCTCTGTGCGCGATTGCTGCTGAATCTGGACGAAACCGATTGGAAGGAATCCGTTGTCGGCCTGCTGCGGTCATATGTCGATTTTCGAGAGACGACCCGCGAGGCTGAGGAAGAAGCGCGAGCGCGAGCCCCAAGGGTTGCTTGGTACGAGATGCTGACCGAAGGATTCAAATCGGCTCGCCTTACGGTCTCCCAACCGGAACCGGACGTGGACAAAGTCAAAGCCTGGGTCACGCGATCGGTGGCGCCGATGCTGGCCGCCCTCTGTGCGATCCCGAAAGGGGAGCAATGGATGAAGGAGGCCATCGTCACCGGGGCCGACCGGTGGAGAGACCGGCATCGCAAGCTCGTGAAGCGAGGGACCATGAAGAAACCGCCGCGAGCTCGGAATGAGCCATCGCATCCGGCTGAAGACGCCGGCGTCCCACGCGGGCGCAAGGGCGGGGGTGCGGGGATGTCGCCAGACTCCCCCGATTCGCTGCCGTCATGACTCCAGAACCCGATCTGCCCTTCACCGCCTTTTCTGTGCCAGCCCCGCTTGACGCCTGGATCATCCCTCCCCATACTGCTGCCCGGCGAAACCATGGCTGTGGGCGGGGCCAGAAAGGCCATGGCATGACACAGCCCTTAGTCGAACTGGTGGAGCAGTTTTGTCTGTATCAATTCAAACAGCGGGGTCGGACGAAAGGAGGGGTGGGAGCCTCTCGCTGGGTGTTGGAACAATTTCTTCGGTTCGTGCGGCGACAGATGGGGCGCAAGGCCCGCGTGACGGATCTCACGACGGAGACCATTCAAGGATGGATGGACGACATGGCCGCCAATGATCTGGCCTTAAGTACGATGCGCACCCGACAGGCGACACTCTCCAGCCTCTGCGGGTGGCTGGTGAAACGGGACCTGCTGGTGAGCAATCCCGTGGCCAAGCTGGACCGCCCACCGCATCGGTCAGAGCCGCCGAGGCAAGTGCCCAGTGCATCCCTCATGGATGCCCTGATTGATGCAGCCAGGCGGCGGCAACGGCCACGCGACATGGCGATCTTCCTGATCCTGCGGTATTCAGGGATGCGCCGAGAATCGGTCGCGACGTTGCGCCTGCGGCATTTAGACGAAAACTGGGGCTTGCGCGGGGTGACGGTCAAAGGCGGCCGCACCCGCGACATTCCGTTACCCTTGGCAGTCATGCAGTTCCTGTGGGGCTACGTCGAACAGGTCGTCAGTCGGCTCGGGATTCCCGTAGAAGCGGAGACGCCGTTGTTCTGGTCGAGCTGGGAGCGTCGCGGCACGGGGAAAACCCGGCAACCGATGACGGGAAAAAACATCTGGCGGCTGGCGAAAGTCTATGGCCGCATGATCGGCGCGCCCATGCTGAAGCCCCATGACCTGCGTCATGGTGTGGCGATGGAAGTTTACGCACAGCATCATGATCTCGAAGAGGTGCGCGCGCTTGGGTCACGCGCGCATCGATACGACGCAAATCTACGCGCGGATTCGTCCGCCGCAGTTGAAACACACGGTGGGATTTTACGAGGAACGCGCGAACCGATTGCTGAGCACGACGATCACGGAGCGAAAACTGGTTTAAGGAACATTCGGAAGTTCCCTAAACCGGGAAGGAAAATCTTCAACAATTTCAAGGTGGTGGTCCCAACGGGATTCGAACCCGTGTCTGAGCCTTGAGAGGGCTCCGTCCTAGGCCAGGCTAGACGATGGGACCGAGAGGTTCACTGACTAAGCGGAAGGCGAACTGTAACACAGGGGTTTCCAACGTTTCAACGCGAAGAACAGCTTCCGCCTACGCCCTGCTTCTACTTGCGCGAGGGCCCCATTTCGCCTAGAGTACGCTCCATGGATACAGCCACCGATCAAGCACGTTCGTCCTTGCTGGTCTCCTCGCTTCTCACGCTTGGATTCCTCAGCCTAGCCGGGTGCGGTGCCAGCATGATGGAAGGAACCATGGCTCCCCCCTATTCCAGCGCCTGGATGAAGTGCGGGAACGCCACCAAGGTCCACGTGAAGCCGCCGCAGACGACCGTCACGGTGTCGTACACCGAACCGACGACGGGCACGGACGGCAAGCCGCTGAAGAATCTCGAGCGGACGACGATCTACTACAACGCCGGAGACGGGCCGGTGATCGCCAAGGTCGTGCCGGCTTCGGCCAAGACCGGCGGCGGAACGGTCTCGCAACCGATCGTGATCCGTCTGACGAAGCCGCAAGAACAGGACGTCTTGGTTTGCGTGTCGGCTACGGATACGGACGACCGGGAAGGTCCCGCTTCGCCCTAGCCACCAGGGCCAGAACGCTCTTGACAGTCGCAGCCTAACAGCCTAGAACACCGACACATTCACGCTCTGGACCCACAGAATTTGGCGCCATCGGACGAACCGGCAACGTGGACTTTCGAGGAGCGGATCCCCTGAACTCGCCATCCTCGGTCGAACCGGACCGACGCAAACCCGGGCTGGAAATTCGCCTCGGCTCGAACATTTTCCGCAACACGAACGGCGTTCTAAAAATCCAAGGCAAGGAACAGCTGGTCTTGGAGCTGGCTCCTGAGCATGATCGCATCCTGCTGACGATGGATCTGTACGATGGGAGCGGCAACCACGTCGCGCACCTTCGCAGAAACCGCTGGGCTTTCAACGACGGCGGGCGGTTTGTCATCAGCACCAGCGAATCTCCGCCGACGCTTTTCCCAAATCTCGCCTGGCTGAAACTCAGCGATCAAGAATCAGGAGACACCATCCTGGAGGCGGCCGTCTCGCCGGGGGACAAAATTCATGTGGCGACCGGAAAGTTCTACTCCCACCGGGGGCAGCTCATCGAAATCACTTCGCACTTCTGTCGCGTCGGCTCGACACAAACCCTCTTCGGCGATGTGTTCGAAGCCCGCGGAGGCACCGCCACGCTCGGCTGATCGGCCCAGCCTCTCATCAAAGCCCTTCTTTCGGCATCGATACCCGTAAGGACGAGCCACGCTGCTCGTCTCCCGTCACTCCTTTCTGAATCGGAGCCGCAGGACACGCTTTCGAACGACAAGATGTTGATCTGGTTCCGCGCCGGTCGGACGGCCCCTGCTTAGAACGCGGTGGCGGAGGCGAGGCACGCGTCGACGAACTCTTCTTCGCCTTTGCGGCAGGCCTGAACGCGCAACGCCTTATCGTCGAAGAGCGGAACGGACATCTCCCCAACGGTGGCGTAACAATCCTTCTTGAACGGAACGTCGAGACTGCGGCAGAGCTTCACGCCCGGATCGGGACTGGCGTCGGTGAGGATGAAATCCTTCACGGCTCCGATGAAACATTGCCGAACTTGATCTCCCACGCCCAACCGACAGAGTTCATTCACCCGGACAGCGTCACGGAGCGTGTACCCGCTGATGTCACGGCCGAGGCTGCGATAGCAGGTCGTTTGGTGTTCGCCCTGCACCCGCGCGCAATACGTGAAGGCTTGGGCAAAATCATAGTTTAGGAACGTGAGAATGGCGGAGGTCTGCATCAGGTAGCAGGCGCGGAGGTATTTCTCGGTCAGTACCGAGCAGGGATAGAGCAGATCCTGCGCGTTCAAGAAACTCGTGGCTTCATGATGGTGTTGATGTTCCGCGCTCAGCTGGGCGTGCCGCGCATTCTGGAACGTCACGATGTTCTCCATGAAGACCCCGCCATAGCAGGACTCGCGATCCCAGCTTCCCGGCAGCGCATCGCAAAACGCCAAGCTCTTCAGCACGTCGTATCGGAACTGAATCGTCAGGCCGTGTCCCAACCCGTGCAGACAGTTGTACCGCTGGAACGAGTAGGCCGAAACCTTCTCGCTCGTGGGACACAGAGGAAGAATATGCTGAGGCTCGACCGTTGAGAGGCTGCTGAGGTACGCCTGCAACACCCCGTGGTAACAACCGGACCAGAACACGTCTCGGCAGTGAGCCATCGCTTCGGTAGCAGTGCCATACTTGGTGTAGGATTGCTGTCCGATGTGGTGGACCAACGGATGCGCCTCGCGGAGGGCTTCGCCGTCCTGGGCGGTGATCTGTTCGAGAGCGGTAAGGGCCTGTTCGGAACCTTGCGCCTGCAGCACCGTTTCGAGATAGGCCTTGTAACATTGCATCTTCTGCACGAACTCTTTACCTCGACAGGCCTCCGGTCCTGTAGCGTCGTCGGCCCACACCCCGCCCGCGCCGACGAGCAGCAACACCAGCGCACAGCACCACCCCAGCCCCTGACGCGTGACGATCCCGACCTTGCTCATGTGTTTCCTCCGGTCCCGGCCCCCTGGTGTGACATACAGTAATTCTAAGTGACTCACCCGAATCGATCCAGCAAAAATCCCTTCCGGACAGCGTCGCCGACGCCGATCACCAGCGGCCCTTCTCCCTCCCCGCCCATCTGTGATAGAAGAAGGCGCGCATCGTCCAATCCCGACGGAGCCGACTGGTCATGGCGAACGAACCGGAATCTTCTACCCGCTCGGATTTCATCCGCGACATCGTGGCGGCTGACCGCGCTGCGGGAAAGCACGGCGGGCGCATCGTCACGCGATTTCCCCCGGAACCGAACGGCTATCTCCATATCGGCCATGCGAAATCCATTTGCCTCAACTTCGGCATCGCGGCCGAGAACCCTGGAGGGATTACCCACCTCCGGATGGACGACACCAATCCCACTACGGAAGATCCCGAATACGTGCAGGCGATCCAAGAGGACGTCCGCTGGCTCGGTTTCGACTGGCACGACAAGCTCTTCTATGCCTCGGACTATTTCGAGCGGTTCTACGAGTTCGCCGTCGTCCTGATCAAGAAGGGCCTGGCCTACGTGGACAGCCTCAGCGCGGACGAGATGCGACAATACCGCGGCACGCTGACGGAGCCGGGAAAACACAGCCCCTATCGCACCAGATCCGTCGAAGAAAACCTCGATCTCTTCCGTCGCATGCGGGCTGGAGAATTCCCGGACGGGACCCAGGTGCTCCGAGCCAAGATCGATATGGCCTCGCCCAACATCAACCTGCGCGACCCGGTGCTCTATCGCATCCGCCACGAGGCCCATTACCGAACCGGCTCCGCCTGGTGCATCTACCCCGCGTATGACTTTGCGCATCCCCTGTCGGACGCGATCGAAGGAATCACGCATTCCATCTGCACGCTGGAGTTCGAAGACCACCGGCCGCTCTACGACTGGGTCGTGGAGCAGAGCGGGGCGCCGCACCGACCGCAGCAGATCGAGTTCGCCAGGCTGAACCTCAGCTTCACAGTCATGAGCAAGCGTAAGCTTCTGGATCTCGTGGAGCGCAAGCTCGTCAGCGGCTGGAGCGATCCGCGCCTGCCGACCCTCAAGGGCCTGCGCCGTCGCGGCTACACGCCCGAATCATTGCGGGCCTTCTGCGAAGCGATCGGGATTGCCAAGCGCGACGCCGTGGTTGAGATGCAGATGCTCGAGCATTTTGTCCGGGAGGATTTGAACAAACGCGCCAACCGCGTCATGGCGGTGCTGCGGCCGCTGCGGGTCGTGATCGACAATTACCCGGAAGCTCAGGTCGAGCAGTTGGACGCGGTCAATAATCCTGAAGATCCCGCGGCCGGGACACGGCGGTTGCCCTTCTCCCGCGTCCTGTATATCGAACGGGATGATTTCAAGGAAGATCCGCCGAAGCAGTTCTTTCGTCTGGCCCCTGGCCGTGAAGTGCGTCTGCGTTATGCCTACATCATTAAGTGTGTGGGCGCGGTAAAGGATCCTGCGACCGGCGAGGTCGTCGAGCTCCATTGCACCTACGATCCCGAGACGAAAAGCGGCGCCGCGCAGGAGCAGCGGAAGGTCAAGGCGACCATCCATTGGGTATCGGCATCCCATGCGGTAGACGCGGAAGTGCGACTGTACGAGAGTCTCTTGAAGGCGGATCTGGCCAAGATTCCGTCCGACCACGATTGGACCTTGTACTTGAATCCAAATTCGCTGGAGCGGCTCCTTTCCTGCAAAGTCGAGCCGGGGTCGGCAACGCTCCCGGCCGGAACCAGTGTGCAATTCGAGCGCATCGGCTACTTCTGCGTCGACCCGGACTCGAAGCCGGACAAACCGGTCTTCAACCGCACCGTGACGCTGAAGGACGCCTGGGCCAAGTTGGAGAAGGCCCAAGCTCCGCGCTGATCGCCGGGCCTTCCGTTTAGCACCGTCCTGGATCCCACAAAAGTACGGGCCTGCAGACCTTCGGCTGCCTTGAGCGGCGAGAGGCACATCGTGCAAGATCACGGCTCCTGCGACAGTCACACCCGATACACATGGAGTCCTGACAATGAACAGTCTCTCTGGTTTAGACCATGCTCTTGCGGACCACCCAACCTTCCACGACTGCCTCGACACGTTGGAAACCGCCATCCCCGGCGCCGATTTACAGGCTCAGCCGATCCTGACCGCAATCCACCGAGCCGCACGGCGAACCCATGAGGCACTGCAGCGCATCGACGTTACCCCACCCTTGCCTCGCTCCATCACCAGCGGCATTCGCTGCTTCGATTGCGGAACGGGCAGGATGGAGAGCTTCCATACGTCGAAGGAGGGCGGCTATCACCTCTGCCCGGCCTGTTTCACTCATCGAGTCCACGCCGGACGGGCCAGGACGGCAACTTGAAGGTTCCCTCCCGCGACGGCTGTGCCGTCGCGGCTCACATCCCCATAACACGCCGGCACACGAACCCCCGACACATACAGGCCCATAGCGACCGACCACCTCCTTCCCGTATAGTCACCATTTCACCTCTAATTCGAGGAATATACGCGTGCCCCCTGCCATCTTATTGAGCTGCGAATCGATCAGTAAAAGCTTCGGCATCAAGGCCCTCTTCTCCGATCTCTCCCTGGCCATTTTCGAAGGCGACCACGTGGGGCTGGTCGGTCCGAACGGATCGGGCAAATCCACACTGCTCAAGATCCTCGCCGGTCTGGAGACTCCCGACACGGGTACCAAAACCGCGCGCCGCCAGATTCGAGTCGGTTATGTCCCCCAAGAGCCACAATTTCCATCGGACCATTCGATTGAACAGGTACTGACCGACACCCTGTTGGCCGAAGGATTGGATCCGCACGAAGAAGCCGGCCGCATCGCCCAGGCCATGAGCATCGGGGGATTCCCCGATTCCGAACAACGGGTCGGCACGCTGTCCGGCGGCTGGCGCAAACGACTGGCCATCGCGCAGGCCATGCTCATGGAACCGGATGTGTTGCTCATGGACGAGCCGACCAACCACCTGGACCTGGAGGGCATCCTGTGGCTCGAACAGTTGCTTAAGGCCGACGCCAAGGCCTTTCTCGTCATCAGCCACGACCGGCGTTTTTTGGAATCTGTCGCGTCGCGGATGATCGAGATCAACCGCTGTTACGCCGGCGGCGTGTTCGAAGCGAAGGGGCATTACAGCGACTTCTTGGAGCAACGCGTCGCCCTGCTGCAATCGCAAGCTGATGCGCAGGCCTCGCTCGCCAATCGTGTGAGGCGTGAGGTGGAATGGCTGCGCCGGGGACCGAAGGCGCGGACGACCAAGGCCAAGGGCCGAATCCAGTCTGCCGAGCAGCTCATCGATGAATTGGGACAAGCCGAAGCGCGAGCCGTTCACGGCACGGTCGGCATCGACTTCTCCTCCTCAGGCCGAAGGTCCAAACAACTCTTGGTGGCGGAGCATGTCTCCAAGGCCTTCGGCGGGAAGCCGATCGTGTCGGACCTCGAGCTGACCTTAGGGCCAGGCCAGCGGTTGGGACTCCTGGGGTCGAATGGAAGCGGAAAAACCACCGTGCTTCGGCTGCTGGCCGGAACGATGGAGCCAGATTCCGGAACGATTCGCCGCGCCGAGGCATTGCGCGTGGTGTTGTTCGAACAGCATCGCGATTCGCTCGATCAGCAGGCCACGCTTCGGCGCGCGTTGGCGCCGTCGGGGGACGCGGTGGTATACCAAGACCGATCCATTCACCTGGCTTCCTGGGCCAAACGGTTTCTGTTTCGCCCCGAGCAACTCGACCTGCCGGTTTCACGCCTCTCGGGCGGCGAGCAGGCTCGCCTGTTGATCGCCCGGCTGATGCTGCAACCGGCCGACCTGCTCATCCTGGACGAGCCCACGAACGACCTCGACATTCCCACCCTCGAGGTGCTGGAAGACAGTCTCCTGGAGTTTCCCGGCGCTCTGATCCTCGTGACGCACGACCGATACTTGCTGGACCGTGTCTCAACGATGCTGCTGGCCTTGGACGGCAGGGGTGGGACCGGCTGGTTTGCGGACTACGCGCAGTGGGAAGCGGCCCAAGAACGGCAAGCTGGATCATCAGCGATGAAGCCGGACGGGAACTCTCTCGGGGGAGGAACGGACAGCGCCGCCGCTCCAGCGCGCCGCGCGAAGAAATTTTCTTATCGAGAACAACAGGAATGGGAATCGATCGAAGGTGCCATCCTCGAGGCCGAGGCGCTCGTTGAACGATGTCAAACGGCCGTGAGTGATCCCGCCGTCATATCCAACGCCGCGGAACTCGTGGCGCGAACCGAGGCCTTGACCGCAGCCCACCATGAAGTCGAACGGCTGTACCACCGCTGGGCCGAACTCGACCAAAAGCGCGCGCAGTTCGAGCAATAATCGTGATGAAAGAACGGCTGTGAGGAAAATTGGCTGGGGGACTAGGAATCGAACCTAGGTAGCCGGCTCCAAAGGCCGGCGTCCTACCGCTAGACGATCCCCCAGCGCGGTACGGAACCAATCCAGACGCAGTTTCGGATCGCAGGGTGTTGGGGAAATTTTGGCTGGGGGACTAGGAATCGAACCTAGGTAGTCAGATCCAGAGACTGACGTCCTACCGCTAGACGATCCCCCAACCGGCCCTCACAGTAATATAAGGGCTTCCGTTCAGTCAAGATCGACGCCGATTCTCGCACAACATCGTTAGGTTCCGGCTGCCCGCTCGATGCCCCGGCGAAGCCGTCCAAGGGTACGTTCCCGCCCCAGCACCTCCATTACCTCGAAGAGTCCTGGACTCGCCGTGCGGCCGGTCAGGGCCACGCGGACCGGCTGGGCAATTTGGCCCATTTTCAGGCCTTCCGCCTCGACGAATTGCTTAAAGGTGGCCTCCCACGTCGGCTTATCAAAGGTCGGCAGTGATTCGAACCGGTCCGTCAGCTTGGTTAAAACCGGCGCGATAGCCGCAGAGAGGAACTTCTTGGCAGCCTCTTCTTCAAAGACGACGGCTTCGCCGAAGTAGGGTGTCACCCACTGCACCATTTCCACCAATGTCTTCGTCCGTTCGCGGACCAACACTACGAGCTGCCCGAGCCACTCCGTGGAAACGCCTTTCAGGTGATCACCCAGTCCGGCCGCCTCCAGCAGCGGCCGCAAGGCTTCGGCAATCTGGCCGGGATGACTGGTCTTGATATATTCGGCGTTGAGCCAGAGCAGTTTGTCTGGATTGAAAACGGCCGGTGAGGTCTGCACACTCTTCCAGGAAAATTTCTCGATCAGCTCCTGGCGCGAAAATACTTCTTGGTCGCCGTGGGACCAGCCCAAACGAACCAGATAATTCACCATGGCATCCGGGAGATAGCCCATATCCTTGTAGGCCATGATCGAGGTCGCCCCATGTCGTTTGGAGAGGCGGGTCTTGTCGGATCCGAGAATCATCGGCAGGTGACCGAACCGAGGCAACGGAAACCCGAGGGCTTCAAATATGGGGACCTGCCGCGGCGTGTTCGTGAGGTGATCATCTCCGCGCACGACGTGGGTGATTCCCATTAAAGCATCGTCCACGACAACCGAGAAATTGTACGTCGGATAGCCGTTGGACCGTAGAATGATGAGATCATCGAGCACCTGGTTGTCGAAGACGACCCGCCCTTTAATCAGATCCTCGATGACGATCTGGCCTTCCTGAGGCGCCTTGAAGCGCAGCGCAGCATCCCCGGGAGGCGAGGTCAGGCCGAGGTTGCGGCAACGGCCGTCATAGCGCGGCGACAGCCCCTTAGCTTCTGCTTCCTTCCGGCGCGCTTCCAACTCCTCGGCTTTGCATACGCACCAATAAGCCCTCCCCTGCTCCAGCAGGCGCAACGCGTGAGCGCGATAGAGCTCCATGCGCTCCGTCTGGCGGAAAGGCCCTTCATCCCAGTCAAGCCCGACCCACTGCATCCCCTGAATGATTGCTTGAATCGACTCGTCGGTGGAGCGACTTTGATCGGTATCCTCAATCCGAAGCACAAACACACCGTTCTGCTGTTTTGCATAAAGCCAATTGAACAGCGCAGTACGGACCCCGCCGATGTGCAGAAACCCTGTCGGACTCGGAGCGAATCGAACCCGAACCTGACTCATGTTCGTCGTCTACCTTTCCGGATCATAAGGATGTCTCTCGCGGTGCGAGGACGGGGGCGGTATCTATAACATGGCCCCCTGGTGATGTACAGAATCGGCGCTTTCCATTCTCCATCGGTTTTTGCTATGAACGAGGCATGTCTGAACAAGCTCAACTGGCCGAAATCCGCTCCGTCACCACCCTGACTACGCATACGAGGCAATTGATCCTTCGTCCGATTGAGCGCCCCCTGAGTTTTCAGCCGGGACAGTGGATCTCCCTGCAGCTGCCCATCGGGGACCGGCCGCCACTCAATCGCGCCTATTCGCTGGCGGCTCCACCGTCCGACAATGGTGATCTCTGCCTCGTGTTCGACCATGTACCGGATGGACTGGCCTCAACCTATTTGTGTGGCCTGCAACCGGGTGCTCGATTCCCCTTTTCAGGCCCCTACGGTCGATTCGTGCTGCCGGAATTACAGGGGAAGCGGCTGCTGCTCCTGGGACGCTACTCGGGACTGGTCCCGCTACGCTGCATGATCCGGGCAATGGCCGATCGACAGAACCTGCCACGAACGACCCTGATCGCCCACGCACCAAGCCCAGACGAGCATCTCTACCATGAAGAGTTCACGGCGTTGGCCAAGACGAATCCAAATTTCACCTATGAGGCCGTCGTGAACGAACCCGCTGGTACTCTCGACGGCACGCTGGCGAAAGTCCGGCAGCTGGTGAACGGCGACCGGGCTTGCGTGCCCATGATCGCCGGTATCAGAGCCTTTGCCCACCCGTTGCGGGAGTTATTCTTGGAGCTGGGATTCGACAGGAAGGAAGTGAAGCTCGAAACCTACGACTAACGCAGGCTAGTGAGATTCCTTCACGAGATTCTTGTTGAGGGCCGGAATCTCTACCACCACATCTACCGTACCGTTGGGCACACACTGGCACCCCAACCTCGACTGCAACGTCGTTACCGGCGCTTCTTCCAACTGATCGAACTCGTCGTCCGTCCCTTCATTGCAGGTTTCCAGCCCCTTGCGCACGATCACATGACAGGTGGAACAGGCGCAGACGCCGCCACAGACATGCTCTAAATCGATGCCGTTGCCCATTGCGATATCCAGAATGCTGCCCGGCAAGCCGGTGGGGCCATAGGGAATCTTGTCCGGCTGCACGACCACCTTCTCCTCGGACTTGTCTGGATGAATGAATGTGATCGTGTAGGCCTTGCTCGGTAACTCTGCTTCAGCCTTCTGAATATATGGATTCGTGCCGCCCATCACACACCTCAAACAACGTTTAAGTGTTCAAAAATTCTAATGAATGTTGCTTCACATGCTTGTCACTTCCAGACTACCATTTAGAAGGAGCTCCTATTGACAGCCTCGAAGATCACGTGCTAACTTTTATACGACTCATTTGATCGGAGATCATTATAGTCTCCGATCTAACAAATCGGCAATAGCCATATGCTTAAACTTTCCAAAAAAGCAGATTACGGCCTCATGGCACTCCAGCACATCGCCTTACACCAGTTTGATGATGTGAGCCGCGCACGTGTGGTGAACACCAAGGAGATCGCAGAAGAATATCATATTCCGGCCGAGCTCTTGGCAAAGGTACTCCAAACGTTGGCGAAAAGCGGCATCATTGAAAGCCACAACGGACCAAAGGGTGGTTACCTTTTGGGTAAGAGCCCGCGGGAGATTACGATCGCCCAGGTGCTTGAGAGCCTTGAGGGTCCCCTCGGCATGATGGACTGTTCGCATGAAAAGGACGGTGATCCCTGCATGCAGCGGGAGCACTGTAACATCCGCACACCGTTGCTGAAGATTCAAAGCAGTATCTACCAATTGCTCAATAGCATGACCTTGCAGGATATGATGGGAGGAACCCCTCTCATTACCATTCAATCTATGACTACGGAACAAGAAGGAGTCGAGCGATGAAGTTCCCGATCTACTTGGACAACCATTCCACGACGCCGATGGACCCTCGGGTGCTGGAAGCCATGCTCCCCTACTTCACCGAAAAATTTGGAAACGCGGCAAGCCGCAACCATGCGTTCGGATGGCAGGCGGAAGAGGGCGTCGAGAATGCTCGGAAACAGATCGCCAAGTTGATCCACGCCGACCCAAAGGAAATTGTGTTCACCAGCGGAGCGACGGAATCCGATAACCTTGCGATCAAGGGCGTCGTGGAGATGTACCACGAGAAAGGCGATCACATCATCACGTCGTCCACCGAACATCGGGCCGTCCTCGATACCGCGAAGGGGCTGGAAGCCAAACGCGGCCTCAAGGTGACCTATCTCCCGGTCGACAAGTTCGGCATGGTGAACCCAGAGGACGTCCGGAACGCCATCACCGACAAGACCATCCTCATCTCGATCATGTTCGCCAACAACGAGATCGGCACCCTGAATCCGGTGAAGGAGATCGGGAAGATCGCCAAGGAGAAGGGCATTCTGTTCCATTGTGACGCGACTCAAGGCGTCGGCAAGGTGCCGGTCAATGTTCAGGAGATGGGCATCGACCTGATGTCATTCACGGCCCACAAAATCTATGGCCCGAAGGGCGTCGGCGCCTTATATGTGCGCAAGAAGAATCCGCGCGTGCGTATCGCCGCCCAGATGGACGGCGGAGGCCACGAGCGGGGGATGCGCTCGGGTACGTTGGCGGTGCCGTTGATCGTCGGCTTCGGTAAGGCCTGCGAACTCTGCGAACAGGAAATGGCAGCCGAGGCGGCTCGGCTCACGACCATGCGTGACCGACTTCACAAAACCATCACGACCGCGCTGGAGGACGTCTATCTCAACGGTCACCCGACCGAGCGACTCCCAAACAACCTGAATCTGTCCTTCGCCTATGTGGAGGGGGAATCGTTGTTGATGGGTTGCAAAGAAATTGCGCTCTCGTCCGGATCGGCCTGCACCTCCGCCACCCTCGAACCTTCTTACGTTTTGCGTGCACTCGGTGTCGGAACGGAACTGGCGCACTCCTCGATTCGGTTCGGGCTGGGCCGCTTCACAACGGATGAAGAGGTTGACTACGCGGCCAAGAGGATTATCGAAACCGTCACCAAGCTTCGTGAGATGTCTCCGTTGTACGAAATGGCAAAGGAAGGCATCGATCTCAAGACGGTGCAATGGGCGGCACACTGACAGCGTGAAGGATGATCACTTTCTCGCGAATGCGCGTTCACACCCGGCGAACGGCGCGTCGCGCATGATGGAATATCAAGGAGGTTTGTATGGCCTACAGCGATAAAGTTGTCGATCACTTCAACAATCCCAGAAACATGGGCAGCTTCAAGAAAGATGAAGAAGGCGTCGGCACCGGGATGGTGGGCGCGCCGGAATGCGGCGACGTCATGAAGCTGCAGATCAAGGTGCAGAACGACACGATCGTGGATGCCAAGTTCAAGACCTTCGGGTGTGGCTCGGCGATCGCGAGTTCGAGCCTCGCTACGGAATGGCTGAAGGGCAAAACGATCGAGGAGGCGGGCAAGATCAAGAACACGGACATCGTGCAGGAGTTGAATCTGCCTCCGGTCAAGATCCACTGCTCCGTGCTGGCGGAAGATGCCATCAAGGCGGCTTTGGCCGACTACAAGAAAAAGAGCGAAGACCAGGTCCCTGCGACCGAAGGCCAGAACAAGTAACCAGGATCCGCAACAAAGGAGTCGCAAGCATGGATACTCCCGAGACCTCGACCTCAACTCCCTCCGTCACCTTGACACCTGCAGCCATCAAGGAAGTCAAACGCCTGATCGATCTGCAGGGCATGACGGAAGGAGGGCTGCGCCTCGGAGTGAAGGGCGGCGGATGTTCCGGTTTGAGCTACACCATCAACTTCGACGAAAAGATCGGCCAGTACGACGCAGTGTACGAATTCGAGGGCATCAAGGTCATCGTCGATGCCAAAAGCGCCATCTACCTGCAGGGGACACAGCTCGATTTTCAGAAGGAAGGCCTTATGGGGGGACAGTTCAAGTTTGTGAATCCTAATGCCTCCAAGACCTGTGGGTGCGGTGAATCATTTTCGGCCTAGATGGCCGGATTCCTCGGTAACGTCGGATTCTTGGTGACAGCAACGTGGGCATGGTGCTATCGCGGCCATGCCCCTCGTGTTTAGGAGATCCCGTGGAACATACCCATAGCAGCCCAAGCGGCCGCACAGAACTGCAGATGGCACGCAGCATGTGCTGGCATTGTCAGTCGGAAATGACGGGGGAGTATTTTTGCGACCGCTGCGTCAAAGTGCAGCCGGTTTCGAAAGACACCGATTATTTCAGCTGCTTCGGTATTCCCAGGCGACTCACGATCGATCCGAGCAAACTGGAGGCCAAGTTTTACGAGCTCAGCCGCGCCTTCCATCCGGATTTCTATCAAAACAAGAGCGCAACCGAACAGGATATTAGCCTGGGCAACGCAGCGATGCTCAATACCGCCTACCGGACGCTTCGCGATCCGATTCAACGCGCCGAATATCTCTTGGATCTCGAAGCCGGTGCGGTGAAAGAGATTCGCAATACCCCGCCCGCCGACCTGTTCGAAGAGATCCTCGAGCTGCAGGACACGCTCGAGGAATACCGAGCATCCGACCGAGGGTCTGAGTCAGGCCGCCAGCTCCAGGCAAAACTCCAGACCGAACAGCAGGCGCTCGAACAACGCAAACAGGACATGGAAACGCAGCTGCTACGGCTCTTCGGCGATTGGGACACACTTCAAGACCGTGGCGAGGCCACAAGCCAGGCTCGAGAAACACGCGACCGGCTCTTGAAGCAAATGCGGGAAATTCTCTCCAATCGCACGTACGTCAAAAACATCGTCAACGATCTCGTCGCGACGATCAGCTGACCAATCGACTGGTCACGGGACCCGACCACGAACGAAACAGGAGGGCTCTTTCAGCGTCACAACATGGCTAGAATCGTCGGCATCGATCTTGGCACCACCAATTCCCTCGTCGCCTACATGAAGGACGGCAGGCCATGCGTTATCGCCGGCCGAAACGGCCGGACGATGGTACCTTCCGTCGTGGCAATGACGGACAACGGACTCATCGTCGGAGATCCAGCCAAAGATCACCTGACGCGAAACCCCGAACGCACCGTGTATTCCGTGAAACGGTTCATGGGAAAGGGACTGCAGGATGTGCAGGGAGAACTGGCATACTTCCCATATGCGCTGACGGAACAGAACGGGGTCATCCGGATCAAGCTGGCCGAGAAGACGTATTCGCCCCCGCAGATTTCGGCGATGATCCTCAAGGAACTGAAACTGCGCGCGGAAGCACATCTGGGTGAAAGCATCACGAAAGCCGTCATTACCGTCCCGGCCTATTTCAACGACAGCCAGCGGCAAGCCACGAAAGATGCCGGCATGATCGCCGGGCTGGAAGTCCTGCGTATCATCAACGAGCCGACCGCCGCGTCGTTGGCGTATGGCCTCCAGGAAAAAACGCAGGGGACCATCGCGGTCTACGACTTCGGCGGGGGCACATTCGATATCTCCATCCTGAAGTTAAAGAACGGAATTTTCGAGGTACTCGCCACCAACGGGGATACCCACCTAGGCGGCGACGATTTAGACCACCGGCTCGGTAACCTGATCGTGGATGAAATCCGCCGGTCCCGCTCCATCGATCTCAATGCGCACCCTGACCACATGCAGGCTGTGCGCCTCGAGGCAGAACGGGCAAAGATCCTCCTTTCCGACGAGTTCAAGACTGACATCGTCGTCGACCTTCCGGACGGCAAAGGACGCTTCACGCGAGAACTCACGCGGGAGCAACTCGAGTCGCTGACTCTCGATATCATCGAGCGGACATTGGCTCCCTGCCGCTTAGCGTTGAAGGACGCGGGCCTCAAGCCGACCGACATCGACGAGGTGGTCTTGGTCGGCGGATCCACTCGCATGCCCCTTGTCCGACGCCGCGTAGAAGAACTCTTCGGCAAACCCCCGCACTGCGAATTGAATCCCGACGAAGTGGTCGCGCTCGGCGCCGCGGTACAGGCCGATATTTTGAGCGGCGGCACGACGGATATGCTGCTGCTCGACGTGACCCCATTGTCACTGGGCATTGAAACCATGGGCGGGGTCATGAGCAGCCTGATTCGACGCAACACTACCATCCCGGCCAGCGCGAAGGAGTTGTTCACAACCTATGTGGACGGCCAGACCGGCGTCGACATCCATATTCTCCAAGGCGAGCGCGAATTGGCGCAGGACAACCGAAGCCTGGCAAAGTTCCGGCTGAAGGTTCCGCCGCTCCCAGCGGGAGTGCCCCGCATCGAGGTGACGTTCCTCATCGATGCCAATGGCATCTTGAACGTGACGGCAAAGGATATGCGCACGGGCCAGAGCCAGTCCGTCGATGTGAAGCCGTCCTATGGATTGTCCGATCAAGAAGTAGAACGGATGATCGAAGATTCATTCAAGTTCGCGAGTGAAGACGTGAGCGCCAGGAAGTTGATCGAGACCAGACTCGACGCGGGAGCACTGATCACCACCACGGAAAAATCCCTGGCTGAGGCGAGCCACCTGGTTGCCGCCAGTGAACTCGCCGCTATTCGTGAGGCACTGTCGGCTCTCACGGCAGCAAAGGACGGCTCGGACCCCAAGGCGATTCGCGCCTGCATGGCGGCATTGGAAGACACGGCCAAGCCCCTGTCGGTGAAAATGTTGGATGAGTCCTTAAAGCGGGGGCTACAGGGCAAGAGAGTCACGGAAGTGACCTAGGAACAGGAGACGGGTACCACCATGAATTTGAAATGGAATGATGCCGAGGATATCGCGATTCAGCTCGTAGAAGCCCACCCCGAGACGGACCCACTCACGGTCCGGTTCACCGATCTGCACGCCTGGATCATCGCACTCCCCGATTTCAAGGACGACCCGAAGAAGTCGAACGAAAAGATCCTCGAGTCGATCCAGATGGCTTGGCACGAAGAGTATCAGGACTCGCGCTCCTAAGGCCGCACGCCCCACCACTCATCGTTTACGTAATCTTGAAATCACCTACGGGTTTGACGACGCACTGCTGTCTGGGATCTGGTCCAGCTTATAAAAATCGGTGGGGTCCAGTTTGGGGCCGACGCTCTTGGTGGGTTCGGTGCCTTTGGTGAACAGTTCGACCGTGCCCTGCTGTTCGTCCTGATCGCTCAGCAGCGCAGTGGAAGGATCGACCTTCACGAACATCACGCCATCGGGAATCTCGAACGGCACGACGGGAAGCTGCTTCAAGGCCTCGCGCATGAAACCGATCCAAATCGGCAGAGCCGCATGCGCGCCCGACTCGGTTTCGCCCAGGGGGCGACGATCGTCGAATCCCACCCAGGTGCCCGCTGCAAGGTTCGGCGTCGACCCAATGAACCAAGCATCCGTGTAATCGTTCGTGGTACCCGTTTTTCCCGCGACCGGCCGATCGATTACGGCCTTCGCGGCAATCCCCGTTCCACGCTGAATTACGTCTTCCATCATATTCGTGATCAAATAGGCCGTTTCCTTGGAAACAACCTGCCTCGGTTGAATCACCGCCTGATCGAGCGTGCGCGCGCTGTTGTCTTGAACGCTGGCGATCGCATAGGGCTCCACCCGCATCCCTTGATTGGCGAAAACTCCGTAGACCGACACCAACTCCAGCATCCCGACACTGGATGAGCCCAAGGCCAGCGACAGGTCGGCTGCCAACGGACTCGTGATTCCGACTGTACGGGCGAAGTCGATGACGTTGCGAATACCTACCTTGTCCAGGAGCCGCACCGTGGCCAGGTTGTGCGAGTGGATCAAGGCCTCTCGCAGACTCACCATCCCGTGAAACCGCCGGCCATAGTTTTCGGGCTTCCAGGTCTTGTCCTCTTCTTCCTGTTCGTAGACCACCGGCGCATCGAGCACCACCGTGGCAGGGCTCATCCCTTGGTTCATCGCCGTCGCGTAGATAATCGGCTTGAACGACGACCCCGGCTGCCGATGGGCCAAGACCGCACGGTTGTATTCGCTTCTCGCAAAATCATACCCACCGACCATTGCACGGATCGCACCGGTCTTGGGGTCGATCGCAACCATCGCACCTTCGACCACCGGCGTCTGTTCGAGCCGCAAATGGATGGTATCCTTGTCGAGCTTCTTGATCGCGACTTCGATCACGTCGCCCGGGGTCAGCAACTGTTTGACGTTCTTGACCGGGACGGCGTCCTTGGTTGGATCCTTCCCTTTAAGGCGCTTCGTCACCCAGGCAAAATCCTCGTACGCCAGCCGACCCGTCATTGCGCCGATCTGCACCAGTACGTGGTCCTTGGCGAGTTTGAGGACGACGCCTTCCATCATGTCGCCTTCTTTCAACTTGAGCGTGGGATCGGGCGACGGCGTTTCCAGCGTGGTGAGATCGACCGTGCGGACCGGACCGCGCCAACCTTGCCGCTTGTCCAACTCCCGCAACCCCTGTAACACCGAGGCCTCGGCGGCCTTCTGCATCTCGACGTTGAGCGTCGTGAACACTTCCAGCCCACCCTTGTACACCATCGTCTCGCCGAACTTGGCGACCAGGAGCTGGCGGATATATTCGACGAAATAGGGGCCGAGGTGTTCGCTGCCGGGACGACGGAAGTTCAACTTCTCCGCAACAGCCTGTTCACGGTCAGCGGGGCTGATGAAACCGGCGTCCTCCATACGGGCCAGCACGTGCTCCTGCCGCTTCTTCGCTCGGTCATAGGCCTTGAACGGAGAATAGTGGCTCGGCGACTTCGGAAGCCCGGCGAGAAACGCGGATTCGGCCAGCGTGAGATTGCCCAAGTCTTTGCCGAAGTAGGATTGCGCAGCCGCCGCCACTCCATAGGCGCCCTGACCGAAATAAATCTGGTTGAGGTACATCTCGAGAATCTGCTCCTTCGAGAGCACCAACTCCATCTTATAGGCCAGGATCAATTCCCGTAGCTTTCGGTCGAACGTCCGATCGGCAGACAGAAACAATGAGCGCGCAAGCTGTTGGGTAATCGTGCTGGCGCCCTCGACCTTTTTCCCTCCATGCCGAAGATTCGTCACAGCCGCACGCAGGATACCCACGATATCCAAACCGGGATGTTCAAAGAACCGGGTGTCCTCGGTCGCAATGACCGCCTGTGTGAGGCTCTTGGGAATTTCGGGAAGAGGTTTCAGAAACCGGCGTTCGATGAAAAACTGGCCGATGATCTGCCGGTCATCGGAATAGACCCGGGTCACGAGGCTCGGCTGATAGTTCTGCAAAGGCTCGAGCGAGGGCAAGTCTTGGGAGAAGTAGTAGAGCACGCCGGCCGTGCCGCCGCCCCCCAGAAGGAGGCCCAACACCGCGACGATCAGGGTGATTTTCCACCAGCGCCATCGCCGGCGCGGCTTCTCCGGCTTATCGAGTAGGTGATCCAGTTCGGGCATGCAGTCGGATAATGATACTCGGGGGGAAGATATCGAACAGCGTCTCGTACACCATACAATGCATGTGCGATAAACTCAAGCAAGCTTCCATTTCATCAATGAGTTACAGGCCGTCGCGAAATTGCGCGTCGACTTGTGGGACATGCGGACATTCAGGTATACTGCAGTGCCATGACGCCTTCCTACGAAGGCGTCTTTTTTTTGCCACGTTCACAGCACTGGAATACCATGGGACAGGAGAACAGTACGTCGACAACCGCTCATGGTCTGCGCGCTCCGCAAGGGCGTCGGACCGACATTCGCAACATCGCCATCATCGCGCACGTCGACCATGGGAAAACCACCCTCGTCGATGCCCTGCTGCGCCAGACCCGCGTCCATCGCAAGATCGAAGACATGGGCGAGCGTATCATGGACTCCATGGACCAGGAGCGGGAACGCGGCATCACCATCCGCGCCAAGAACGCGAGCGTCACCTATAAGGATGTGAAGATCAACATCGTCGACACGCCGGGTCACGCCGACTTCGGCGGCGAAGTCGAGCGAACGCTCCGCATGGTCGACGGCGTGCTGCTGCTCGTGGACGCCAAAGAGGGGCCCATGCCCCAAACGACCTTCGTGCTGAGAAAGGCCCTGGCGCTGGGCCATAAGGCCATCGTGGTCATCAACAAGATCGACCGCCCCGATGCCGTCATCGACGACGTGGTGAACCGGACGTTCGATCTGTTCGTCCACCTCGGCGCGACCGACGAGCAATTGGATTTTCCCATCGTCTACGCGGCAGCCATCAAGGGCATCGCCACGCTCGACATCAACAAACCCGGCACCGAAATCACGCCGCTGCTCGATACGATTCTCGACAAGATTCCCGCTCCCGCCATCAGCCGGGAGGCCCCCCTGCAAATGCTCGTGCTGGCCTTGGCCTACGACTCTTATAAGGGGAAAATGGGCATCGGCAAGATCCAGTCTGGCTCACTCTCTCGTCGCCAGCAGGTCGTCACCATCGTGAAGGACGGCGGACTCGTCCAGGGGCGCGTTTCCGACCTGTCGGTTTTCTCCGGGCTTGATCGCACGGACGTGGAAGAGGCGGAGGCCGGCGAGATCGTGGCCGTCGCCGGGCTCGACGAGGTCAATATCGGCGATACGATCGCGGACGCAGCCAGCCCATCAGGACTCCCGCGCGTGACCATCGACGAACCGACCGTTCAGATGACGTTTTCGGTGAATAACAGCCCCTTTGCCGGACGCGAAGGGAAATATCTCACGTCGCGCCACCTTCGCGAGCGGCTCTTCAAGGAACTCGAGACCAACGTCTCGCTTCGCGTGCAGGAGACCGACAGTGCGGATCGCTTCCTCGTGGCGGGCCGGGGCGAACTCCATCTCGGAGTCCTCATCGAACAGATGCGTCGCGAGGGCTACGAACTGCAAATTTCGCAACCGGAAGTTATTCTCCATCGGGACGGCGACACCGTCACCGAGCCGTATGAGGAACTCACCGTCCAAGTCCCGTCGGAATACCAGGGACCGGTCATCGAAGAAATCGGCAAGCGCCGGGGCGAACTGCGACACATGAAGCTGGCGCATTCGGAAGGCAGCGCCAGCGAAATGCACATCGAGTACCATATCCCCACCCGCGGCATCATCGGCTTGAAGAACATCCTGTTGGCCAAGACTCGCGGCACCGTGATTCTGCACCACGTGTTTTCAGGTTATGCGGCAGCGGACGAAAAAGCCTTGCTCGTCGCTCCGCACGGGTCGTTGGTGGCCTTCGAAGCCGGAACCAGCACCGCCTATGCGCTGTTCATGACGCAGGAGCGTGGCGAGTTATTTATCGGCCCGGGCGTGGAGGTCTATCAGGGCATGGTCGTGGGGCAAAACAGCCGCGACGAAGACCTGGACGTCAACGTCTGCAAACAGAAGCAGCTCACCAACATGCGCGCGGCCGGCTCCGACGAAGCGCTGGTGCTCACACCCCCGCGCGAAATGACGCTCGAATTTGCCATGGAATACATCGGTCAAGACGAACTCGTCGAAGTCACGCCGAAGAACCTCCGTTTGCGGAAGCGGATGTTGAACCCGGAAGATCGCCGGAAAGCCAAAAAGAGCGGCAAGTAGCCGCAGGATTGCAGTGCACCCGCCTGTGGGCGGCCGACATGAAGATTCGGAAGAAAGCGCCGAAACCTTCCCCATCGAAACCACCGCTTTACCTGATCGGCTACCGCTACTCCGCCCCGTCGCTCGATGAGCTGAAAATCTGGTACGACTTGGAATACGGGGGCCCGCTGAACGCGGCCCCCGGCGAGCCGGGCAACAGCTCCGCGCTCAGCCATGGGCCCTGGCACGCCCGATTACTCATGCGCATGCCCGAATCGGAGGCCGCGAGGTGGCAGGAGGTGCTGACCTGGGATCACGAGGCGCTCACGGTCGTCTCACCGGCCGGAACGACGCCCGGCATGGTCCTCGACACCGTGCTGTTCGCCGCACGAGTCGCACGCGGAATGACGCTGCTGACGCAGGGCACGGCATTCGACGTCGTTGCACAACAGTACCTCAATCCCTCTGACTGGAGCGATCGGCCGCTGACGGCCTTTCAAGGACAGGACCACGTCTCCGTGCACCACACCGAGGCGGAAGACCCGGCGTTTGAGTGGTTCTACACCTTGGGCATGAGCAAATTCGGCCTGGATGAGATTGAACTGCTCCGTCCACGCGGGCTGCCTGCCTTGGATGCCATCGAGTTACTCACGGAGACCAGCAATGGGGTCTTGCGGTCGGGGCAGAACCCAAAAGTCGGCAACGCCCTCGATTTGCCGACCCTGGCCCAGACGGTTCGTTTCGTCAAACACCGCACTGCTGCGCCGACCGGCCGAATGACCAGCTTCCGTCAGATCGCGACCTGAACGCTCTCCGTTTCTCCCCGTCTTTCCAGCCAGTTACAGAATTTTTCGATATCGCGCTAGGTCTTCTGGCCCCGTTGACAAGGTTTTTCCGGGCGTGATACCACGAGACTCGCTTGGTACTCCGCGTACCTCTTAGTGACCTAACCTAGCAGGGAGGATTCCGATGGGTGATGTGGCTGCAGAAATTAAAGTCGGCGATGCCGCGCCGGATTTTACGTTAAAAGATCAGGATCAGAAAGACGTGAAGCTGAGCGAGTTCAAGGGCAAGAAGAACGTCGTGCTCTGCTTCTATCCGCTCGACTGGAGCCCGGTCTGCCAGGGTGAGAACAAGTGTCTGACCGACGACTTCCCCAAGTTCCAGGGTGCCAATGCCGAAGTCTTCGGCGTGAGCTGCGACAGCTTCTTTTCACACAAGGCTTGGGCCGACTCGCTCGACCTCAAGCATCGGTTGCTGGCCGACATGCATCGCACGGTGAGCAAGGCCTACGGCCTGTATTTCGAACCGCTGAACTGCTCCAAGCGCGCGACCGTCATCATCGATAAGAACGGCAAGGTCGCCTACGTGAAGGTGCAGGAGATCAAGGTGGCGCGGGAAGACAAGGACATTCTCGCGGCATTGCAAAAGCTCGGATAGACCGAAGTCATCGGGACCGGGAAGTATCGACTTTCCGGTCCCGACGATCCTTTACACAGCATACGCGGGACAATCTGCCAGCGGGAAAATATAGATGGGTACCGTCGAAGACGTCAGGGACGAAAACTACAAAGAATTTACCGAGAGCGCCGGAGCCGTCGTCGCCTATGGCCTGGCGACATGCGAGCCCTGCAAGCAATACGATCCCATTTTGGAAGAAACCGCCGCTAAGTTCCCCACTATCAAGGTCGGCAAGGCGAAGATGCATGTGCCTGGTCGCTGCCGCGAGATCAAGAAATCCCATACGTTCGAAACCTACCCCACGACGCATTTCTTTGCGCACGGGAAGCTGTTGTTGACCCGTGAAGGTGTCGTCGAGCCGGCGGAACTTGCCGCTCTGATCAACGACCACCTGCTGAAGTAGCCGCATCCCTGTCCGCCAACCCTCCGATTGCCTCCCGGGGAGGATCGAGTACAATAACTCGATGCGCCGGCCAATTCGTCACGCTCTCGCGCTGCTGCTGACGTTGTTCCTTTCGACCAGTGAAGCCCAGACCGATATCCTGCCCCCTGATGGCCGATCCGGGATGGTCCTGATTCCATCCGGCGCCTTCACGATGGGGAGCGATAAGGGAGAAGATGACGAGCGCCCGATGCATCAGGTGTCGCTCGACAGTTTTTACATCGACCGAACCGAGGTCACGGTTTCACAGTACGCGGACTTTCTGAGGCTTGAGCACGCCGATCCACCCTTCAAATGGCACGAGGCGCGGGAGAGCAGCCACGGGAATAAGCCGGTCGTCGGGATCGACTGGTTCGATGCCCGGGAATACTGCCGGTGGAGAGGCGGACGGCTTCCGACCGAAGCCGAGTGGGAGAAGGCCGCAAGAGGTACGGACGGCCGAACCTATCCCTGGGGTGAAGAACATCCGACCAAGGCGCACGTGAATGCAGGGCAAACCAAGTGGGTCGGATACGACTCGCTCGCACGGGCCGCCCGTTACGAGCGGGGGAAAAGTCCGTATGGCGTCTACGATATGGCCGGGAGCCTATGGGAATGGGTCGCTGACTGGTACGACCAGGCCTATTACCAATCCGCACCACGCAACAATCCGCCGGGGCCCGCTGCCGGCCCCTTACGAGTTCTGCGAGGAGGGGCTTGGAATAACGACTCACGGGCGATCAGAGCGGCAAACCGTGCTGCCTATGCCCCCAATGCCCGCCGAAACGATGTCGGGTTTCGTTGTGCAAAGAATGCGGATTAGAACTGGCGCGACACGGCGTGGGCCATCGGTTTGGCTGCCGTCATCCGTTCCAACTCCGGCGCGGCTTCGCCGGCCCTGAGTCGGATCTTGAAGACTACTCGCCGGCTCTTGTCCCGATCCGGCATCCGCGCTCCATCCAGCACAAGGTCCTGCCGGCCTCGACCGCTCGCCGACGTTTTCTCCTGAAAGCAGCGGGAGGCCCAGGGTACTCGCTCTTCGATCACTTGCAGGCTTTTCACCATGACATTGAGCGACCGCTCTTGGCTCAATCGCAGGTTGTGGATGTCGGAACCTCGGTCGTCCGTATGGCCCTCGATGACCAGAGAATCAATTTTTTCCCTGAGTGCGCCGCACAGCAGCCCGGCATAGGTCGGCATCGATTCGACCAGGAACCGGTCGGCCACGGACGAGAGCGTACCCTTCCCAAATTCAAAATTCAGCAGTTGCTCCGGAACCACGATCCGCAGAACGTTCGGATCGGCCGGGTCCGCATCCAACGAGAGGTCGAAGCGCTGAAAATGGTCCCGAAGTTGTCCTTTAATGTCTTCCGCCATGGCCCGCGCCGTTTTCCGTTCCGGTACCGGCTCCGGCACCTGGACCTTGGCTTGAGACTCGGTTTCCGACACTTTCGTCACGTACGCCGTAAACAGGAGGATGAAGATGACCGCGAGGGACGTCATCAGATCCGTGATGCCGACAGTCAGGACCGACGTCCCTTCCCCCGATTCCGATTGCAGAGGTCGTTTCATGTCAGACCGCCCCCTTCGCTTCGATCCCCTGTCGCCAATTGGCAAACCAGCGCAACCCCATCATGCCCTCGTCCGCCTCTTGCTCGCCGGCGCCCTGACCAACTACCACCGGCTCGGCGGACTCGATCGGCTCCATCGCCTGTATCGACTCCATCGTGACCATTTCCTCCGGCATGGGCCGCCGACTCTCATCGAAGCTCCGAGCATCCTGACGCGGAGCAGCCGCCGAGCGATGGGGCCTAGGCTTCCCCTCGCGGTCCAGCTTCAGTTCCTCCACCGACCGCGACAGCGCCTGAATCGCGTGGTTCAGTTCCAAAATCGGCGCCGCGATGGTCTGTTGCATGATGCGCGTGAGCTCCTCCGTCGAGCGCGCCTGGCTTCCGCTTCCACTGCTCGGCTCCCAGCGGGTCAGGCCTTCGACCGCATCACGCAGCGCCGAGACAGTCGGTGTCAACCGGTCGCTGAGCGTTCCGGCCAACCGCTCGGCCAGGTCTCCCGTCGGGACCGAGCTGGCCACCACCGTCGAGGCCTGTGCCTGCCCGGCTGGCGTGAAATTCTCCAACATCTGTTCCATCGTCTTGCGCGGGAAGAGTTCATCCACCATCGTGAGGAACTCCTGCTGGGTCGTTGTCAGACGGTGGAACGCTGATTTCTCCAGGAGCACGAAGAGGTTGGCACAAACCAAGCCGACGATCGACGTGAGAAACTTGCCGGCCAGTCCGTTGATCAACCCCTGGATCCCGACGATCTGCGACCCGTCCGCATGGAGCTTGCTGAGCCCGATGAGAATCGCCAAAAACGTCAGCAGCAGACCGATGCCGGTGATGAGGGATGGGAACTGGTGGTAGAAGGCCAAATTCAATTTGCTGTTCAACAAGTCGCGGGGAAAAAACTCCGCGGCGGGACGCGTCGCAAACACCCGAGGTTCAATGAACCAGGCGGTCCGCTCAATGACAAACGTCTTTCGGAAATGGAGCCAGGCCTGCTCCAACAGAGGCTCTCGCCTGACCGCCACATCCAGAGCTTGTAAATCATCCAAATCGATACGGTTGGGCCTGGCGACCGCCTGCTTGGACTGTTTTTTCGGATCGCTCAGCGCCCCGATCGACAGCCACTCGGATTGCAGACCCTTTCGCGCCTTGGCAAGCGCGCTCAGGGTCGGATGCACCCGCAGATAGCATCGTTGGATGCCGGACACCCCTACGGTAAGCCTGGTCACATGCCAGAGGAAAAATACCACCAGGCCGCAGGAGCCGAGCCAGCTCAACATCGGGCTGTGAAGCCCGCCGAATAATGCGATATCGCGGCTGAGGAATTCCCAGAATCCGGTCATGCTTGCGTCCTCCCCCAAATCCCTTCACCAAGGTCTTGCCTTGCCTCCTAGTCGTGTTCAACTTTCAGGCCAGCGCGCGGGCAAGCTGATACAAGGAAATCCGGGCCGTTCGCGGGAAAAGCATGCGTCTGATACGAGGGACCGGGCAAGAACTGCCCAGGCTAGGGAAGAATCTGCAGGGTGACTAGGGACGACCGACTGAATCCATTACCCCGCGTATTCATACGCGAGGTCACGTGTTCGGACCAGCCTCACGGATTGGAGGACTCCACCAGGGACAAAAGACACGATCCGATCCCACACCGTCTTGGCCAAGAATTCGCCGGTGATAGCCTGCGTGCCGAGGGCAGTCCGAAGATCCTGCCCGTCGAACAGGGCCAGGACCCGCTCCTTGAGCAATCGGTCGAGCGCTACGATATCGGTCACCATGCCGGTCTCAGGGTCGATTCGGCCATGCACCGTGACGTACAGGTCCCACGTATGCCCGGCATGGGATTCATGAACCGCCGTGAATGAGTAGCGCCGCGTGACTGACGCCGCGTCCAACCCACCTCCGGCCGTGAGGTCTGCGCAGAGATCCTCGTCCTCATAAAGTCGCACCGTGTGCAATGTGCCGATGTCGGGTTGGAACTGCAGCTTTTCCCATAACACGCGGGCGATGTTCTCAGAGGTCGGAATACGCTTCGTAAAGTAAGGCAAGTCCAGATTGAGATGCTTGTGATCGAATTCTTCCAGCACCTGCAGGAGGATGCGCTTGAGGTCAAAGAGGTTGATGACCATACCGGTGCGGCGATCAACCTCACCGGCGATCGTCACTTCCAGCATGTAGTTGTGCCCGTGGCCCGGCTCATTGTAGCAGGCGCCGAAGACCGCGCGGTTCTTCGCCTCATCCCACTCCGGCTTGCAATAACGGTGGGAGGCGGCGAATTCGATACGTTTGGTGAGCAGAACAGCAGCCATGATTATTGGGCAAACGGTTTACGCGTACAGTGCGGACTGATCAACTTACCATTCCAGACTCAACCGGCACAACGTACTTGCAGATCGGAGAGCCATTCCTGACGCATGTCCCAGGGCACGTCGGCTTCCGCCTCATAACCGGGATGCGTCACGCTGAGGGCCACCCGTGCGGCCGGGTCGCCGATCGCCTTCACCATCCGTTCGGACGGCTTGAAGCGGACGAAATGGACGGCACTGATTTTTGTCTCATGGCTGTGACCGCCCTCAAACCGCCCGTACGTTATGTCTCCGCCGGCACGAAGTCCGACCGTCTCCCCCTGATCCAACCCCATAAAAAGGTCGAGCCAGTGTTTCATCGTGTCGGGATCCGTCAGTTCGATCAGCAACGTTGCGCTCAGCTCCCCATCCTCGGGCAGGAGCGCATTGTACACGTCCAGCTCATCCTGCACCTTGGCGGGATCGAGAATTCGCTCCACCCGGATCATTTCCTGCACTTGAAACTGGAGGGTCTGTCGATTTTCAAACACCAGCGTAACCTTGTCTCCAACCGTAATCCGTCGGCGACGCTTCAAGGCGATGATCCGCTGTCGGTAGGTTTCCCTTTGCCGCTCGTATTCCTCAATGGGAATGACGTCTTCGAGCTTAATCAGGTTGGCAGTCATGCGCCTTCCTCGTTACCGATTCAAGAGGGCAAGCCGTAGGCATCGCGCACGATCTGAATGGGATGCCGCGCCCCCTTGCCACCGACATGAGACGAAGCCCCAGCCTGGTCGAGTTGCAGCCCCGAGAGAGGGCAATCGGACGCCACCACGTCGGCCGGCGTCTGTTCGATCACCCGCACGGCCTTCTGGGCGATCTTCATCGAAAGGGGGAAAAACTCGGTCTTGGCGGACCAGGTCCCGTCGTGGCCTGAACACTTTTCGATCACTTCGACTTTGGCACCCGCGCACTCCATCAATTCCTTCGACTTGAAACCGATGTTTTGATCTCGCAAGTGGCATGGAATCTGGTAGGCAACCCGTCCGGGGCTTTTCGAGAAATCCATCGCTAACGCGCCGTCTCGCTTCAGTTTCATCAGATATTCGCACACATCGAACGTCCGAGCCGCCACTTTCCCAGCCTGCTCGCCGGGAACCAGCTGCGGGTATTCGCGTTTCAGCATCAAACTGCAGCTCGGCACCGGCACCACCACGTCATAGCCCTGTTCGACCCACGGAGTCAGGGTGGCAAGATTCCGTTTGGCCGCTGCCACCATCGAGGCACTGTCCCCGGTATCGAATGAGGGCATTCCGCAGCAGGACTGTTCCGGCAGGATCACTTCAACGCCGTTCTTTTCCAGAACCTGAACCGTCGCTTTGCCCACATCCGTCGCCTGGTAATTGACCAGACAGCTGGCAAACAACGCCACTTTCCGCTTGGCGGGGGCAGATTGAGCACTCGGGCGGCGTGACCACCAACGGGCGAACGTTTCCGGTTGGTACCGCAACACCTGTCGCTCTTGGTGCACCCCCAGCAGCGATTGCATGAGCGCGCGAACCCAGCCCTGCCCCAACATCCAATTGACGAGCGGTGCGAACCACGTGCCGAGCCGGCCCAACAGATCCGTCTGAATCAGCAGACGATCCCGCCACCGCGTGCCTCGTTGCTCAGCCAGATGCTTTTTCCACACCACCATCAACAACGGGAAGTCGATCGCATATTGGTGCGGCGGCGTGTAGGGGCAGTGGTTGAAACAGAGCTTGCAGTAGTAACACTCGTCCACCACCCGCTCGTGATCGGCCGGCGCGAACTTGCTGACGTCGCTCTCGTAGTCATCGATGCGGTCAAGAAGGGTGTTGAAGGAGGGGCAGAGGTTGAAACACCGCCGGCAGCCGTCACAAATGTCATAAATCCGCAGCGTCTCTTTCTCAAGCGCCGCAGAGTCGATCGGTTGGAGGAGATTGAGGCCGTTCATGGAGTGTCCGCGCAGCAACGCTGTCGGCCATCAGCAGCCAGCCATCAACAGGAAAACCAAACGCGTCTTCCGTTGATCGCTGACCACTGAAAACCGACCGCTGCTTCTAGCTCTGCTTCAAACTGTCCAACCCCTTGGTGAAGCGATTGGCGTGCGAGCGTTCCGCCTTGGCGAGCGTCTCGAACCACTCCGCCAACTCGGAGAACCCTTCCTCACGGGCGGTCTTAGCCATACCCGGGTACATCTGGGTGTACTCGTAGGTTTCTCCCTCGATCGCTGATTTCAAATTCGCTTCGGTGTTGCCGATGGGAATACCCGTCGCCGGATCCCCGACTTCCTTCAAGAAGTCCAAGTGCCCGAACGCATGCCCGGTCTCCGCTTCCGACGTATCACGGAACAATCCACCGATATCCGGATATCCCTCGATGTCCGCGCGACGCGCGAAATAGAGATACCGCCGGTTTGCCTGCGACTCGCCGGCAAACGCGTGCTTCAGATTGTCGTGGCTCTTGGTCCCTTTTAAGCTCTTGCCCATGCGTCCTCCTTACATGAATGATCGTTCAATACAAGCCGCTCATCGCCCGGCTGGGCGACGCTTGCCCGGCATAGCCTGTCGGCATGTCGGGCAATACCCATGAAACTCCACTCGATGCCCCACGACCCGAAATCCACGTGCCTGACGCTCGGTGACCGCCAAGCTATTCAGCCGCTCGTCCATCACGTCCATGATCCGTCTGCAACCCAGACAAATCAAATGGTGATGCGGGGAGAGATTGGCGTCGAACCGGGCGACTCCATCCCCACCGTTCACTTCCTGGATCAGTCCCGCCTCTCGCAGCGCCGTCAACGTGTAGTACACGGTGTTGCGGGACATCATGGGATGTCGCTGCTTGACCGTTCGGTAGAGCGCATCGGCCGTCGGGTGGCTCGTCGTCGATGCCAGCGCCTCGTAGATGGCGACACGTTGCGGGGTCACACGAACCCCCTGGCGACGAAACTGATCGTGGATGACGTGGGTTGACTGATTCATTGAGTCCTATCTAGGAATCGTTCCTAGATACCATGAAGCAAAGCACCACGGCAAGCCTGCCGCCGGCGCTGGAGGCAGGATTCACTCTACCGGATGGAGCGTGGTTTAGACGAAACTCGGCAACTCGTCCGTCATGTCGGCGAGGCGCTTGTAGGTCAAATCTTTTGGTGAAAGGAGCGGTCTCGTGACCGGCCAGGGAATGGCGAGGGCCGGATCGTTCCAGAGGATCCCTCGCTCATCGGTTGGGGCATACAGCTCCGTACATTTATACAGAAAGCCGGCTTCCTCGCTCAACACGCAGAACCCATGGGCAAACCCCGGCGGAATATAGAGCTGCCGCATGTTGGTGTCGGACAGTTCCGTACCGTACCACTGACCGAATGTGGGCGAGCCTTTTCTGATATCAACCGCCACGTCATACACCCTCCCCTTGACGGCCATGACCAGTTTTCCTTGAGGCTTGGACAGCTGATAGTGCAACCCCCTCACTACATCCTTCACCGACCAGGACAGATTGTCCTGCACAAACGATTTGCCGATTCCGATCTCCTCATAACGAGGCTCGCGAAATACTTCGACGAAGCGGCCTCGCGAATCTTCAAAGACATCAGGATCGATTTGAAACAAGCCCGGAAGAGACAATTGGGTGATTTTCACGGCGCCTCCTCGCCAATGGGAAACGTGCGAGCGCGCATGATACCGAGTTCCGAATGACGACGGAAGTGTCCTTTCTGTATCGAGTCGGAGTGGATCCCCCGTTGAAACGGCCGGGAGTCCTCCTCCATACTGACAGCGGATCGGCCGAGATGGTTGAGCTTCACTGCGCAGAGGGCTTATTCGGAGGGAGACGGAGGTTGCGGGTACAGCTGCTGAAGCCGCTCGATCAGCGGCGCCGCTTCGGGAGTGCTGGGCCTGGTCGGGTCGCTGGGCGGATGGTCCCACGTCAGAACCGATACACCTGCCTCCGCAAACACCTTGCGAATCGTCACCACCATGGCATCCAAGGTCAGCTCGGTACCGAATCGCAGATCAAGCACGCGCTCGCGAGGATCGGTGGGGGGAGGATCGGTATTGACCAAAGCCCAGCAACTGTCGAACACCTTTCGACGCAGGTCGTCCGGCACGTTGATATCGGTCAGTCCCGATGTACAGAGCGCTGTAACCATCAGCACGAACTGGAGGTCGGGCATCCCCGGCCGTTGGAGATCTAGAGTTTGCATACGTACATTATCGGGAGAAGCGGGCAGGGGAGTCAATCACCACCCGCCCCCACGACCAGCAGACCATAAAGCGACTTACTGAAAGGACCGCGGCCGATGATTACGATCACCTTGATGGGACAACTCCAAACTACCGACGGCGAACGGGACCTTGCCTGCGAACTCGCCGCGCCATTGAGCGTTCGGCAGGTCATTCAGCGGCAGGGCCAGGGGCTGCGTCACCTTCTCCAGCTCTTGCGGGAAAAGAAAGTGATCGTCACCATCAACAAACGAATTGCCAGCGAGGATTCGATGGTACAGGACGGGGACGCATTGCGCTTTGTCGGCCACGATGGGCATGGGGGAACCGGCCTCGCCCCATCGTTCTGACCTTTCTCGTCTCGCACCCATCATCGTCTCGAAAAAGGAAGGGCCGGCCCCCTGCACGGGCGCCGGCCCTTTCCCCACCGTCATTCGACCCGACAGCTTACTTCTTGCCGAGGATCGAGTCTTTGGCCATCTTCGCCACGCGGAACTTCACCACCCGCTTGGCCGGAATCTTGATCGGCTCACCCGTCTGCGGGTTGCGACCCATGCGCGCCTTCCGATTGGCGAGCACCAGCTTCCCAATGCCGGGCACCACGAAGGCGTTCTTGGCCTCGCGGTAGGCCAGGGCAGCGAGGTCGTCCAGCAGTTGGACGGCGGTCTTCTTCGTAATCCCCGCCTTGCCGGCAAGATGGTCAGCAATCTGCGATTTCGTCATCGACTTGGCCATGCGTCCCTCCCTTTGAAAGACGATAAGTAGTGAACGGTGAACTGAGGTGGCGTACTTATGGGCTCGTCCCTGCAGCCGTGGAGTTGCAACACTGCATTGATTTCGTGGATTCAGCCCGAAAACAGGGCGAGAGTGTAACGAAAGGCCTATAGGCTGTCAACCGGAAAAACACGCATCTGGCGCGGCTGGACTGCGCCCCGCGCGCCCTTGCGCCAGGCCGGTGCCGCAGAGTAGAGTACCCTACGATTCTTTCGACGTGTACCACTGAAGCATACGAGGACCGCCCATGGGCAAAGAACTTCCTATCCTTCCCGCATCGGCGCAGCCCGCCGAGGCAGCCGCGCCGGAGGCGGTGACCTATTCTCGCGTGTTTTGCCAGAAAGAGAACTCCCCCCCGCTTCGACTGCTGATCGAATTCCTCAAGTCACGGGGCCAGCTCCCGATTTTGCCGCCCGACATGGATGAAGCGCTGCTCGACGAGTGGGCCTGGACACAGGTATCGCTCGGATACGCAAGAGATCGAAAGCCCGTTCAAATCTTTTGTGTGCGAGATCGCGGCACATTCAAAGATGTATACGAACAAGAACAACAGGAATTCCTCCGCATCCTCGCCGCGTTCGATGACGTCGAAGCAAGCATTGCCAGCGAATACGTCACTCGCGCCCGTTTCATCTTGACGACGCGGATGGCCCAGGACGACATTACCGACGAGGGTTACGATTTCAACGGATGGATTTTGGAGTTCTACCAGGAACAGTGTAACGGCATCGTGCAAGTCGACGGCCAGGGCTTCTTCTCCCCCAAGGGCGAATTGATCGTGGACCTGACCGTCGCTATGGAGGAGTAATCCCAATGGGGGCCGCCGCCTCCACAAATTCCCTGTTCTCCCTCGCCGACCACTGGTTCGATCAGGCCCGAGTCTCCTTGGGGAATGAGCTTCCTTGCCGACAGGGCTGTTCCTCCTGCTGCATCGGCCCCTTTCCGGTCACGCAGTTGGACATGCTGGAATTGCGACGCGGTTTGACACTCTTGCCGGACGACCATCGCGTCGGTATCCAGTCCCGTGCCGCCGAACAAGTCGCTGAACTGGAACAGGCCTACCCCGAACTCCGGACCGACCCAAGCCTGGATGGCTGGAAAGATCAGACCATTGACCGCCTGGTCGCACAATTCGCAGACCGCCCCTGCCCGGCACTCCAAGCGGACGGCAGCTGCGGGGTCTACGCATTCCGTCCCATCACCTGCCGGATGATGGGAGTCCCCACTGAAGCGGATGGGATCGTGCAAGGAGCCTGCACGGTCCAAACCTTCGTGCCAATTGCACGACTGTCTGCCGGACTCCGAAGCGAGGAAGATGAAATCGCCAGGCTGGAAGGGGAAGCACTGGACGTCCTCCGACAGATTCGCCCAGCGATGAGTGAGGAAATCCTCCTCCCCTATGCGTTTTGTCCGGACCGCGCAACCGGACGCTAGACAGCACAGGAAATGCTGTGCTAATGTGGCAGGGTTGTTCGGCTGGAGCGCCTGTAGCTCAGTGGATAGAGCATCAGCCTCCGGAGCTGAGGGCCACAGGTTCAAATCCTGTCAGGCGCACCAAAAACAACACGCGAGACGTGAGTCGTGAAAGGGCAATACCAAGCTTGATGCCCGCACATCCATTTCACGCCTGACGTTTTTCGTTCCTACATACGCAGTTACGGTGGGGCCGTTAGCTCAGTTGGTAGAGCAGCTGACTCTTAATCAGCGGGCCGTAGGTTCGACCCCTACACGGCCCACCAAACTTTTCTCCAGATTCTCCACTACTTCCGTTTCCGATTGAACCTGCAACATCACGAGGCTGTCGATTTGGTGCCGCCTTGGTGCCAAGGCCTCTCGCGATCTCTGACGTACCCATCCCACTCTTCGACCGGAATCCTTCATCCGTCGCCGCTCGTCGTGGCAGTCAGCCGACCCTCCAGGTGACCGGGGCCCTCTCTTGCTTGCTCGCATCGAACCCTCTACCATAACAAGCATAGGATCGGGTTTTTCCGTAGCCACAGAGGCAAGGATCAGATTGATTTGGCGAGTGCCGGTGGCGCGGTGAGCAATTGTGCCCGTGAATGTCCGCGACCTCTGAGGGCACTGCGTTATCGGTTGAGTGCCAACGAAAATAGCCATGATTTCTCTAGCGCGCCGACGAACGAATGAAAACTCCCAGCAAGACCATTGGCGAGACGGATCACGTGAGATCGTCACCGGACTCAACCCACGATAAAGCCCCCAGTCGCCCAGGCCAAACGGAACGGTCACTACAGCCCATGCATCCTTCGGCCGCAAGAATGCGATCGTGCCACGCATGAGATTGACTCGAGACTCCACGATTGCCGTCGGCGTCGCACTCGTCCTGGTGCTGCTACTCGGGCTGAGCGTGATCTCCTATCAGAACACCGTTGACCTTGCCGAGCGCCAGACTGGTCTGGCCCAGGCACACGAGCAACTTGCGGCAGTGGAACACTTGGCCGATCTCGCAGATCGCCTGGCGATTCAGCACCGGACCCGGAGCGCCAAGCAGCCCGCTCCGCAGGAAGAGCAGGTTGGTGAGTTCGGCCGCCGTGTGCAGGAGTCTTTGGATTTGCTGGCGCAGCGGCTTGGTCACGACCCTGCCCAGGAGGCCCAATTCCAACTCCTTCGAACTTTGATGCAGTCGCGGATCACTCGCCCTTTGGTTCCCGAAAAGACATCGCCGGCTGGGACACCTCAATCCCCTTCGGCGACGACCGAACCTCACGCCGCCATCAGCGATCAGGACAAACTCACGTCCGTACTGAACACCTTACGACATAATGCAGAGGCCGCCATCCGTTCACGGTCTCAACAGGCCAAACAGGCCGCCTCACTCGCACTGGTGCTCGTCATCGGAAAAGCCTTCCTGATTCTCCTCCTTGCCGGGGGCGGCGGCCTGATCATCCTTCAAACACATATGCGCCGACAGGCCGCCGAAGAGGAAGTGCGCGAAAAGCAGGCGTCGCAGGACTTGGTCCTGCGCTCATTACCGATCGTCATGTATGTTGCAAAGGCATCCGAAGACTTCGGCGCGCTCTGGGTAAGCGACAATGTGAAATCCCTGACCGGGTTCTCGCCGCAGGAGTTCATCAGTGATTCATCGCTGTGGAGTTCGCGGCTGCATCCCCTGGACGAGGAACGAGCCTTGGCGGAGTTCGCCAAACTTCCGCAGGAGAACACGCTGTCGATGGAATACCGGTGGCAGACGCGTCCTGGCGAGTATCGATGGTTTCGGGATGAAGCGGTGTTGATCCGTAGGCCGGACGGCGTTCCCCAGGAAATCGTGGGACTCTGGGCCGACGTGACTGCTCGCAAACAAGCGGAATCGGTCATCCGACGGCAAGCGGACATCATCGATCAAATCGAGGAGGCCGTCATCACGGTCGATCTCGACGGACGAGTCACCAGTTGGAACAAGGGCGCGGAAAAGGCCTTGGGCTATTCTCTCACCGAAGCCCTCGGCAAGCACATTTCATTCATTTATCCCTCGGACGACCGCGCGTTTTTGGAACACGAGATTATCGACCGGGTGAAAACCACGGGTACCTCTCAGGTCGAAGTTCGTAGGCAGACCAAGAGCGGTGAGGTGCGGTTCGCGCAGCTGTCGCTCACGCTGTTGCGGGATGAGGCGCACGTACCCGTCGGCATTGTCGGACTTTCGATGGATATCACGGATCGCAAACGGGCCCGAGAGGAGCTGGTCCAATCCCGCAATCAACTTGAGGCCCTTGCCGTTCGGCTGGAGTCGGTCCGGGAGGAGGAACGGACAAGGATCGCGCTGGAAGTGCACGACGTCTTAGGACAAGCCCTGACTGCGCTGAAACTCGACCTTACCTGGATCGCCCAACAGATTGGCGACTCCAACGACCAGGCTCGCATGGGACCGACGCACGCTCGACTGGATTCCGCCCTCGGGTTGATCAGCTCGACCATTGGGTCCGTACGCGAGCTCGTCACGACGTTGCGTCCCGGCGTCCTGGATGAGCTCGGTCTCGCGGCAGCCGTGGAATGGCTGGCGAGCGACTTCCAGACGCGAACCGGAATCGCTTGCCAGGTCGTTATCCGACCGCATCGAATCGGCGCCGGAAAAGAGCAGTCGACCGCCCTGTTCCGAATCCTCCAAGAGATTCTGACCAATGTGGCCCGCCATGCCCAGGCGACATCCGCGCACATTGCACTGGAAGAATCGGACGAGGAACTTTCGCTGCGGGTCACGGACAACGGACGCGGGATCCAAGAACAAGATCGGTCCGGGCGTCGTGGATTTGGACTCCTTGGGATGCGCCTGCGCGCCCGTCAACAGGGAGGGGACTTTGCAATTGAAGGAACCAGCGGTTCCGGCACAACCGTTACCGTCCGTATCCCGCTGTATGGATTGGGTGAATGATGCACATCATCCTTGCTGACGACCATCCGTATCTCCGTCGGGGCTTAATCCAAATTCTCACTGACTCCTTCCCGGGAGTCACGATCGGCGAAGTCTCCTCCGTTCCCGAACTCCTTGAACTCGCACAAAAACGCCAATGGGACATCGTCGTGCTGGACCTGACAATGCCGGGACGCGGCGGACTGGACGCCCTGCATGAACTTCGACGGCTCTGCCCCACCCTGCCGGTATTGGTCTTAAGCATGCATCCCGAGGACCAGTTTGCGGTACGCGTGATGCGCGCCGGAGGAGCCGGCTACCTGACCAAAGAAAGCGCTCCCCAGGAGTTGGTGCAGGCCATCAAAACAATCTCCCAAGGAGGACGGTACATTACACCGAAAGCCGCCGCACTCCTCGCCGTCCATTTGCAGCAATATGGCGCCAATGAGCAGCCGCCGCACACCGCACTCTCAGACCGCGAATACCACGTCTTTCGGCTGTTGGCCGGGGGCAGCACCGTGACGGAGATCGCAGACCGCCTGTCACTCAGCATGAAGACCGTCAGTACCTACCGAACGCGCATTCTCATTAAATTGAATCTCAAGACGAATGCCGACCTGGCTCGGTATGCCGTGGAGCACCAGCTTTTAGCGTGACCTCGGCGCTTGCTGTCCAGCCGAGGCTCATTCGCAACCCCGAACTCCCCCCGATGGCCGCCGCGCGTAGGGCCAGTCCTACACAAAATACAACGGAGATCCTACGACGGACGGTCTCCACGCTGATCCATCACGCCGATAGACACGCTTATACTCCGAGAATCAGTAGCCGCAGAACAGAGTGCCCGATCAGGTTCCGACTCTGCCGGCTGACTCGTACATCGTACGCCTTTGACACACAGAAGCAGCACTTCTTGAGGCAGGCCCTGATCCAAGGCTGTGTGCGGTGAGACGAGACTTCTGCAACCGTTCGGATAGATGGACGGATTGTGAGCACCGAACTGAAACCGCCCGTGGGAATCCAAGCTGCCTTGGTTTTTGTGGCAGGAATTTCGGTCGGAGCCTTTGCGGACGATCTCTATCATCGCGCCCTACAGAACTACTGGTGGGAGCAGGAATCGTCGGCTCGGCTTACGGAAACAGCACACCAACTTGCCCGCCAACTTTCGCTGACGGACAGCCAGCAGGCAGCCGTAGAACCGATTGTCGGACAGGCATACCTGGAACTCCTGGAGTTACGTCTAAGCCAGCAACCCGAAGTTGAGCGCATTGTGACTCGATCCATCGTGCAACTGAACGACTATCTGAATCCTGACCAGCAAGACGAGCTCGGTGAGATCTACGCGCAAATTCAAAACCATTGGGAGCGATCACGTCTTTTTCTGAAACAATTCGGCAGCTCAACTCCGGAGCGCGACCTACTTCGCTCGACTGAACCGACCCAGGAAGCGAGCGCAACCGCATCGTCAATTACCGCCGCTCACCCATAGATTGTCTCGCTCATGATCAGTCAACCAAACCAGAGCCGATTCGTTGACGGTCACGGTACAGCCCAACTCAGGGAGCTGTCCTCCATGGATTCCCCCCTTATGCCGACGACATGGACATCGACTCGGCCATTGGTCAGCGTCGTCATCCCGACGCATAACCGAGCGAAGCTCCTCAAGCGAGCCATTGAATCCGTGCTCGCGCAAGAGGGCTGCGGCTGCCTGTTCGATATTGAAATCATCGTCGTCGACGACTGCTCCAGCGACAACACCGGTGAGGTTGCCAGAAGGTATCCCTCCGTACAGTACGTCAGGCTCTTAACCAACCGTGGTGCGTCGGGAGCCAGAAACGAGGGTATCCGTCGCGCAGCGGGCAAATACATCGCCCTGCTGGACGACGACGACGAGTTCCTCACGTTGAAATTGCAGGTGCAGGTCCCGCTGCTCGAAGCCAATCCGCAGGTCGGCGCTCTGTATGGTCAGAGCGTCGTGACCGGCAGCGATGTTCCGCTGCTCTTGTGGCCGGAGTCCGGCCCTTCCGGCGACGTCTTCGAAGCCTTTGTCACTCAAACCGACGACTTTCTCCATCCCCCGACATGGCTCATCCGTCGCGAATGTTTCGAAGCTGCCGGGTGGTTCGATGAACAACACCGCACCATGGAGCATTACGACATGGCGCTCCGCTTGGCCCTCGTTACCAAGTGGATGTTCGTGTCGGGAGGGCCGGTCGCACGCGGAAGGTTTTCCAGAAGCGGGAAGTGGTATAGCAACATCGTCAACGGCAACAATGAGCGACATCTGTCCCGCATCGTCGAAGGTGCCCTGGCGCGGTTACCAGACTCTCCGCATACCGACCAGCTGCGACAAAAAGCCAGAGCCGCGGTGGTTGCGACCGTTATCGGACAACGATGGGCGGTCGCAGGCGTCACCGCCGCTCAAGGGTATACGCTCTCGATCTTGCCCTCGGCCCCGTGGTTGGTGAACGAACCCTGCTTCCTGGGTTGTCTGCACCGTATGGCAGGAGCCCTTACGACCACATCCGATGCGCCGGAGCAGGCCGTCTGCTCGTTCTGGAGAGAAATCGAGCATCAACTGGCCGAAGGCGGGAGCACACGGTCGTTTCTGGCGCAACGGCGACTGCTCGGCGAGTTGTTGGCCCAAGCCGCCATTCGGTTGAAAGCCGGATCGCCGCGGCGTGCCTGGATTGTCGCAGCGACCTCCATTGTGATGAATCCCTCCTCGTGGTTTTCCCCCAAAAAACTTACCACCCTGGTCAGCTCACTCCGTCAGCCTCAGTAGGCATGTGGATCAAACGCTCGCTGTCGCCGACGGTCGTCTGTCGAAAAAGCAGCCGCGACGAACGATGACGACACGGTGCCACATCCTGGGAATCCTTGCGCTCCTGCTGCTGACGGAGGCCTGTGAGTCGGAACGGCACCGACTCATGCGCGACGAGTATCCTTCCTATCCGGTCGGCGTCCGGCATGCGATCGATCACGGCCATGTGGTTCGTGGGATGACGCGGAACCAAGTCTATCTCTCCCTCGGCAACCCCGTGTGTCGCAAAGAGGATTATCGCGGTGAGACGCAGGTCGAAGTCTGGCTCTATCCGCCGATCGGTCGAGATCCCTGCGTCACAGCCGACTTCCGTGTCTATTTTGAAGGGGATTCCGTCATTTCCTGGGACCGCTTCACAACCCCACCCCGATGGACTGATCCCAAAGACGGAGTCCCACCATAGCTGAATTCTTTATTGGCTAATCTTTCGACGGACCGGCCCATCAGCGTCTCGATTCGCAACGTGTGATTTTTGCTTTATCTATTTCGACTCACCTGTTTATCAAATCAGATACAGAACGGCCTCACTTTCTTAGCCGCTGAGTTGTCCGCACAGAGCCACGATTTCATCCGGTGCAGAAAAACAAGCAGTTACGACTCGCACGTCGCACACTCCACCCTTGGTACGGTAGTTGCTGTTCCCTAGGGACATCACAACGCCTCGCAGGATCCCAGCGAGTTTGAGCCAAGGAGGGCAGCATCATGGTACTAGCGGCAATGATCATCGGCACCTATGTGGCTGGCATCTATCTCATCCGGTTGGTGTGGTGGCAGGAGTAATGGCCATGGGAAAAGCTGTCGAACGGGTCGCACTCGAAAGCACTGTGGTGAATTGCCCTCATGGTATCGTGGCGCATATTCTTCACGATCCCTTTGGGCTGTTGACCTTGCCCTACCGGGCTCGGTTGTACCGGATGGGGAGTCGATTCCAGGAAAGATGGGAGAACCGGCAGGCTCACGAACCGGAGTTGGCAGCGATCCTCTAGCATCCGTTTCCCCTTCCTAATCCCCATAACATCGGTAGCCATGCACCCCTCCTGCACCACATGTCCTGGCCTGATCCGACGCTCCGCCCGGCGCGGATTTCGGGACCTGCTATGGTCTCTGTTTGGTCATTACCCCTGGCGATGCCAAGCCTGCGGCAGGCGTGACTATTACCGCCGCCGCTATTGACGGAGCCCTGTCCAGAAACTTCCCATCCCCTCAGGCGTCCCGCCCCTCCAAGGTGGGATGTCGATTCCAAACCGGGCCATCGTACATTGTGCCCATGCATTCATCGCACTCCTTTCCCGCGGCGCCGGACACAATCCGCCACCGAGTCGTTACGAAACTCCACTTTCAGCGAGCCTGGGACCGCCTCCCGGTCCTGTGCCCGGTGATGTTTGCCGGAGTGCCCTTCATCGGCGAGGGGTTTATCCGCAACATCTCTCGGGACGGCTGTACCGTCGAATGCGACCGGATCGTCCTTCAGGGGAGCTATGTAAAGCTTCGACTGTGGCTGGCGGACGGGGCGAGCGCGCTGGCTATCGACCTCGCGGCAGTGCGGTGGGTCCGTGAACAGTACTTCGGCCTGGAGTTCCTCAGGCTGACTGAAGCCGAACGAACCCGACTCGATGAGTTTTTGGTTCATCACCGCCGTTGATTGCCCGCCGAATCTTGCCTCGCCGGTACCCGATCAAAACCGGTACTGAACCCCTAACGACATGTTGGTATTGAAGAAGTCACGACTGGCACTGTTCGAGGAGCGTTGAGCCCGCTGGACCTCCAAGCTCAAGGCTGAAGCCGGTGACAGTTGGTAGCGTAGACCGGCCGTGCCGACGTGGGTCGAATCAACAACGCCTCGATTCGAATCTCCCAGGATCTCGCTGGTGAACTCCTTGCGCCGATACGCATAGGCCAGGTCCATGAAGAACCCCCGCCCAAGCGCGATCGTCGCACCCAGCGAAGCGAAATGCTGCCGGTAGGATACATCGTCGCGGAATTGGACCTCGTCCCGCCCGTCTGCCGCCCCTCGTTCAAACAAATAGGACAACACGACGGTAATACGTGACGTGACTGCCACCTCCGCTTGAGACCCCAGCGTCCAAAACTTGGTGTCCCGCTCTGCGAACGCCTCATTGAACAGGCGAATGCCGTAACGAGCAATCAGGGTCCCTGTCCAGGCCTGGGACAGACGCTGCTCCAGTTGCGCTCGCCACACATGGGAGGTCACCCGCTCTTCTTCAAGCAAGCGGGCGCCGGTCCGCCGTTCATTATTGGGGCCGAGAAACAAATTCGGCACATACCGATAGCGCAGTAACAGGGATGTATCGGGCGAGAAGGCCTGCTTGACCTGCACCCGATAGTTGCCGTGATTGAAGATGGTATGGTCGGTGTAGATGAAACCGGCGGCCTTCAGGGAGACTTCATTGCTCCCGAGAGGATTGCTCGAGCGATGACGCAGATCGAGGAAGGGTTCCCACACCACATCTTGGGGCTTCTTGAGCGGGACGATCGTCGGCTGGCTTGGATCTTCCGACAAGGCTAAGCGTCGGGTCGCAGACAATTCGGACACGTTATCAGTGTACAGCACCCTGGCTTCGGTGACGGCGGACCATTCTCCGGCCGGCGATTCCGCCGGCCACGCTACTCCGAGGATTCCTCCCAGTGCGAAGAGCCATAGTTGCCGAAACCGCGGCACAACCCGTCCCCGCCGCACCGGTCATCGCCCGCCGAACGAGCGTACGTAGGTGATCACCTGCCAAGCCTCTTCTTCGGTGAGAACCAATGGAACGAAAGACGCCATGTCCGTCCCTGGGCTTCCGTTCTTCAAGATCCAAAACAATTCGCCGTCGGTCCTTGTCTGCTGCCACATGCGATCAGTGAAGTTCCGCGGGAGCTTGCCGCGGAGTCCTTCCACATCTTTCAAACCCATTCCATCCCGTCCGTGACATGTCATGCAAAAGGCTTTGCCCTGAAAGAGCGCTTTCCCCTTCTCCAGGGTTTCCTCCGTCACGGGGAGGGGATTCTTCCAGGTTCGCGCCTCTTCGATCTGATCGACCGGCACACGAGGCCTCAGGACCGCATCATCTGCAGCCGAGGCCATCAGTGTTGATGAGACCACCCAGGCCGCAAACATACGGCAAGAGCTGAACCGAACCAGTCCGTTCATCATGATGGGATATCCTCAGCCGCCCCCCCGAGGCATGGACGACCTGCGATACGCATCAGTCCGGCAGCTTCTGCCGGACTGATGCGTATCAGGAGGGCTACTTGTCAGCGTGGCCCGGGAACTTGTGCCCGAGCGACTGCGGGAACGTCACTGTGCCGTCCGGGAATTCCTGCCCGTGCTGCCACAAGTGGTAGATCACACCGTCGGTTCCGGCGGCAGCTTCCGCTACCTTCGCGGCCTGATCAGCCGGCATGTCGAGCACCTGAACGCGACCCGTCGCAATTTCTACTTTGTGATCGTGGAAGTGGCGGTGCCATTGTATGGCCGGCAGCTTGCGCGTCAAATCCTTCGCCACGAAATACTCGATCGCGACCAGCTTGGCCTTGGGATCGGTCGACTCGAAGAGTAGGCACTGGAGAATCTGATCGGTAACGCCCTTGCAATAGTGATGGAACGGTCCACCCGGCTCGCCATTGGGCATCATGTGCGGAGCCTGCACGTGAATATCAAATCCTTCCACCGGGGACTTCGGCTCCCCGCTGACGGCTTTTTGCGGGGCGACTCCGGCGCACCCAATGGTGGCGATCGCAATAATGGCTAACAATCCCTTTCTCATCACAATTGACCTCCTATGATATGGGTTGGACACATCACCGAACCACGTAACTGTACCACTCGCCAGATCCACATCCTTAGAGTCCGGCTGCTCAAAAACGATTCAACAATTTTCGGCCGTACCGATCGGAACTCTACTGGGGCAGCTTAGGCATGCTGAACTTGGTCGACTCACCGGTCAGCGCCCGTAGAAAGGCGAGCAGGTCGGCCTGCTCCTCATTCGCCAATCCAAGCGGCTTGATCAGTGAGCTCAGATGGGGATTGGTTCCGCCCCCATTGTTCAGAAATCCGACCACCTCTTCGAGCGTCTTGAACGCCCCGTCGTGCATATAGGGCGCCGTGTCCGCAATGCTCCTGAGTGTCGGAGTCTTGAACGCACCCTTGTCCTTTTCGGCCCGCGTGACATTGTAACGGCCGAGGTCTTCCTTCAATGGTCCCACTTGCGGGACACCGAGATTGTAAAATTGATTGTCGGTGAAATTCGGGCCATTGTGACAAAGAATGCAGCGCGCCTTCCCCTTGAAAAGCGTCAGCCCTCGCACCGCCGACTCGTCCATCGCCCGCTGATCGCCTAGGACGTACCGGTCGAACGCCGAATTCGTGGATATAACCGTCCGCTCATAGGCTGCAATCGCCTCCGCAATCCCCTGCAGATTCACGTCCGTGCCGAAAACGGTGCGGAACTGCTGTTGGTACCCCTTGATCTTGCCCAGTTTCGCAACGACATGCTCGTGCGTCTCCGCCATCTCAATCGGATTGTGAATAGGCCCGATCGCCTGCTCCTCCAGCGAACGGGCGCGTCCGTCCCAGAACTGCACGGGGTTGAGAGCCGTATTGAAGACGGTCGGTGCTTGCCTGCCGCCGACCCCGCCGCCGACCCCGATGGAAGTCTGTCGGGAATCGGCAAACCCCGTCCCGGGGTTGTGACAGAAGGCACATGAGATCGCATTGTTCTTCGATAGTCGCCCATCGAAGTACAATTGCTTGCCGAGTTCGATTTTCGCGGCATAGTTGAGATTCGTGGACGGCACGGGGATCGCAGTCGGGAGTGGACCGATATCAGGGACCGTCACGCCATCGACCGTGACGACTCCATGCGGAGCGTATCCAGCCGGTGAGGCGGACACGCTGGATGGGAGTTGGATCGCCGCAAGCGCGGCACCTGCGGCCAATACGGTATATCCTGCGAGACGGACGACGCTCATAGGGTGAACCTCCCTGCATGAGAAGGTGCCATTGAAACGCTACCGTTGCCTGGAAAGAAGGTGTGACCGAGGACGCATTGTACTGGAAATGCGCCGGTTCGTCGAGGCGCGTCGGTCGATGCCGGCGAATCCGCAGCAGAGCCCCATCAGCGAGAACCGTTTCCAGAAGAGGCTCCAGCAGGATCCAGGGTCACGCCCTGGCTGCGCTCGACTTCATGAGACTGTCGGCCTGGGGCGGGAGGAATCCTTGGTAGCCTTGATGACGCTCGGCGAGTTCGAGCACCGAGAAGGGATGTCCATCGACCATTTCAGGCGCCGTGAAGATCTGTCGCAAGGTGCCGCCGCGAGCTCCGACGATCTCTCCGGTGAAGACCACGCCCCGCCCTTTCAACTTTGCGATCGCCGCTTCGATGTCCTCCACTCGAACCGCTACATGGTGAAAGACGCGATCGCCGAACCGACCCACCCAGCCGGGGATGATGCTGGTTTTGCCGCGCTCGTCGGCATAGGCCTGATCGATGAAGAGGGCGGGATAGCCCGGCCTGCGAAACACTTTGGCATACCAATCTTCGAAATTGATCGTTTCGTCGTACGAAAAGCCCAGCGCCGTGAATTCCGCCGCCCGCCGATCGATGTCCGTTGTGCGAATCGTAAGGTGATCAACGACCGGCATGAGCCCGATCCCGACCTCGTTCAGCGCATCGCGGATCACCCGCCCCGCGCGATTCTTGGACAAAAACTCCCCAACCATTCTCGCGATCAGCATATCGAGCTCAGCCGCCTGTCCCATGCCGCCCTCCTTCGCCTTGTCGCCCGAACGCAATCCCCTGCGCCAACGGCAACTCGGTTCCCCAATTGATCGTGTTGGTCTGCCGACGCATGTATGCTTTCCACGAGTCGGACCCCGCCTCTCGTCCTCCGCCCGTGGCCTTCTCTCCGCCGAACGCCCCGCCGATCTCCGCACCTGAAGTACCGATATTGATATTGGCAATCCCGCAATCGCTGCCCATTGTCGACAGAAATGTTTCGCTGTGACGAACATTCGACGTGAACAGCGACGAAGCGAGTCCTTGCGGCACAGCATTTTGTAGCCTGATCGCTTCCTCCAGCGTTCGGTACGTCATGACGTAGAGAATCGGGGCGAAGGTCTCCCGCTGGACGACCGCCCAATGGTTCTGCGCCCGCACGATCGTGGGTTCGACGAAATGACCGGGCCGATCCAGCACCCGCCCGCCGAACAGAATCTCTCCGCCCTCGCGGACGGCCTCTGCTAACGCATCCTGATAAACACGCACCGCATCGTGGCTGATCAATGGCCCCATGACCACGCCCGAATCAAGCGGATCACCGATGATCACTCCGCGATAAGCCTCCAACAGTCTCGGCACAAGCTTGTCATATTGGGATTCATGCACGATCAACCGCCGCGTGGTGGTGCAGCGCTGTCCGGCCGTACCAACTGCCCCGAACAACAAGGCGCGCAGGACCAGCTCGAGGTCGGCGGTCTCATCGACGATTACAGCATTGTTGCCGCTCAATTCGAGGAGCACCCGACCCAATCGTCGCCCAACCGCCTCCGCCACGTGCCGCCCGACCGACACCGATCCCGTGAACGACACCAGGGGAACGCCTTCATCACGAATCACAAGCTCAGCCAATTCCTGCCGACCCGTACAGAACAAACTAAAGACACCCGGGTAACCGGCACGCTCACACACGCGGTTGCAGATATGTTGCACCGCCACGGCACACAACGGAGCGCGCGGGGAAGGTTTCCAGATGACGGTGTTCCCGGCAATGGCTGCGATGAAGGCATTCCAGGCCCACACAGCGACGGGAAAATTGAACGCGGTGATGACTGCGACCAGGCCTAACGGATGCCACTGTTCATACATCCGGTGCTGCGGTCGCTCGGAATGCATGGTCAGACCGTACAACATGCGGGACTGCCCAACGGCAAAATCCGCCATGTCGATCATCTCCTGAACTTCCCCCTCCCCCTCGGCTCTGATCTTTCCGACTTCGAGCGACACCAGTTCGCCCAATGCGGCCTTGCGTCGTCTCAGTTCCTCACCGATGAGCCGGATCACTTCCCCTCGTTTGGGAGCGGGAACCATGCGCCAGGTGCCGAACGTTCGTTGCGCCTGAGCGGCCAACCTCCGGTAGTCCTCCTCGGAACAGCCATACACGCTCGCCAGCAGCTCACCGGTCGAGGGATTGCGGGATTCGATGACTTCTGCGGTTCGGCCAGTGGTCCAGCCGGTGGATGATGCTGAGCCCCCTCCTTGTTCGGAGGCCAGTCCCAGTTGTTCAAAGATTTCGGCCTTGGTCATGGGCCCTCACGGGCGAAAGCAGGCACCGAAGCGGTTGGCGAGCACGTCGTCCAGACGGAATCGTTCCTGCGTAATGAAACCCCGATAGGCGCCCGGCGTCGCCAGCACGAGGTCGACCACGCAGCAGAGCGCCGAGGCCGTCGTGATCTGGATCGCGGACCACAAGCGGCCCATCCATCGTTGCGGATACACCTTCTTGACGTACGTTTCTTCGAAGAGCTCGTCTTGTCTGGTTCCGGTCACCGACGCGTAGATCAACACCACGTCCTGCAGGGTTTGCGGCACGGCTCGCTCCAGAATACGCTTCAGCGTCGGCCGGTCTTCGTTCAGCTTGAGATCCTTCATCAGCAGTTGAATCTTCTCACAATGTCCGGGATACCGGAGCGTCTTGTAATTCATGGTTTGCACGCGCCCGTCATACGTATCCGCAAGCGTACCCAATCCCCCGGACGTGTTGAACGCCTCGTAGAGCAGACCGTCCAGTTCGATGGTTTCATACCCCTCCAGCGGCTGGAGCTGCACTTCCTTGCCGCCCTCGATCCCGAAACACACGTTCCCATACTCATTAATCAACCCGTCGGTCGACCAGGTGAGCGAGTACTTCAATGCATTGCTGGGATGGACCGGTAAGGCGCCCACCCGCATCTTGACGGTATCGAGCGAATCAAAATGGCCCATAAGTTCGTTGGTGACGATACTGATGTAGCCCGGCGCCAGGCCGCATTGCGGTACGAACGCGCGATCGGCTCCGGTGCTGATGGCCTTCACCCGCCGAGTGACGGAGACGTCTTCGGTGAGATCAAAGTAGTGCAGAGATTGAGTCCGGGCGATCCCGGCGACCGCCGCATTGCAGAAGTAAGGGAGCCCGGAAACGACGGCATCGAAGCGGTGAGATTGCACATAGTGCGTCACGGCCTCGTCGTTTCTGACATCGAGCGCACAAGGTGTTACCGACGGCACTCCCAGATCCTCGGCCACCCGCTTTGGCGCATCCAGCGTCAGGTCCGCCAGATGGACGTCATAGCCTCCGAGTCCAGACAGCAAGCCGGCCGCCAGCGATCCGATCTTCCCGGCACCAAGGACGAGAACCCGAGCCATGGAATCACCCTCTGCTCATTATACGCTTCCAAATAGGACGAGGGAGGATTTCTCTCAAATCGATCGTCCAAGACACCGATGCCATGGTGGTCGACGCCCGCAGAATAAAACCCCGACTCAACCTAGGGCGGACCGAGCGATATTGGAAAAGAGACTGAGATGAAATCGAACGTGGAGAGGAACTTGGGACTGAGCCGAGGGAACGCTACGAAGAGGCTTGTCGAGGACGGGCGGGCTGAAGAAGGGATTGGTTCCGAGGGGTGGCCGGGGGAGAGGATTCCATAGCTTCGAACAGAAGGCAGCATTTCAATCGACCGCACACCCCGAGCAACTTGGGATCATCAACCGGCAATCCCAACCCACGCGCTTGTTTGACGCTGACCGGCTTGACCTCGGTGAGAAAGCTTGCGCAGCACAAGACGAGTCCGCAGGTATCAATCCCTCCGAGTCGGCTGGCTTCATCCCGCACGCCCACCTGGCGCATCTCGATGCGCCCACCGAACCGGCGCGCGAGTTGCCGCACAAGTTCCCGGAAGTCGATGCGGTCGTCCGCCGTATATACGAACGTCATCTGGCGCCGCTGCAGCGAACAGAACACCTCGACCAACTTCATACGGAGCCCGAGCGCGGCAGCCTGTTGACGACAAGCGACCATGCCATCGGCAGCCAAGCGTTCATACCGGTCGATTACGTTGATATCCTCACGAGTGGCCACTCGCGTAATCGCCTTCATGACCCGCATCTGCGGCACAAACGGCACCGAGTAGGGTTCGGCATACACCACGCCGTAGGTCAGATCCCCGTCGAGGTCGATGACCACCCGGTCGCCCATCCTGAGCGAACAGTCTCCGGCATCGAATTTCTTCACCTCGCCCCGATCGCGAATCTTGAGCCCAACCACGCGAACCGAAGCCGGATAGGGAACCGCCAATTCCTGGGCAATTAATTTGTCGACCATAGGGGGCATGATACACCATCTGCGCTTCGAATTGGAATCGTCATGCCGATCAAAATACGGGGATTACCTATCACCGACACCGGGCAGATGGAGGCGTAAATCGCGCTATTTTGTATGGGGATCTGGCACTTTGCCTTGTTTGTTCCGGAAGCGGTCCGGCAAATGGGAAGAGGAGCAACCAGGGCCTCTCCCTCCTGGAAGGGAAAGGCCCTGGCTCCATGGATGGGCATCTGACCTAGACGAGTTCCTGCCGGCGAACGAGCCGACCCAACCCCACAACCCCGACCAGCCCGGCACCGAACAGAATCAGCGAGGCCGGCAACGGGACCGCATTCACGACAACTTGCCCCCGAATCTCTCCGCTCGTGAACAAGGAGCTATGAACGTTGATGTACCAGAGGCCGGACAAAAGATTGCTCTGTTGCACCGCGTTCAGAACGGCACTGCCGGTCAGGATTCCGAAGGGAGATCCGGCGGGAGACGGCAAGGCAATATCCTGCACGACAGGACCAGCCAGTCCAGCCTGGGCCTGATGAAAATGCGCCGCCGTCGGTGTGCCTTGAAGACCGCTATATACGATGTTCCAGGTCAGGTTGCCGGTTGCATTGTCCAATTGCAACGCCGCAGCCCCGATCGCCGGCGAAGCGTTCGGCGGCGTCTCCTGAGCACCGTTCAAGAAGGAGGACAGCGGAATAATCGCGGCTGTTCCGTTCGGTGCCTGCCCCAATCCGATGGCCAGCGCCACCCCGAAGACCACCAAGCCTTTCCTCCACGACCATCGCAACCTTTGCATCATGTCGTCCCCCTTCCTTCCGTAATCTTCAGTCCCATGCTGTATCACGCTGACACATCACACGCCAGCACACGGCCCCAGGAAACTCTACGTATATACGTATTATCACGTCACATCACATCGAACATGCCTGTCTATACGCGAGCAGCCGGTACTCGTCAAGATAGAATTTCCGTCGCTTCGCGTGAAATTGAATGCACTACGTAACTCACCGCATTCACACGGCAAAATATGACTCACATTGCGACAACATCAGCTCGATTGCGTTCGCCGGTGTGCCATCTCGGAACACACTCTCGGAATGGCCCGTCAAGCCGAGACACTTCGCATAGACGGAACGCGACGAGCGTATCCGGGCTTCGTTGGACGAGTGATCATCCAAGGCGGACCAAGTCCAACACGCGCAGAGTGCCGCGCCGGGGACTTCGCCCTAATGCTGGAACATACGGAGATGACGGGGATTTTCGGTGGGATGCCTGACGGAAAAGTGTGTTAGGCTACATGCAGCCGCCGCTATGAATGCGGCGATCTCACGATGAGGCGTCAGTCTTGATGTTGCGCATACCCAAACGTGTCGTCCTGCCGTTCGGCTATCACATCACGGTTCGGCAGGTCACCGATTCCGAAATGGACCGCCGAGACCCCAATGCAGACGGCATTTGGGATAACGATACCAAAACCATCTTCATCAGAAAGCGGCTGCCTGTCACCCGCCGACGATACATCCTTGCACACGAACTGGGGCACGCGTGGTTGGATTGGCAACACCGGTACTTAGATGACGGCAAAGCCCGCACGTAGCCGTATCCTGTAAGATCCCACCGGCTTCGTTCTCAGCTTGAAGAAGGCCCCAGCGCACCCGTGAGGGTCCGCCTGCGACTATTGCATCGCCGGCAGCCTAGCCGACTCGGCCTTTTTGAGCATCCGCGTCTCGCATCGCTGAGCAACGCGGGAGCGAAGCCTCGAGAATCCAATCATTCTCCCGCTAATTTGAGAATGTGCTTCCATTCGGCCTCCGTCACCGGCTGAACAGAAAGGCGCGAGCCCTTCCGCAATAGTTCCATGCGCGCCAATGCCGGCTCCTTCCTGAGACGATCCAACGAGAGCGGCTGCTCAAACCGATCGACAAACCGAATGTCCACCATATCCCATCGAGGAGCATCGGGCTTGCTGGCCGGATCGAAGTGTCCGTCGTTCCGGTCGAATTGGGTCGGGTCCGGGTAAGCGGTCTTCACTACCTCTGCGGTGCCGGCGACAGCCGGAGGCTCCGCATTACTGTGGTAGAAGAGGACCCGATCGCCGATCTGCATCGACCGCATGAAATTTCTTGCTTGGTAATTGCGCACCCCCTCCCAACAGGTCGTCTTGCCCGGTGCTCGCTTGAGATCATCGATGGAAAATACTTCCGGCTCCGATTTCATCAACCAGTATTGAACGGCCCGCTTCATCGCAAAACCTCCTCAACGCTTGGTACCAACCTCCAGTGGGTGTATGCTGCATACCATGGATTTCCTTGCGTGCGAGTCCTACCTTTGGACCTGACACCGGCCCTCTACGGGACCTATAAGATAATCAAATATCTGCTCTACCCGCTGTCATGGATTGCAGCCGGAAGCCTGCTGACATTCCTGACGGCCTGCCTTCCGGCTACGCCCTGGCAAACGCGCTGGGTCCGCCGATTTGGATTCGCCACGGTGTTGGTTACACTGCTGACGACGACCCCGTTACCCGCCAGAATGCTCATCGGCACCTTGGAAGCTTGGTATCCCCCTTACCATCCCACTCCCACGGCTCGGTTCGATGCCGTAGTGGTGTTAGCAGGCGGAGTCTACAGCGCAGGAAGCCTCCGTCCCGCGCCCGAAATCTCAGAAGCTTCGCGGGAACGGACGACCTGCGGCGCGGAAGCATGGTTGCAAGGGATTGCACCTCGCCTGGTTCTGTCGGGCGGGGACGCCAGCGTCTTCGGGACCGGTACGCTAGAATCACACGAGATGAAACGGTGGGCGCTCCGTCTCGGCGTTCCAGCCTCGGCTATCCTCCTCGAGGACCGCTCCCGCACAACGTATGAAAACGCCCTCAAGACCAAGGAACTCTTGGGTGCGGGGCGAATCCTCCTCGTGACCTCAGCCAATCACCTTCCCCGAGCGGTCGCCCTGTTCGAAAAGCAAGGCTTTGCCGTGACGCCGATGCCCTGCGGTTATGAGGCGACGGATCGACCGGCCGACGCCTGGCAGCAGCTGACGGTCTTCGACTTTCTGCCAAACTACACCGCCCTTGGGATCACGACCCACGCCATCGATGAACTCGTGGGCATCGCAGTGTACTGGGCTGCAGGGAAGCTCTAGCGGGGCAGGATCACGCTTCCGGCTCGAGGCAAGAATCCGATTCGGCAATGTTGTCCTGCCCTCGGCCATCGTGTCCATCTACATCCCTCCGCTCATTCATCGGACATGATCCGATACAGCCCGCCTCCGTGGTCGACCACATACAATTCTCCCGTCTCATCTTCGCCAAACGAAGAGATATGAAGTCCTGTTCGGAGGAGGACGTGAACAGGATCAAGTACGCTGGGCGATTCTCCGCCCTGCAACCCGGCGGAAAATACTTCGCCGCTGCAATAATCGCCGAAGACATAGAACCCCTGGAACTGCTTATGTGCAACCCCTCGATACACATAGCCACCGGTGATCGAACAACGCCCACCGTGATGACCATATTCCAACAGCGGCAACCGCAATCCCGGCCGCTCGCATTCAATCCGCGGTTGGAAACAATGCCGCCCTTCCATCCGGCGCCATCCATAATTTCCACCGCGCACGATCAGATCGACTTCCTCCCACTCATACTGCCCCACGTCGGCCGCCCACAGGTCGCCGGTGCGGCGATCGAACGAAAATCGCCAAGGGTTCCGAAGCCCAATCGCATAGACCTCAGGCCGTCCCCCACCAGCGGAGTGGAAGGGATTGTCGGCCGGGATCGCATAGGGTTCACCGTGATCGACGTCGATACGAAGGAGCTTCCCCAAAAGGTCGTCGGGATTCTGTCCACGATCATTAGGATCACCCGCCCCTCCACCGTCACCGCGACCGATGTAGAGATACCCGTCGGGGCCGAAGGCAATCATGCCGCCGTTGTGGTTGGCATGGGGTTGCGACACTGTCATCAACATACGTTCGGCGGAGGTAGGTTTCGAGCCTGGCTCCGTGACTCGAAATTCAGAGACCACGGTCGCGCCGTCCGGCCGGCGGGTGTAACTGATGAACAGGCGGCCGTTCTGCTGAAATTTCGGATGGAAGGTCAGGCCGAGCAGCCCTCGCTCGCCGCCTGACCATACCCGATCCGCAACGTCAAGAAACGGAGTCCCCTGAAGGCTGTTCCCGACAATGACCCGAACACGGCCTGCCTGTTCGACAACAAAAATGCGGCCGCTCCCATCGCCGGCGTGCGTCACGAACAGAGGCTGCACCAGCCCGGCAGTCACCACGGGAACCAAGCGCACATGCGGACGGCCATCGAACTCCGCCCCAGCCGTAGACGTCAGCCACGGCAGACATAAACCACCGAGAACGAAGCCCCATACGCGCCGACGCCATCGCCTTATGCACGCCATCTAGGCTCCGGCTTGATCCCGTTCGAGATAGACAATGAGTTGGCGATAGGTCAACTCTCGGATGCGCGCCTTGTTCGGCAGGGCGCCGCTGAGGTTGTTCTCCAGCCAGACCTGCTCGATGATCTGCTTCCGCGCCTCGTCGCTCTGCTGCCACATATTGTGGAGAAACTCCCACGGCAAGCCGACCTGCACACCTTCGGATTCGATCCGATCGTCAAGAATCGCAAGCAAGTCCGCCAGCGCTTGATCCGGTCGGTACGGTTGCGAGGCGAATCCAAACGCCTCCTCCGCCTGCGCGTCCTGCCGTGCCTGCTCGACCAGATCCTGCATATATTCTTTCAACAGCCCGATCTGATGACCTGAGAAATGCATGGAGGGGAGCTTAGCCAGAAGTGCTTCTCGGGGGCAAGGCATGAATCAACCGCACGGTTGACCGCCGATTCTACGCTTCACTATTATGATGGGCATTCCGTGGCCGCCCTCGCGAAGCATCGTTCGTCTCTCGTCGCCGGCCATTCCTGATCGCGCGTCGGATCCACTGATTCTGCTTGTTGTAGGTTGAAACATGAGCGGCGGTACCGTCGAACATTTTGAGATCTCGCTCAACACGCCGGCCGGGCAAATCACCACCGGGATCGGCGTACCGACGGGATTCGTCCCCATTGCCTCCGTCGTCCCTCTCATGCGAGGACTCGGTGCGCAGGTTCAAACCCTTGAGCAGGAACAGGTCACGGCATCGGGGCAGGTCATCTCATGCCGCAAGGGATGCTCGGCCTGTTGTCGTATGCTGGTGCCGCTCTCCGCGCCTGAGGCATTTGCACTGGCCCAGGCGTTCGACCGATACGATGAGACCACCAAGCTCGCGCTGACCGCAAGGCTCGACGCAGCCAAACGGCGACTGACCGAAGCAGGATTGTGGGGCAGACTCACGGCCCTGGCCGAATCCCAAACGCCCCCATCGGATGAGGCTGTTGAACCGGTCAACCGTGACTATTATGCAGTACGGATGGCCTGCCCCTTTCTTGAGAACGACACCTGCCTGATCTATCACGACCGGCCGTCCGCCTGCAGGGAGCTCACCGTCACCTCACCGGCGGCGCTCTGCGACAACCTGCTCAGCCCTGCGGTCAGGCCCGTGCCCGTCTCAGTCAGGGTCACCACCGCGCTGGGGCTGCTCTGGGCAGCATTGACCGAGACGGCGCCTCGACTGATTCCCCTGCCCCTCGCACTAGACTGGGCCCGCGCCCATGCGGAGGAGCAACGGCGGGAGTGGCCCGGCACCACCCTGCTCGATCAGGCGCTCGACCAGGTCTGGCGCTATATCAGCCAGGAATTTCAACGCAGGAAGACGACGAATTCTTAGTCGCACACCGGGGGAGGCTCGCCTCGGACCCCGATTCGCGCAAGTCTCAGAACTCAGCACCACACGCCAACACTCAGCGATTGTAAGGGGAACTCAATGGAAAATCCTGTGATTGTCTGTCTGGACCTGGAGGGAGTACTCGTTCCGGAAATCTGGATTAACTTCGCGCTGAAGACCGGGATCGAGGAGTTGAAGATTACGACCAGGGAGATGCCCGACTACGATGCACTGATGACCAGACGCCTCAAGATTCTGGATCAGCATGGATTCAAGCTATCCGACATTCAGTCGGTGATCGAATCGATGGGCCCGCTTGAAGGCGCCAAGGAATTCATGGCCTGGCTGCGGGACCGTACCCAGGTCATCATCCTCTCCGATACATTTTATGAGTTCGCGCTGCCGCTGATGCGCCAACTGAACTATCCGACACTCTTCTGTAACCAGCTGGAGATCGGAACGGACGGGCGGATCGTCAACTACAAGATGCGTCAAGCCAACCAGAAGAAACATGCGGTTGCGGCGTTCAAGAACCTCAACTTTCGCATCCTGGCTGCCGGGGATGCCTACAACGACACGGCCATGCTCGGAGAGGCCCACGCAGGGTTCTTCTTCCGCCCGCCGGACCATCTGCCCAAGGAATTTCCCCAGTTCCCAGTCGCCCAGACATACAAGGAGTTGCAGACCTACTTCGCGAAGGCAGGTGGTTTCGCCAAGTGAGAACAGAGGATCATGGGGCCCCTGTCACCACCTCCAGGACTCGGCGACCGTAACGTTCGACCTTGACCTCTCCAATTCCAGAGATCTCTCGCAGCGCCCTGAGAGTGGCGGGCTTGTGCCCGGCGATGGCTCGTAAGGTCTTGTCATGAAAAATGACGAAGGGCGCGACCCCTTCCTCCTGTGCGAGTTCCATCCGTAACTGGCGAAGGCGCTCAAACAGGACTCGATCAACCGGGACGGCAGGCTGATACGTCGTGGCTGCAGGGACTTGCAGCGCAGGCTCGGTTACGTGGATATCGACCGTCTTCATCATCGACGGCGCTGACGGCAGAGGACGCAGCCCCTGCAACACCTCGCGTCCCTGTCGCGTCAGTTCGAGCGTAGGGTATTCGGCCCCCTGAACGCCCAGAAATCCGGCTTCGAGCAACTCTCTCACCAGGCGAGTGACGGCAAGCTTGGACTGAGCCTGATAGAAACCATAGACAGGACATGATTCCACGCCGGCTGCCAGAAGCGGCTTTGAGCGCCCGCCGCGAAGCAGTTCGACGATACGGCTCGTGCCGAATCGCCCACCGCACCAAGACACCGCCGTCAGCACGGCGGTTCCACCCGTCGCTTCGTCGTGCCCCGCTCCATCGGCAGGCGCGGCCGGTTGCACGCAGCGATCGCACACACCACAGGCGCCGAGTGCCGATTCTTCCGTATCGCTGAAATAATCGAGCACCGCGACCTGTCGGCATTTCGACGTCGACACATAGGTCAGCAGATCCGCCAGCAATGTCTTCATTCGTCCGGCTCGTTCACCTGAAACACTCTCATTGTCGGCCTGCCGGATGAAATACTCCTGGGTGGCCACATCCCGCTCGTGGAAGAGCAAGGCGCAGGTTGCCGGCTGACCGTCCCGCCCCGCACGTCCCGCTTCCTGGTAGTAGGCCTCCAGGCTCCCCGGGATTTCATAGTGTGCGACCAAGCGTACATCCGCCTTATCGATACCCATGCCGAATGCGTTGGTAGCGGTCAGAATGCGGAGCCGGCCTGTGCGAAACTCGTCCTGCACGGCCCTGCGGTCCTCATCGGACAGGCCGGCATGGTAATAGCCGACCCCGGAATGCATCTGTCCCAGCCACGATGCGACCGCCTCCACCGAACGACGCGTCGCGCAATAGACTAAAATCGATCCGGTGTCGTGCTGCCGCACCAGCTGATCCAATAGTGCGAGCTTCTCTTGGCGGGAGGCGCAGTGCTCGACCGTCAAGGCGAGATTCGGACGCCGAAAGCCGGTGACGAGCCGGAACGGGGCACGAAGCGACAATCGCTCGCACAGGTCGTCTTGGACACGCGACGTCGCGGTGGCGGTGAGGGCAAGGCAGGGCGGGTTACCCAAATCGCGCCGCAAGCGACCAACCTTTAGATAATCCGGCCGGAAATCATGGCCCCACTGGGAGACGCAGTGGGCTTCGTCGACGACCAGCAGCGACACATGAAGTGAGCGGAGGATGGCCAGGAACCGGTCGTGCTGCACCCGCTCCGGCGCGACGAAGAGCAAGCGAAGGCGTCGCCGCGTCAGTTGGGCGATGACTCGCTCGCGCTCTTCATCGGATAGGCCAGAGTGGTACGCCGCAGCCGGGATGTTTCGTTGTGTCAGCCCCTCGACCTGATCCCGCATGAGCGCGATCAACGGAGAAATCACCAGCGTGACGCCGGGCAACAGGGTGGCCGGAAGCTGATAGCAGAGCGATTTGCCTTGGCCGGTGGGCATCACGGCCAGCGCATCATGCCCGGCAAGGACGGCGTCAATGACCTCGCGCTGGCCAGGACGGAAAGCAGAAAAGCCGAATCGTTGCTGGAGCAGGACTGTGAGATCGGTCACGATACGCAGGGGCTGAAACAACGATCCCCGCCGGGGGTTCTCCCGCGGCGGGGATCAGTTTTAGGCGCCTGTCCGAGGAGATCGATCACCGGACAGGCGGTGGTTCATATCTCTCGAGTGGTTATGGCGCGGTGTAGCTGCCGAACTTCGGCACCGTGTCGCAGCCAGGCCCCTGGCTCTGGTTCGCTTGGCACAGGTGGTACAAGGCGCCCTGCGCTGAAAGCCTGGCTTCCTTGTGCAACCGAGCCTTGCCGTACGCCGTGGCCATCTTCAACTGGTGGATCGCGCCGTTGGGCGCGCCACCCGATTGGGCCTTGCTGAGTGCATCTTCCAGCTTGGCCGTGGCGCTGTCGATCACCGTACGATCGGAGCCCCAACGCTTCGTGACATCGACGGTCGTCCGCTTCCCCAGCCCGGGGGCATCGGTCAGCTCGACCACCGCATCATTGGTTGCTTGAATCGCATCCGCAACTTGTGCTTGCCCGACGGTCGGCAAACCGGCCACAGCCAGTGCCGCGACGCCCAGCGTCACCGATAACAGATTCTTCATCATGGTCTCCTTTTTCTAAGCTTGGGCTATCAGCTATCAGCAGTAAGCTGTCGGCTGAAAGCTGTCGGCTGATCGCTTCGTCCTAGAAATTCATCCAGAGCTGGACATAGCCCCAGTGCTGGTTGACCTGCTGATTCAACGTGCTGGTCAGATAGCCGCCGCTGAACAGCGTGCCGTAGGTCGCCTGGAAAGCCACCTTGCCGTCCGCGAACATGCGGGTCCAGCTCACATCGATTTCGTCGCCGATGTGCTTCTTGGTGTTGTTGGCATTCGAAAACACGTAGCAGTTTTGCGCCGCGCGATACCAACAATCCTGAGAGCTGGCGAGGTTCATGTTCGTATACCACAGTTCGATGTGGTCACGAGCCGAAGGCCTCGCCTGGAAGTTGACGGAAGGAGACAGCATATTCTTCCACGCCATCACGTCCATGTAGCCCATATGGATGTGGTTCGTCGGGAAGAAGTTTTCGAACGTATTGGCCGTGGTGCAGGAACCGGCCGCCGCGCCCGCGCCGCACTTGTTCGAGCGGCCGTCGCCGGAGGCATAGTCGAAATTGAAGGCCAACCGCGGTTTCCACGCCGAGTCATAGAATGTATAACCGATCCAGTTTCTGGTCGCCCAAGCGTTGATGTGCAAGCACTTCTGCTCGCCTTGGCAGGCACCGGCCTGGCCCATCTGCCCGAACTGCCACGCGATCTCGTTGCTGAAATCGAATCCGCCCTTGCGCACTTCGATCCGGTTCCCGACCATGTGGCGAGTCTGGTTCGAGTGCTTGGCCGTGCCCAATCCGAAGGCCGCGTTGTCGGCCGACGCATAATTGTTCTTGTAATACATGTAGAACGGCTCGATCACCATGCCGGGAACCATCTTCAACTGATTGTAGAAGATGAACATGTCGGCGTCGCGGTTGGCATCGCGATTGCCGGTGCCGGCGATGTTGCCGGATCCGCTTCCGACCGCCGCAGCCTGGTTCAGATCCGACTCGGAATTGCGGAACCAACCAAAGTAACTGTCCCAGCCCTTGGTCTGATAGGCGAACATCACACCGTCATGGCTATAGCCGGTGTTGGCCCAGTCAAAGTGACCGAACAGGGAGTGGTTGCCGAACACGACATACTGACGACCGACCTTCATGCTCAAGCCCTGCACGTCGGCCAGGTTCCGGACCAACATGTAGGCAGCCCGGACGCCTAGGCGGCACGCGCCGGTCGCAGTCGTCGAACATTGGTGATTGAGTGGATCGCCACCATTGCCGGCATTGACCGCTGAACCGTTCCCACCCCAAGTGGCGCTGTCGATGATTTCCACGTAGAAATTGACGTCGGGCGAGAGGTCATAGCCGATACCCAACCGCATCCACTGTTGCACGAAGAAATCGTTGCCTTTGTTACCAACTTGGCCTCCGACACCGCCCGCATTGCCCTTGGTGCCGAACGTGTTACATGACCCGTTGGTATTGATGGCCTGGCCGAAGCAGGTGTTGTTCCGCATTTCCGGACGCACGCGCAGATCGGCGCGCATCCAGAGGTTCTTCACGTCGAAGTTCCGGCCGATGACCGGATCGTAGATTTCGTAGGCTTCCTTCTGCGGCATGGCCCGAGGGATGGCGGGCAGGTTCGTAATGCGTTCGCCCGGGGGTAACTCGAATCCGGCAAAAGCCGGCAAGGTCAGGAACTGCAGGACCGCAGCCGCTGCAGCGCCCATCATGGTGGCCAAACCGGACCACCGCGTCCGTCCGTGGATGCTTCTCATAGCGTTCCTCCTGTGAATTGGATGGCGGCTTTCCGTGTACCCACTCACTCCAGCCGCCGTTCGTTCATCCAACCGCTACTGACGATGAAGCACAAATGTGGTGTGTCGTTCGGCATCGGCTGGAACTCCTGGTGCCCACCATCCAGCCTGCTGCGCCGCCTGTCTCCGCAGACGACGTCACCGAATCGAGCATGTTCTCTGTGCGCTGTTGACTGTGGTCACCTCCCTTCAACAGACGTAGAGGGAAAAGATAGGATAATTAGGCCTGCTTGGGCAGACTAGACTCTTCGGCTCCCTTCTCTACGCCCGACGTGGCGTTATTGATTTCTTCCTCAGCCTCCTTCATGGAGGCTTCGAAGTCCTGCTCCACCATCTTCATTTCGGACTGGATCATGTTGAGCTCGGGCTCAACCGTCTTCTTCAGATCCTCCGCCGTTTCCTTAAAACCCTTGACGGCCTTCCCAACCTGCCGCCCGATTTCAGGCAACTGTTTCGGCCCGAACAGAAGAAACGCGATGACAAGGATAATGAGAACTTCGCCGGCGCCTAGACCAAACATCGACTTCACCCGTACAACGTGAAGCGTGAGGCGTGAAGCATGATGGCTGACCCTGCGAGAACCCCTGGATTCCCATCACGCGTGACGCAAAACTCATCGCGCCTCTCTGGTTATCCCTACGAGGTTCGTGGCGGCGGAGCGGCTCCGGCCTGTTGAGGCGGAGGGGCCACCGTCTGTGGTGTTTGCTGGATCTGTGCCGCCGGTTGTGCCGGCTGGGATTCGGGCCCCGCCGCCGTGACATCGATGGCATCCGGTTCATGGACCGATTTCTTGAACCCCTTGATTGCCTTGCCTAATCCCTCGCCCAGTTGCGGAATTTTACCGGCGCCGAAGATGATCAAGACAATGATGAGAATCAGCAGCAGTTCCATCCACCCAAACGAACCAAACATGGTGCTGTATGCTCCTTGTTACAACTGTGTCGTTATTCTCACTGCGTGATCACGCCCAGACAAACAGAACACCGTACACGTCACGTGGAGGGGACAGAGTATGTGACGCCGGGGGACCGTATGATTTCCCCTTCGTTCCTGCACAACCAAAGGAGTGGTCCCGTTACGGAAATTGCGGGAGAGGCTATAGAAATTGAAACCATTAGTCAAGCTCTTTCTCTAGGAAACTTCAAGGCTTGAGCTTGTGAACTTCAACTCCTATATAGCACCCGCTAGGCCCGAAACCGAAAGTGATGGTACTCAACCGGACTCGGAGGCGCCCCAAGCGACATCATGATCGCCTCCCGCTCATATCCCAACGCTTCCAACGCCGGTTCGGCTTGAGCCAACTCGTCTTCAGTCAGGTAGGCGATGGTGTCGGGAACCCCATTGGGCTTCAGCGACAAGAGCGTCCCCTGCATGGCATCCCGTTCCTCCTGCGGCATATCTTGGCGCAACGGGAACTCCAGCTTCCGCTGGTAGGGACTTTCGTAGGTTTCGTTCAGGGCTCGAATTGTTCGGATCGTCAATCGATCCAATTCCCAGGATGCGGCTTTCGAGCCCGCCAGAGAATGACAGGCGAGCAAATCCATGAGGGTCATGACGTTTGTCCCCAGTCGGTTCCCGATGAACTCCCGTTGGGTTTCGACGCTCACTGCCGCAATACCGAGGTGCTTCGCAATCGCCTCAAGCAAAGCCAGGTTGACCATGAAACTGTACAGCCCCCCGAATTGCCCGTAGCAAGGCTTCTCCGGATCGTTGAGCACATCCATATCGGCCGTGCCTGCGTCAAAGCTGCTGAAGCCAACCGCCCCCGGTGCCAGAATGCGTTTGGCCTCTTTGATGGATTTGCAGGCGCCGACGTTCACGGGGACCAAGACCTCGTCATCGATGCGCTTGAGGAAATCGGTAATGGTCTTCCGGAAGGGTACGTCCTTCCATTCCACCTTCCGGTATTCGCGCTCCCACACCAGATCATCCAAGAAGGCTGGATACCGCTTCAAACCTTCGATATCCCCGCTGTCGAATGCCTTAATGAAACCCGACCAGTCCTGTATAGACGCGGCCTTCCGCTCACTAAGATTTGGGCGAAGATATTCTTCTTCATACTCCGCGCCCTTCTTCGCCAGCAGTTTCGTGGGAAGCTCGTTCCAGAGTTCGTTGCAGATGATGCGATCGACCGTGCCGTCCCCAATCATGTCGAGGTGCTGCACGTCCGCACACACGACTTCGATGTGGCCGAGATGCTCTGCAAGGTCCGGATGGGTCCTGGCGCAATCCAAGGCCTCTTGCCAGGCATCGACCATGACGTACCGTACGCGGGGATAAACCGTCCCGCCCTCGTCGAGCTGCTTGAGGTGACTCAGGAAAGAGGCGGCCATGGCCCCGTTGCCGGGACTCCAC